>JAPYWJ010000012.1 GCA_028276405.1 Hydrogenobacter sp.
TTATAAGTCCTAAGGGGTAAAAGGGGAGGGGAACCTCCCCAAAGAAGATAGGGAAAGTTTACTTTATGGATTCTCTGAGGTCCTTGGCAGGTCTGAAGGTTACCACCTTTCTGGCAGGTATGTTGATGACTGCGCCAGTTCTGGGATTCCTTCCCTTCCTCGCTGCCCTTTTCCTTACGGTGAATATACCAAAGCCAGGTATGGCAACCCTTTCCCCCTTCTTCAGGGATCCCGCTATGGCAGATATGGCAGCTTTTAGAGCGGCATCCGCCTGCTTTTTGGTTATGCCAGCTCCTTTTGCAACTGCAGAAACAAGCTCAGCCTTTGTCATGTCAATCCCTCCTTACAAAAGTTTTACTCGGACTATAATAATACATCAAGCTTTTGTGCTATGCAAGAGGAAATTGGAAAAAACGGGAATTTTAAGGTTGCATCCTACAATGTAAACTCAATAAATACGAGAAAGGAGCTTGTCCTGTCTTGGTTAGAAAGAAACCCCATTGATGTGCTTTGCCTTCAGGAACTCAAACTGCCTGATGAAAACTTTCCTACAGATGACTTTATAAAGCTCGGGTATAAATGCTACACCTACGGACAAAAAACTTACAACGGCGTAGCCACATGTGCCAAGCTTGAACTAAAAGAGGTTTTCAGAGGTATGGGAGATCCCATCTACGATGAAGAAAAGCGGGTAATAGGTGGAAGACTAAAGGACCTGTGGATCATAAATGTTTATTTTCCTCACGGGGAGGCCCGTGGAGGTAAAAAGTTTTACTGGAAGCTTCATTTTTACGAAAGGTTCTTAAAGTTTTTACAAGAGCGCTTCAGTCCAGATGAAAAGATCATACTTTTGGGTGATATGAATGTGGCTCTTGAAGACATAGATGTTTATGATCCTGTGCTTTTAAAAGATACCATAGGAACTATGCAAGAGGAAAGACAAGCTCTTAGAAAAATTCTATCATGGGGATTTATAGATGCTTTTAGATACCTTTATCCTCAAAAAAGACAGTTTACTTGGTGGGATTACATAGGAGGCATGATTTGGAAAGACCAAGGCATGCGCATTGACTACATTTTAATAACACAACCTTTATTACCGCACCTGAGAGATGTTTATGTGGATATGTGGCCAAGAAAAAGAAGAGTTCCAAAACCATCAGACCATGCGCCCGTGATTGGAGTGTTTGAGATATGAAGGCCTTTTTTCTGGCTTTGCTGGCAAGCTTGGTATGGGGTTTAGCCCCTTCCATTTTTAAGTTAGTGATCAAAGAAGGTGTTCCACCCTCTGTTATCTTAATATTTCACAACCTCTCTGCTTTTATTACAGCAGTTTTTATTACTGCTATACTTGGTGAATCCCCATGGGTAAATCTTAAGTACTTAATGTTTGCCTTCATTGGAGGCTTTCTTTCAGGTTTTTTAGGTCTTTACCTGTTTTTCTTAGCTTTGCGTCATGGTGATGTTTCTATTGTTTCACCAGTAGCTTCCATATCACCCCTTTGGAGTGCTATGTTTGCCCATGTACTTCTCGGTGAACCTCTAAATTGGTCAAAGATCGCTGGCATAGTACTCATAATAATAGGTGTTTCCTTGTTGTCCTTACCTTTTCAAAAGTGATAAAATACACCTTTTATGAGAGATTATAAAGAGACGCTAAACCTCCCCAAAACGGATTTTCCCATGAAAGCCAACTTACCAGAAAGGGAACCTGTCATTCTCAAAAAGTGGGAGGGTCTGTACAAAAAGTTAGAATCTGCTACTCAAGGTAGACCTCTTTTTGTGCTTCACGATGGACCTCCTTATGCTAACGGCAACATACACATAGGACATGCGCTAAACAAGGTGTTAAAAGATGTCATAAACAAATACATGCTCATGTCTGGCTACAGGATACATTACATACCCGGCTGGGACTGTCATGGACTTCCCATAGAACAGCAGGTAGAAAAAGAGCTAAAAGCCAAGAAGATAGACAAAGAAAGCATAAGCAAAGTAGAATTTAGAAGGCTTTGCAGAGAGTATGCCCAGAGGTTCGTGGATATTCAAAGAGAAGAGTTCAAAAGGTTAGGTGTACTGGGAAACTGGGAAGAGCCGTACCTAACCATGGACCCCAACTATCAAGCAAGTGAGGTGAGAGAACTCGGAAGGCTCTTTAAAAAGGGGTTTGTGATAAAGAGCAAAAAACCCGTTTATTGGTGCATATACGATAAAACAGCAGAAGCAGAAGCAGAAGTAGAATACTACGAAAAACAGGACCCAAGTATTTATGTAAAGTTTCCTCTGGTAAATCAAAGAGACACACATTTTGTCATATGGACTACTACACCGTGGACCCTTCCAGCAAACATGGGTGTTATGGTAGGAGAAGACTATGAGTATGTCTTTTACCAAGTGGGAGATGAGACATACATAATCGCTAAGGACATTGTTGAAGACTTTGAAAACATCACTCAGCTCAAAGGTACGGTCGTTAAAAGCGTTAAAGGGAAGGAACTTTTAGGACTTGAGTATGTATCACCTTACGGTAAGATAAACAAGGTTTATCCCTCAGAGTTTGTAGAGCTAAGCACTGGCACTGGCATAGTGCATATGGCACCGGGGCACGGTAGGGAAGACTACCTTGTGGGAATAAGGTACGGACTTGAACCCTTTGCACCTGTTGATGATGAAGGAAGATTTACGCAATCAGCGCCTGGCTTTTTGAGAGGCATAAAGGTATTTGATGCCAACAAACTCATAATAGAGGACCTAAAGAGTAGAGGACTTCTGCTTTATGAAGGTAGTATTACTCACTCTTATCCCCACTGTTGGAGATGTAAAAACCCAGTTATATTCAGAGCCACATCTCAATGGTTTATAAGCATGGAGGAAAAGAGGGATGGAAAAACTCTTAGAGAATTAGCCATTGCGGAGATAGACAAAGTCAAGTGGATACCACCCTACGGAATAAACAGAATAAGGTCTATGGTGGAAACCAGACCCGATTGGTGCATATCAAGACAACGCTATTGGGGAGTTCCCATAACTGTCTTTTACTGTAAAACTTGCGGCCATTTAATAGCAGAGGAGAAGGTATTTGAGCATGTGGCAAAACTTATAGAAAACCACCCTTACGGTGCGGATGCATGGTTTGAGTTAACGGAAAAAGAACTTCTACCAGAGGGCTATAGATGTCCCAGGTGTGGAAACAATGAGTTTGAAAAGGAAGAAGACATTCTTGATGTGTGGTTTGATTCTGGCTCTTCCCATGCGTGCGTTTTGAGGAGGATGGGTATAGAAACAGCGGACATGTACTTGGAAGGGTCTGACCAACACAGAGGATGGTTCCAGTCATCACTCCTTGAGTCTGTAGCATCTTATGGAAAAGCCCCCTATAGGTCGGTGCTTACGCACGGCTTTACCGTTGACGAGCAAGGGAGGAAGATGTCCAAATCCTTGGGTAATGTGGTTTCACCGCAAGAAGTCATAAAAGATTTGGGAGCAGACATCTTAAGGCTTTGGGTGGTATCTGAGGATTACACTCAGGATGTAAAGTTAGGTAGGTCCATACTCCAAAAAATAGTGGAAGACTATAAGAAAATAAGAAACACCTTGAGGTTTTTACTGGCTAACCTTTATGACTTTACACCAAGGGCTTTTGTTCCTTATCAGCAGCTTCATCACTTTGACAGATGGATGATATCACGCCTTCAGCTCACATTAAAGGAAGTACACAAACACTACAGAGAGTATGCCTTTCATAGAGTCTACCAGCTTGTGAGGAATTTCTGCAGTGTGGAACTTTCAAGTTTATATCTTGATGTGCTAAAGGATAGGCTCTACACTTACGCACCAGATTCTTGGGAAAGAAGGTCCGCTCAGACAGTTTTGTACCAACTTCTAAAGGCTTTGACCCTATCCATAGCACCCTTTTTAAGTTTTACCGCGGAGGAGGTCTGGGAATACATAAGAAAGATAGATGAAAGTCTTGAAGAGAGCGTTTTCTTTCACAGCATACCCTATCCAGACGATAGCTTGATAGATGAAGAACTGCTCACAGATTACTCCAAGCTTGAAAAATTAAGAGATGAGGTTATGAAAGTTATAGAGATGGCGAGAAAAAATAAGCACATAAACCATCCTTACGAAGCCAAGGTTTTTCTTTGGGGTAATGGGGAGTATATGGACATTGTAAAAAAGTACCAAGATTACATGAAGTTTTACCTCACGGTCAGCCAGGTAGAGCTATCAGAAGGTGGCTTTTACATAACCAACAGCGAGGAAGGTATGTTTGTAGGTGTGCAAAAAGCAGAGGGCAAGAAATGTCCAAGATGTTGGATGTATTACAGGGAGGAAGAGTTTGTAGGAGAACTTTGTAATAGATGCGCAACAGCAGTGGTTAAAATGGGTATGCAGGTGTAAATTATAAAAGTTTGGAGGTAGTCATGAGATACGAAAGCGTACCTATTATAGATATGCTAAAAGAGGAAAAAGGTTCCATACTTGTGTTTTCTCACGAGAATCCCGACGCAGACACTCTTGGAAGTGCTCTTGCTCTGTATCTCTTTTTGAAGAAAAAGGGTAAAAATGTTAAAGTGGGGTGTAAAGACAAAGTGCCTCACTTTCTTGATTTTCTGCCCCATTGCGAGGAGGTCATACCACTTCCTACACCTGAAGTATTTGATACGGGCATAATAGTAGATGCAAGTGGTTTTTACAGGGCAGGTACAGAAGTAAGAGCCATAAAAAAGGTGAGAATAGACCATCACATAGGAGGCGAGTTCTACTCACCATACGACTACATAGACCCCTCAGCCCCGTCCACGACGGCCATAATATACCATCTTCTTAAAACATGGGATGAGTCTGCAATAGATCAAGAAATAGCAGAATGTTTGTACGCAGGTCTTTCAACAGATACGGGCTTTTTTAAGTACTCTAACACCAACGCAGATACCTTCCAGATGGCAAAAGAACTTGTAGAAAAAGGTGCAGACCCTCATAAAGTTTATGTGATGTTTAGCGAAAGGGAATCTATTGGGAAAATGCGTCTCATTTCTAAAGCGCTTGATACCTTAACGCTCTACGAAGATGGTTTAGTAGCAGGTATTGTCATTTACGACAGGTTCTTCAAAGAGACTGGCACTACTTACCCAGACAGCGAAGGGCTCGTGAACTTTGCAAGGTCCATAGAAGGTGTAGAAGTAGCCTTTGCTCTAATAGAAAAGGCAGATGAAGGCGTATGGAAAGCATCCTTGAGGTCAAAAAATAGAGTAAATGTAGCAAGCATAGCACAGAAGCTTGGAGGAGGAGGACACAAGTACGCATCTGGATGCAAAATAAAAGCAGACTCTGCATCATCCGCCGTGGCACTCCTACTTTCTGCCATCAGAGAAGAATTAAACCAAGAGCAAGCACAACTGCAGGTACAATGCCCTACTTAGGTGTTCATGTATCCTCTGCAGGTTCCATACTAAGGACTTTTGAGAGAGCAAAACAGGTAGGAGCTGAGGTCTTTCAATTTTTCTTGAGAAGCCCAAGAGCTTGGAAAGCAAAAGACATAAGTCAGGAAGAAGTAGAAACCTTCAGGAAGTTAAAGAATGGCTGGAATTCTCTTATGGTTCATGCTCCTTACCTTTTGAACCTTGCAAGTCAAGAGCTAAACTTGAGAAAAAAGTCTGTTGAAGTGTTTATTCAAGAGCTAAAACTGTGCGACCTTCTTGGAGTAGACTACTATAACTTTCATCCGGGTACTGCAAAAGGGATAAGCGATGAAGAAGGCATAAGAAACATCATAAAGAGCTTGGAGGAGGTATTTTCTGCATATACACCAAGGCACACCTGTGTGCTTTTTGAAAACACAGCAGGAGAAAAGGGAGATCTGGGTAAAAACTTTGAGGAACTCAAAAAGCTCTTAGAACCCTTCAAAGACTTGAAAGTGGGTGTATGCATAGATACATGCCATGCCTTCGCTTATGGCTATCCTATAAACACTGCAGAAGGTTTTGATGCCTTTAAAAAAGAGGCGGACAATACGGTGGGTATAGAGAGTATAAGAGCGGTGCACTGCAACGACTCAAAAGTGCAGTTGGGTAATAAAAAAGACAGGCACGAACACATAGGTTTAGGATACATGGGTATACAGGCTTTCAGGCTTTTTCTCAAAGACCCATACTTTTCAAACTTACCTTACTACTTGGAAACGCCAAAGGAAGATGATTGGGATAGGAAAAACCTACAAACGCTAAAAAAGATCCTCTAAAAATTTGTGCATAAATTATTATAAACGGGGGGTTTGCCATGATAGATGCTTTAATAGACGAGGTGAGCAAAAGGCTCGAAGAAGGTCTTTGCGTTGAATTTCCTGACGGTAAAACCGTAGGTAAGGGTGCATGCAAAGTGAAGGTTAAAGACTCAAGTGCTGTTAGAAACATACTAAAAAACCCTGAAATGGGCTTTGGTGAAGCTTACATGAAAGGAGATATAGAATTACACGGAGACTTGGAGCGTTTTTTAATAGCCTGCGTAAGCTACTTAAAAGAGAAGGAAGGTGATAAAGGTTTTAGAAATAGCCTGCTTAGGAATGCCTTGAAAATATTAGGTGTTTTGAAGTTCGTTGAAGGAAAAGAAGTAAGAAAACACTACGACCTGGGAAACGACTTTTACAGTCTCTGGCTTGACAGTTCCATGACTTACTCGTGTGCCTTTTTCTCTTCTAAAGACCAGAGTCTGGAGGAAGCGCAGGCTGAAAAAAGAAACATAATTTACGAGAAACTACAGCTTACAGATGGTGATAAACTGCTGGATATAGGCTGTGGATGGGGTTCTATAATCCTTGAAGTACCAAAGCTCTATAATATAGAAACTGTAGGCATCACCCTTTCAAAAAATCAGTATGAGTATATAAAATCCAAAATAGAGATGGAGGGCTTAAAAGATAAAGTAAGGGTTTACCTTATGCATTATGAAGACCTGCCCCGTTTAGGAGAAAGGTTTAACAAGGTTGTTTCTGTAGGTATGTTTGAGCATGTGGGCAAAGGAAGGCACAGAACCTTCTTTAAAGTAGTCAATAAGATCATACAAGATGGGGGGATATTTTTACTCCACACTATAGGGAAGGTTCTGCCAGAGACCCAAAGTGAATGGATAAGAAAGTACATATTCCCAGGTGGCTATATACCTGCTCTTACAGAGATACTCCAAGCTACAAAAGGTTTAGGCTTTAACCTTATAGACATAGATAATTGGCGACTCCACTACTATAGAACCCTAAAAGAGTGGAGAAGAAAGTTTTACCAACACAGAGAAAAAGTTATACAAAAGTATGGTGAGGAGTTCTTCCGCATGTGGGAACTCTATCTTACATCTTCCGCTGTGTCTTTCCTAACAGCTTCTAATCATCTCTTCCAACTACTCTTTTCCAAAGGTGTGGTAAACGATTACCCTATAATGAAAAGGTACTTCTTGCCTGCTTATGAAGTGGTAAAATAGAAAACATGGTAAAGATGGATAATGTTTACAGATGGGAAGGAAGCGTAAAACTACCACAGGAAGGCGAGTTTATTAGGCTGCGGGAAGACAAACACATACATGTACCCGACCAACCCATCATACCCTTCATAGAAGGTGATGGCATAGGCTCGGAGATTATGCCTGCCATGATACACATAGTAAATACTGCTGTAGAGAAGGCTTACAGTGGTTCAAGAACCATTCACTGGGTGGAGCTTTTGGCAGGCGATAAAGCGGAGGAAAAAACAGGAAAGAGAATGCCAGAAGAAACCTTAGAGTTCTTAAAACAGGCAGTTGTAGGTATAAAGGGACCACTTGGAACACCTGTAGGAAAGGGAGGTAAGTCCCTTAACGCCATACTGCGCCAATCTATGGACTTTTACTCTGCCATAAGACCCGTCTATTGGCTTGGGCAACCTACCCCCATACCCCATCCAGAAAGGGTAAACTTAGCGGTTTTCAGGGAAAACTCTGATGATGTGTACATGTCTATAGAGTACATGCCTAAGGCTGAAAACACTGAGAAGGTCAGGAAATTTTTCATAGAAGAGATGGGGGTTTCTGAATATGCTCTTCCTGAGGATTGTGGAATTACGGTAAAACCCATGAGCGAGTATAAAACAAAAAGACATGTAAGAAAAGCATTAAGATGGGCAATAGAAAATAACAAAAAAGTGGTAGCGGTTGTAGGAAAAGGAAACATAATGAAAGCCACAGAAGGAGCCTTTATGAACTGGGCTTTTGAGGTGGCAAAAGAGCCTGAATTTGAAGGAAAAGTAATAACTGAAGGGGAGCCAAAAGATGGTCAAGTACTCATGGTCAAAGTCATCACCGACCAGATGCTCATGCAGTTAGTACTAAAGCCAGAAGCTTATGATGTAATAATCACACAGAACCTTAACGGAGATTACATATCAGACTTGGCATCTGCTCTCGTAGGAGGTCCTGGTTTTGTACCCAGTGGAAATATAGGTGATGGATACGCTCTTTTTGAAAGTACGCATGGTACCGCTTACGACATAGCGGGTAAAGGTATAGCTAATCCTCTTTCCCTTACTCTTTCCGGAGCCATGATGTTAGAATATTTAGGTTGGAAAGAGGCAAGCCATCTCATATACCATGCTGTAAGGAAAGCCATAGAGGACAAACTTGGTACACCCGACATAGCTAGTGGCTTTAGAAGGCAAGGCATAACAGCAAAAGAACTAAGTACCTTAGAGTTTGCTAAGGCTATAGCGGACAGGATTTAATGTGCATGATGTATCTCATAACAAAATTTTCTTAGCATCTGCTAAAATACCTACCAAAAAGCTAAAGGAGGTATATAATGAACTTTAAGCACGTCTTTATATGCGTAAACCAAAGACCGCCGGGACATCCTATGGGCTCTTGCGCAGAGAAAGGAAGTAGGGATATTTACCAAAAATTCATGGAAAAACTGCAGATGGACCCAGAGCTCTTTATGAGTGTAGTGATAACACCTACAGGCTGTCTTGGTCCCTGTGGAATGGGACCCACTATGGTGGTTTACCCAGAAGGTGTGTGGTACGGAAACATAAGACCAGAAGATGTAGAAGAGATAGTTAACAACCATCTTAAAAAAGACCAACCCGTAGAAAGGCTCGTAGTTTCGAAAGGTAAACCTCCAGGTATGTTTTAAGAGTTGGGGCTTTATACAGCCCCAGGTAGACCCTCTTCTTCAAATTCTATTTCAAGCTTTTCTACTGGTATTATTGTGGTTATGGCATGTTTATACACAAGGGTTTGCTGTCTCCCATCTTCTATAAGTATGGTATACAAATCAAAGGATCTGACCCTACCTTGAAGTCTCACTCCGTTTACGAGGTATATGGTCACCTTTACCCTTCTCTTCCTTGCAGTGTTTAAAAAGCTCTCCTGCAACTTATAAGGCATCTTCTAACCTCCTTTTATGTGTTCTTCTACTATACGGTAAAGCTTGTCCGCTAAAGAAATATAATAACCTGAATTCTCTAAGTTTTCAATAAGGTATATAGGGAAAACGCTTTCCCCCCAATAAGCGCCTATATAGGCTCCTACTAAGTATCCTATAGCATCTGTATCTCCTCCAAACTCTCCGTAGGAGTTTACCGCAGACCAAAAAGCGCTCATAGGATGGTCCATATGGGAAAGAAATATAAAAAGGGATAGGGGAAAGGCTTCAAAAACATAAGTGGAATTACCTATGCTGTGAATGGCTTCTTCCAGCGTTGCTTTATACTCAAGGAGTTCCTTCACTTTATCCATGTAAGTTTTGTGTTTTTTGTATTTCGCAAATAAACCAAGTGTTTCCAAAAGCTCCAACCTCTGCGAGAAATTCCTAAGGTCATGATCCCCTTTGATAAGGTAGGATATAAAAACCGCAAGCATGGCGCTTGCATCGTAAACCTCTGGGCTCCTGTGGGTCATTATGGAAACAAGCCTTGCACCCTCAGAAGCTATCATGGGTTCGTAAAAGTGAAACATCCCAACTGCGATGCATCTCAAAATACCTTCAACGCTTGCGGATACAAAACCGGCATCTTCAAGAGATACGCCAGAAGACAGAAGGTCAAGAGCTGTTAGCAGGGCTGGGTCTGGGTATCTATGGTTTTTTTCGTCTTGCCTCCAAGCAAGCAGTCTGTTGTAGAAGTCATAGGGATCTATTGCCTTTTTGTTTACCATACTTTCAAGGAGTATAACGGTTATTTTTGTTTCGTCAGACACTTCCTGCGGTGCGGATCCGTACGCAGGACTAAGGGGATGAGGGTCTACAAAACCTTCTATGGGTCCACCGTAAAAGTCGTATACTTCCTTTGCGGTTATCTCCTCCACACACTTGCCTATAGCATCTCCCAAAGCTGAACCTATTATGGTTCCTATAAACTTACTCTTGAGCGTACTCATGAAGCAATTCCCTGTATATTTCTTTAGTTATATGCTTCCAATCCTTCCTACCTTCTTCTACCTCATCCAGCATATCTTCCATGCTTGCGGTAAAACCGTAATCCATAAGGCTTGGAAACTTTTCCACAAGATAATCAACAACCTTAAAGGCTATCTCCGTAGGCTTTAAATGTCCTTTTTCAGTAACTACATACCCTCTTTGTTTGAGGGTTTTCACAACAGTTGCATAAGTGGATGGTCTACCAATACCTAAGCGTTCTAATGCCTTCACAAGACTTCCCTCTGTATATCTTGGTGGGGGTTGTGTCTCTTTTTCCTCTATATATATTCTTTTGGGTTTGAGTATATCTCCTTGTGCAAGCTCAGGAAGTTTTTTACCTTCCATCTCCTTTCCGTATATCCTCATCCAGCCTTCAAAGAGTAAGTTCTCTCCTTCAGCAAAGAACTCAAGCGTTTCATCGTTTATAGGGTTTAGACTTACATGGATCTTTTCTATTACCGCAGGCGAAGATAGGCTTGCAAGGGTTCTTGAGCTTATAAGCAAATACAGTTTTAGTTGTATATCTTCTTTGGGTTTTTTTCTTAGGCTTGTGGGTCTTATACACTCGTGTGCAGACTGAGAGAGCTTCCCACCTCTGAAATTCCTAAGTCTTCCCACATACTCTTTTCCGTAGTTATCTTCTATAAAAGCCATGAACTCTTGAGCTTTCTCTTGGTTCATCCTGTAGCTGTCTGTTCTTGGGTATGTGATGTATCCCTCTTCGTATAGCTTTTGGGCTATCTTCTGTATCTCATTAACGCTTAAGTTGAGTCTTTTGCTACCTTCTGACTGGAGACTTGCGGTGTTAAAGGGTTTTGGTGGTTCGGATGGGGACTTTTCTTTTTTTATGGCTTTTACAACAAATAAAGCGTCCTTTAGTTTTTTCAGGTAAGGCTCTGCGTTGGAGGGCTTTTCAAACCTCTGTGGAAAAACTGCAGAGAAGCTCATACCATCCTTTAAAAAATCCACCTTTATATAGTAATACTTCTTCTTTTTAAAACTCTGAATCTGCCTTTCCCTTTCCACTATTAGTCTAAGAGCTGGAGATTGAACTCTCCCAACTGACAAACCTTTTGTCATGAATTCCTTCCACAAAAGTGGTGAAAGCTTGTATCCTATCAGTCTGTCAAGGACTCTCCTTGCAAACTGTGCGTGCACAAGGTTTAAATCTATGTCCTTAGCGGTTTGAATCGCTTTGAGTACAGAGCTTTTGGTAATTTCGTAAAACATAGCTCTATAAATTCTGCTATTCATATTAGAAAGCTCCTGCTTTAAAAAGTAAGCTATAGCTTCTCCTTCCCTGTCAGGGTCCGTCCCCAAATAGACTTTTTGGGCATTTCTGGCAAGCTTTTTTATATTTTCCATGAGTTTCTTTTTACCTTTCAGCCACACATACTTAGGTTCTAAGGTCTTTGGGTCTACCCCAAGAGATCTTTCTGGAAGGTCCTTTATGTGTCCAAGTGTCGCCTTAACCACCCAACCTTCACCCAAATATTTAGATATGGACTTGGCTTTTGTAGGAGATTCTACTATAAAGAGCTTCATCTTTTAGTACATACCACCATTTACATGTATGACCTCTCCTGTTATGTACTCAGCCAAAGGAGAACAAAGAAAAAGCACAGCACCGGCTACATCCTCAGGCTTGCCAAATTTCCCCAAAGGTATTCTCCTTAGATACTCCTGCTTTAAGTCTTCTGGGAGAAGAGAAGTCATGTCTGTCTCTATAAAGCCCGGTGCTACCGCATTAACCGTTATGTTCCTGCTTGCCAGCTCCTTTGCCAAGCTTTTGGTAAAACCCACAAGACCCGCTTTTGTAGTGGAGTAGTTGACTTGCCCCGCATTTCCTGTAAAGCCCACAACAGAAGATACATTTATGATTCTGCCCCACCTTTTTTTTACCATACCCTTTACAAAAAAAGATGTTATCAAGAAAGTGCCTGTTAGGTTCACTTTGAGCACAGCTTCCCAATCTTCCAAGGACATCCTTAAAAAAAGTTTGTCCTTAGTTATGCCTGCATTGTTCACAAGTATGTCTATATCTCCTACTTGGCTTTCTACTTCTTCACAGCACGCTCTTATGGAATAAGGGTCTTCTAAGTTGATGCTCGTGCCAAAAGTAAGAACTGAGTATTTGTCAGAAAGCTCTTTTGCAGTCTCCTGGGCTCTTGATCTGTCTCTTCCTGTGATCACCACACTCGCACCTGCTGATGCAAGATACTCTGCTATTGCCTTACCTATACCCCTTGTGGAACCCGTAATGAGTGCTTTTTTCCCCGATAGGTCTATGGAAAACATAGGGATATAATATAACATGAAAAGGTAAACCTATGAGAAAGCTCTTCTTTCCGTTGGCGGTTTTACTCACAGTTGGCGCTTTGTTGGTGTTTTTTGACAAGAGCAACAAAGTAAAGGTTTTTGTAGTAGAAGAAAGACCCATAAAAAAGGTAGTTTACGCTTCTGGTTATGTAAAGCCTGTAGATTATGTAGTAGTAAGGTCTGAAGTGTCTGGATATGTACAAAAGATCATGGTAAAGGAAGGAGACAAGGTAAAGAAAGGACAGATACTTGCCATTGTAGACCCGGGATCACTAACTGCTTCCCTCCAAGAGATCGAGGAAAGACTAAAGCTCGCAGAGGACAGACTCAGAGAAGGTTCGGACTACAGAAGAAACTTGACGGAACAGGTACAGATAGCCAAAAGAAACATGGAACAAGCACAAAGGTATCTTGAAAGAAGGAAAAGCCTTGCGGAAAAGGGACTTATACCAAAAGAACAGTACGAAGAGGCAAAAAGAGCTTATGAGAATGCCAAAAGCGAGTATCAGCGAGCGCTCGCTGTGTATGAGGATGCCATAGCTTCCCTTTTTTCAGAAGAAAAAACCCTTTACGCAAACAAAGAGAGGATAAAAAGGGAGATAGAAAGGTATTACATAAGAAGTCCTGTTGATGGTATAGTGCTCAATAAATATGTGGAGGTAGGGGATTATGTGAATTACATGAGTGATAACAAGCTTTTCAGCATAGGAAATGAGAAAGATAAAGAGGTAGTTCTTAATGTAGACGAAGAATACGCTTCCATGATAAAGGAAGGTATGAAAGTATTTCTTTCTCTTGACATTTATCCAGATAAGGTGTTTGAAGGTACGGTAAAGCTTGTAAAGGAGGAGCTTGACAGGAACAAAAAAACCCTTGAGGTAAGAACAAGCGCACCACTGCCTGCAGAAGTTCCAGCAGGTGCTACCGTTGAAGCTAACATATTAGTGGAAGAGAAAAAGGCTTTGGTTATACCCACATCCGCTTACAAGGACGGATTCGTTTATAAGTACGAAGGAGTTAGAAAGGTCAAAGTGCCCGTCAAGGTAGGAACTCAGGTAGATGGATACATTGAGATAATTGAGGGTTTGAAAAAAGGTGATAAGGTGCTTATAGAATGAATCACACACTCTTTATAGCTTACAAGCTCCTCCTTGAGAGAAAAAGACAAACCCTTGTTTCTGTAACGGGTGTTGCCATTGGGGTTTGTGCTCTTATAGCTATGAGCTCTCTCATGTTTGGCTTTCAGAACTACTTTATCCAGCAAGTCATAGACCTGGAAGCCCACATAAGTATAAAACCAAAAGAGTACGAAGAAGAAGACAGGATAGTAAAGAAAGCTAAACAGGATGCCATATGGGAAGTTTACGGCAACAAGCCAAAAGAAAAGGACAAGATAGTAGGTTGGAGGGACATAATCAAAGAAGTACAAAAAAGGGAAGACATTGCTGGTGTAGCGGTACATCTTGTAGCTAGAGGCATTCTCAAGTACGGTGTTAAAGAAAAACCTGTTACGCTCATAGGTATAGACCCTGATATGGAACCAAAGGCATCTGTGATAAATAGGTTTCTTGAAAACAAGAGATTGGAAAAGCTCAAGACAAACAAAGACGCTCTAATAGTAGGTAAGCTGGTAGCTAAGGACTTGGGAATAAAAGACACAGGCAAAAAGGTGATCCTATCTTTAGCAAACGGGCGTACAGCTTTGCTCAGGGTAGAGGACTTTTTCAATTCAGGCATAACTAACATAGATAACAGTAGAGTTTACATGCACATAAAAACTCTGCAAGCTCTTACAGACAGGTCTGACGAAGTGAACGAAATAGTTATAAAGGTAAAGGATGTAAACAAAGCCCAGAAGATAGCCTTAGACCTTCAAAAAAATCTCAGATACGATGTGGAGAGCTGGCAAAGAGCTTATATAAACTTCCTTCAGATATTCAAAATACAGAACCTTATAACTTATATGATAGTGTTTGCCATATTGACCGTTTCCGCCTTTGGCATTTTTAACATTATCATGATGACTGTTTTAGAAAAGAAGAAGGACATAGCTATACTTATGGCAATGGGATACAGTAGAAAAGATATACTTTTTATGTTTCTCGCACAAGGATTAGCCATAGGGTTCCTTGGAGCCATATTGGGTTTTCTTTTGGGTTACGCTCTTCAGGAGTATCTTTCTTCAGTGAAGCTTGATGTTGAAGGACTCATAAGAACTAAAGGTTTCATACTAGACAGAAGACCCATATATTACCTGTATGCCTTTATCTTCTCTATGTTCTTTTCTTTCTTTGCAAGTTTTTATCCATCTTACAGGGCAAGCAGGCTAAACCCTGTGGACATATTCAGAAGTGGCTGATGGTTTTGATAGAGCTTGTTAATGTAAAAAAGAGAGTTGGCAACGAAGAAATACTAAAAGGTATTGACCTGAAGGTCCATAAAGGGGAATTCTTAGCGGTTGTGGGCGCCTCTGGTTCTGGGAAAAGCTCTTTGCTTTACATAATGGGACTTCTTGATTTTCCCACAGAGGGCAGAGTGTTTTTTAAGGGACAACAAGTTAGCTCCATGGACCCACAGGTGGTCTCTAAGATAAGGAACGAAAGCGTAGGCTTTGTATTTCAGTTCCACTACTTGCTTCCCGAATTTAACCTACTTGAGAATGTCATGATCCCCATGCTAAAAAAGGGCATACCAAAACGCCAGGCAGAAGAAAGGGCTCGTGAGCTTCTCAAAAGCTTAGGGCTTGATGGTAAAGAAAAGAGAAAAATCTACCAAGTATCAGGAGGTGAAATGCAAAGAACCGCCATAGCCAGAGCCTTAGCCAATAACCCAGAAGTGATATTAGCAGATGAACCTACGGGTAACTTAGATAGCAAAAACACTCAGATGGTCATGCAGATACTGGAGGATATAAACAGGTCTGGCACAACTGTAGTTATGGTCACTCACGAACTTAACTTGGCAAAAAGAGCAGACAGGATAGTGCAGATGAAGGATGGACTTTTAGTGTTGTAAGAGAATTTAAAAAGCCTATATTATATAAAGTTTAATGAAGGAGGTAAGGTATGCTAGGTAAGGAAAACATAAAGAAGCTCATGGAACTTGGTGAGAAAGGTTATGTCACTTACGACGAGATCAACGACGCGTTAGGAGAAGAAGTTGCAGACCCAGAGATCTACGAAGAGATCATGGACTTTCTTCAGGAAAGAGGCGTAAGGATAGTAGAAAACGAGGAAATCACAGAAGAGATAGAGAGCGGTGATGAGCTTACTGTATCAGCGGACAGCCTCCTCCTCAGTGCCAGAGATGGTGACCCAGTAAAGCTTTATCTAAGAGAGATGGGAAGGATCCCGCTCCTCAAAAGGGAGGAGGAGATCATGTATGCAAAGCAGATAGAAATAGGCAGGAAGATCATGAGGCGAGGCCTTTTGAGAACCTCCTTTCTTATAGACAGAGTGCTCAAAGAGTGGGGAAATGTTTGCAACGGAAAGATCAAGGCAACAGACCTTATGGATACCATAGATGACAGTAAAACGGTAGAAGAATATGAAGAAAATCACGAACACCTTGAAAGATACTTTATTGATAAAGGACTTGAGCTCGCCAAGGCTTACAAAGAAGCCATAACTTGGAGAGAGATATACCTCAAATACAGGACACCCGAGTACAAAAGGGCATATCTTGAAAGGCACGCCAAGATGAACAAGGTGTTAAAAGACATGAAACTAAAATACTCAAAATTTGAAAAAATAGCGGACGAGCTTTTGAACCTTTACAAAAGGTACACAAGAAAGTTAAAAGAGTATGAGATTAGGAAGCAAAAGTTAGAAAGCATACATCCCGATGTGGAAGAGCTTATAAAGTTTTATGATTATAACAAGGACCTTCAGCTCAAAGCGGAAAGGGCGGGATACAGCTTTGCCAAGTTTCAAGTTTTGAAAAGTGAATACCTGAGTCTCGAAAGGGAAGTAAAAGAGTTAAGGAAAGAGTTAGGGGTCCTTCCTGAGGAGTTAGACAGGGTCATGCACATTATAAAAGAGGGCAGAACCAAGGTGACCAAAGCAAAACAGGTTATGGTCAAGTGCAACCTAAGGTTAGTAGTATCTATAGCCAAAAAGTATGTCAACAGGGGTCTGCACTTTTTAGACCTCATTCAAGAAGGTAACATAGGGCTTATGAAGGCGGTAGATAAGTATGACTACAGAAAAGGTTATAAGTTCTCTACCTATGCCACTTGGTGGATAAGACAAGCTATAACAAGAGCCATAGCAGACCAAGCCAGAACTATAAGGATACCCGTACACATGATAGAAACCATCAATGACATAACAAAAGCACACAAAAAACTCTTTCAGGAGCTTGGGCGTGAACCTTTCCCGGAGGAGATAGCAAAATACCTAGGTATATCAGTAGAAAAGGCAAGGAAAGTTATGAGAACTTCACAAGAACCCATATCCCTTGAAACACCTATAGGAGACGACGAAGAGACTCACCTAAAGGACTTTATAGAGGACAAAAGCGTTCCATCACCTGAAGAACAGGTTTCAAGGAAACTACTCAGGGAACAGCTTATAAAAGTTCTTAACACCTTAGGAGAAAAGGAAAAGGAGATACTTATGTACAGGTATGGACTCGTTGACGGCACAGAATACACCTTAGAGCAAGTAGGAAAGATGTTCAATGTGACTAGAGAGAGGATAAGACAGATAGAGACAAAAGCCATAAGAAAACTCAGGCATCCAGCAAGAGCCAAGTATTTGAAAGACTTTGAGATATGAATTTTAAAAAGAAAGCTGTTGGTGTAGAAATAACTCAAAGAGGAATTTATGTATGCTCACAGGAAGGAACGCACCGATTTGAAAACCTTGACCAGCTAAGGGAGTTCTCCAAAAACAAAAAACTGGGTATAGCAGTAGGAAGAGACATACTTTTGGTGCGTAAATACCTTTTTCCTGCTCAGGCAGTAGATGACCTTTTGGAAACAGTTATGCTCAACATTGAAGACTTATTTCCCACCAAGGTCCCTTTGAAGGTGAGCGTTTTGACTACAAATAGAGAAAAAGATAATATAGAATGCTTAGTATTTGCGGTACCACAGTCTTTTTTTGAGGAGCTCATGAGCCTTCCTAATCTTAAGTTTGTAGTGCCTTCCCCAGCCCTTTATGTAATGGAAAAAGCTGGGATCTTTTACAGAAAGCTGGATGATACCCTTTATGAAAAGATAGTTATAAAAGACAATAAGCTCGTAGACAGCATACTTACGGAAAGTTTGGAAGATGGCAGTTATAAAATAGAAGATATTCACAGTGCTTCGTGTCTTGCCATGAAAGCACTGTTGGAAAGTAAGCCCATAGAGCCTGTTTTTTACGAGAAGCGCAGATTTCTTCCTGTAAAACTAAGTGGGAAGTACACCCGTCTTCTGATGGCTGGCATTCTTTTGCTACTTTTGGTAGCAGGTATGATGGCAAAGGACATTTATCAACTCAAGGGTAAGCTACAAAGGACACAGGAGGAGATAGAGAGGTTAAAACCCCTTGCGGAAAGGTACGAAGTAAAGCGCAAAGAGGTAGATACAAAAAATACTGTGCTGAACATACTCAAAAGCAAGAGTTTTGTAATGTCTTTGGCAGATTTCGTTGCAATGCTTCCACCCAAGACCAAGATATTAAGTGTGAGTTATGACCGCAAAAGTATAACTGTAGAAGGCTATACACCTTCTGCTTCTGCACTTATTCGGACCATTCAGGATAGATGTAAGAATCTTCAAGTGCAAACATCTAACCTTCAACCACCTTACGGACAGCCTTTTAAGATAATGGTAGGATCCGAATGTCTTTAGGCTTATATTATTTAAACGGAGGCTTTTGGAATGAGGACTAACAGCCTTGATTACATAAAGGAGAAAGCACTTGACAGAAGAAGGATAAATACTGACGAAGCCCTTTTGCTTATGGAGGAAGCTGACCTCACTCTTTTGGGTTTTTTGGCAAACGAGATCAGAAAAAACTTACATCCAGAAGGTATAGTTACCTTTGTAATAGATAGAAATGTCAATTACACCAATGTTTGTGTAGCAGGCTGTAAGTTTTGTGCCTTTCAGAGAAAGGTGGGCTCACCTGAGGGATATGTACTTAACAGAGAAGAGATCCTCCATAAGGTTCAAGAGCTTGTAGATTGGGGAGGGACAACTCTTCTCATGCAAGGAGGGTTAAATCCAGACCTTCCCTTGGAGTACTACGAAGACCTCATATCCTCTATAAAAGAGCGCTTCCCTCAGGTTCAAGTGCATTCCTTTTCTGCACCAGAAATAGTTTATCTCTCTAAGTTAGAAGGCATAAGCATAAAACAGGTTCTTGAAAGGTTAAAAAATGCAGGGCTTGACTCTCTTCCGGGTGGTGGTGCGGAAGTGCTTTCCCAAGAAGTGAGGAGTTTTTTAAGTCCCGGAAAGTGTACGGTAGAGCAATGGGAAGAGGTACACAGAACCGCTCATGAGCTTGGTATGACTTCAACCGCTACCATGATGTTTGGGCATATAGAAAAACCACACCACATAGTAGAGCATCTTGAACGGGTAAGGCGTCTGCAAGATGATACGGGAGGCTTTACAGCCTTTATACCTTGGACTTTCAAGAAAGGCAATACCCAGCTTGATCACATAGAGGAAACTTCCACCATGTACTACCTTAAGGTCCTTGCCCTTTCACGCATATATCTTGATAACTTCAAAAATATACAAAGCTCTCATGTGACACAAACCATGCAGGTGGGTATGGTGGGACTACACTTTGGTGCTAATGACATGGGGAGCGTAATGATAGAGGAAAATGTTATATCTTCCACATCCTACAAGGTAAACATTCCAAAGGTGGAAGACATGGTTTATGCCATAAGGTCTGCCGGCTTTGTTCCCGCACAGAGAGACACCTACTATAGAATAGTAAAGGTCTTTGAGTAAGCTTTTTTGTCTTCACGGCTGGGGTTTTTCTTCAAAGGTTTTTAGAGGTCTTGGATGCTTAAGCATAGACCTTCCTGCTCACGGAAGTTCAAAGCTCCCTTACAGAAACTTTAAAGATACAGCTAAAGACATAGGACTGAGGATGCCCAACAAGTCTGTGCTTCTTGGGTGGTCTATGGGTGGCAGTTTGGCTCTTTTGACGGCTTTTATGTTCCCGCAAAAGGTTCAAGGGCTCATTCTCATAGGTACAGCTCCTCACTTTAGGTCGTGCTGGAGCGAGAAAAACATAAGGGCTTTTCTTTTGAGGCTAAGGAAAGAAGGGGAGAGTTTCTTAAGGGAATTTAGGAGGATGGCTTACACAGAAGAATTTGAAGACACGCTTGACCTTCAGGTAGCCTACAGAATGCTTGAAGACTATATAAACTTAGACCTGACTCACCTTTTACCTTATATAAAACAAAAGACTGTGATAATTCAAGGTACACAGGATAACATAGTCCCATTAATAGCAGGTCTGAGCCTTTACAATCTCATAAAAGGGTCTAAATTTATTACCTTCCAAGGAGGACATTTTCCAAAAGGTTATGAGCATCTTATCCTTGAGGTTCTCAAGAGCTTTTGAAACTTACGAAGGTTGGGCTTTGCCACAAAAGAAAAGCGCTGAGATACTGCTGGGAATGAAAAGAGTGTGCGGGTTTGCTTTAGATGTGGGGTGTGGTACGGGTTTTGCTAGCAGGGGCTTAGAAAAAGTAGTAGGGGTTGACATATCAAAAGGTATGGCAAGGGTATACAAAGAGAGGTTCGGAAGGGTGGTTTTGGGAAATGCAGAGTCTTTACCTTTCAAAGACAAACAGTTTGATCTTGTGGTAAGCAACTTCTCCCTTCACTGGACGGATATAAAGAGAAGCATTCCTGAGCTAACAAGGGTTTGTAAAAGACAACTACTCTTGGCTATTCCCGTAGAGGGAAGTTTAAAGGAACTGGGGTTTCCCTTTCCACAGAAAGAGGAAGTTATTGGCATGCTAAGGACAGGGGTCTGCACCATACTGGAGAACTTTACCCAAAGCTTAGATATTCCCTTCAGAGGGTGGGATCTTGTGAGGTTTTTCCACTATACGGGCAGTTCCTTTAACCCATCAAATAAAGGCGTTATAATGTCAAAGAAGAGGATAGAAGATATGATATCACATATTGACACGCCGAGCTTCACTGTGTTATTCTTGTCCTGTGAGGTAAAAGTATGAGGAGGTTAAAGATGTTCTTCCTTCCATCCTTAGTTTTAATTTCCTTCTTTTTATTTACTGGCTGTAAAGCCCAAAAAGTGCAGGATGAAGTTCCAAAGGCACCTTTAGTTAAAAGTGATGTGCTTGCCCAATTTGAAAACGAACTTACACAGATAGTGGATAGGGTTTCACCTTCAGTGGTTACCATATTTGCCACACAGGAAGTCCAGATGCAAAATCCTTTTGGTGAGGAGTTTCCCTTTCCTTTTCCCCTTCCTGTCCCACCACAAGAAAGAAGGTCGTTGGGTTCTGGTGTCATCATTGATTACAAGAACGGAAAGTTTTACATACTTACAAACAATCATGTGGTGCAAAACGCAAAAGCTATAAAGGTTAGGTTTGATGAGCACACGGAAAAGAAAGCCAGGATAGTAGGAACAGACCCCAAGACGGACATAGCGGTGGTAGAAGTTGATGCAAAGGACATAAAGGATCCAGAGCAAAGGGTGGCAAGGTTAGGAGATTCTGATAAACTCAAAGTAGGACAGTTAGTTATAGCCATAGGCAACCCTTACGGACTTGAAAGAACCGTCACTATGGGTGTCATATCCGCGCTTAAAAGGTCTATAGGTGTTACTCAGTATGAGAGCTTCATACAGACGGACGCACCCATAAACCCGGGAAACTCAGGAGGACCCCTTGTGAACATAAGAGGCGAGGTCATAGGTATAAACACCGCGATAGTTGCAGAGGGACAAGGGCTGGGTTTTGCCATACCTATAAACTTAGCCAAATGGGTAGCAGACCAGCTTATAGCCAAGGGTAAGGTTGTAAGGGGTTGGCTGGGTGTAGTTATACAGGAAGTAACACCTGATATGGCAGAAGCTGTCGGAGTAAAGGAAGGTGTTATCATAGCACAGGTAATGCCATCAAGCCCTGCAGAAAAAGCAGGACTGAAGGTAGGAGATGTGGTGATAGCTATAGATGGAGAAAAGGTAAGCAGTGTAAGAGACCTTCAGCTCAGGGTTATGAGAACCCCACCCGGTAAAGAGCTAACTCTGACAGTAATAAGGAACGGCAAAGAAGAAAACATAAAGGTAAGAGTGGAAGCCATGCCCGAAGAGACCAAAATTTCTCAGGCTGGACCATCTGCTCAAGATGTGGGACTTGTGCTCAGAGACCTTACACCAGATGAGGAGAGGCGTATAGGTGTGAAAGGTGTGTATGTAAGCGGTGTAATGCCCGGAAGTTTTGCCTACCAGAGCGGTATAAGGCCCGGAGACATTATAATGAGCGTTAACAACAGAGCAGTTGCTAACAAGTCCGAGTTTATGCAAGCCATAGATAATGCCAGAAAGATGGGAAGGGACAAAGTACTCCTTCTCATAAGGAGAGGGGATACAAACCTTTATCTTGTGCTTAGCTTGAGGTAGGGATATGATACCCGATACAGAGCAGGAGTTAATAAATCAGTACCTTAAGAAGGTAGCCAAAATACCCCTTCTGAAACCGGAGGAAGAAAAAGAAGTTGCCAAGCGTGCTAGGGAAGGCGACCAAGAAGCTTTTAAAAAACTTGTGGAGTCTAACCTCAGGTTCGTTATAAACATAGCGAAACAGTATTTGGGATACGGACTTCCCCTTTCTGAGCTTATAGCAGCTGGTAATCATGGACTCATTGAGGCAGCAAAGAGGTTTGATCCGGACAGAGGTGTAAAATTTATATCCTACGCAGTTTGGTGGATAAGACAGGCTATCATGCAGGCGCTATCTCAACAAACTGGTGCGGTGAGAATACCCCTTAAGCAAGCCCATGTGATAAACAGGATAGGCAGTATATACAGCAAGTTATTCAGAGAGCTTGAAAGAGAACCCACACCCAAAGAGGTGGCGGAGGAATACTCAAGAGAGGTCATATCTAAAGAAATGGAAAAAGAGCTGGGAAGAAAACCCACAAAGGAAGAGATAGAAGAAAGGCTCAAGAAAGAAGGTTTGAAAATAAGTCCTGAAGAGGTAGAAAAGTGCATGCAGGTATGCAGGATACCCCTATCTTTGGATGCACCGGTAGGTGAGAACGAAGATACATTCTTCGTTGATTTTCTAAGCCAGCACGGAACCGCAGAAGTGGAAGAGAGGATCATAACCGAAGTGCTTGAGAAAGAGATAGAGGACATGTTAGATAGACTTCCTGAAAAGGAGAGGAGAGTAATAGAGCTACGGTTTGGACTCAGAGGCGAGGAACCAAGAACTCTGAGAGAAATAGGGGACATACTTAACATCTCCAGAGAAAGAGTCAGGCAGTTAGAAACGAGAGCACTTAGAAAACTTAGAAATATGGCTATAAAGAAACATCTGAAAGACTTTCTAAGCTGATGCTACCTTCTGTGCTTTTGGTGGACAAACCCAAGGGCTTGACCTCTTTCCAAGTGGTAGAAGAGGTAAAAAGAAGGTTCCAAGTCAAGGTGGGACATACAGGCACTCTTGACCCCGTAGCTACAGGGTTGCTGATCCTTCTTCTTGGCACAGCAACAAGGTACGCTGAACTTTTTACAAAACTTCCCAAGGAATACTTGGCCACAGCAAAGCTTGGAGAGATAAGAGATACATACGATGCGGAAGGCAGAACGGTGGAAAAAAGAGAAGTAGATATCACCTGTCAGGACATCCATCGTGTGCTTAAGGACTTTATAGGAAGGATAAGCCAAACACCACCACCTTATTCTGCAAAAAAAGTGGAAGGTAAAAGAGCTTATCAGCTGGCAAGAAGGGGCATATCCTTCTCCTTAAAGCCAGTAAAAGTAGAAGTGTTCACCGCACAGCTCATAGAGTGCCAAATACCTCAGGTAAAGTTTTTATTTTGTGTATCTTCTGGAACTTACATAAGAAGCCTTGTGCACGACATAGGTTTAAAGCTGGGTTGCGGCGCCTATGTAGAAGACCTAAGAAGGACAAAGATAGGACCCTTTGAGGTGAGTAAAGCGGTAAATTATGAAAGACTCATAACACTTACGGATTTGCAAGGAATAGCAATACCCATATGGTCTGCTCTTGATTTCCTACCGCGCGTTAACCTTGACTTTAAGAACGCGGATAAAATAAAAAAGGGTATGTTTATAACGCTACCTTCTTACATTAAAAACAGACTTTTTGTCAGGCTTTATGAAGGTGATACCTTCATAGGAGTAGGTATTGTGGAGAAAGACAGATTAAAAGCTTACAGGCTTCTTCCTCAGGAATGAGAGTGTTTATCTTTGCAATACTTAATGGCGTTTTGCTTTATCTTCCCTTTTCCCGCTACGAGCTTTGGTTTTTAATCCTTCCTGCACTTTTAATGCTTTTGAAGACTCCAAATCACAAGCATTACTTTTTAGCAGGCTTTACCTTCTTTTTCATGTCTTTGAAATGTGTCAACATAGCAAGCATACAATACGGAGGTGTTAATCCCTTTCTGGCTTACGCTTTGTTTTCCGTCTTTGTCCTTTTCCTTACCCTTTATCAAATGAACCTACCCTTGATGTTATGGAAAAAGCTAAGCGCTGAAAGGTTATGGACCTTACCCATCTTTTACTCTCTGTTTGAGGTAATAAGGTCTTATCTACCTTACGGTGGTTTTCCTTGGCTCCTAGTGGGTGAGATGTCTGCAGACATGCCCATTATAAAGTATTCACTGCGCTTCTTTACCGTTTACGGTGAAAGCCTTCTCCTATGGTACATAGCTTACTTTCTCTTTAAAAGAAAAGCATTACCACTACTTTCTTTACTGCTGTTTGTTTTTTTGACGGGTTTGTATGCTAAACATAAGCTTTTAAAAGAGCTTAGCTCTGCAGTTTCCATAAAGGTAGCCTTAGTGCAAACAGCCATACCTCAGGAAGACAAACTCAGCGAAAAGAGTTTTAAAAAACATACAAAAGAGATGCTCTCTTTGGTAAGGTCTGCTCTAAAGGAAAAGCCTGATCTGATAGTGCTCCCAGAATCCGCTTTTCCTTTCTTTTTTTCTGATGAATTTGACAAGGACAGAAACGAGATGTTTGAACTTAGTTTCCAAGCGCCTCTGCTGGTGGGTCTTATAGACATAAGGGAGGGTGTCAAACCGTACAACTCTGCCTATTTAATAAAGGATGGTCAATTAGTAGGCTACTACGACAAGATAAGACTTTTTCCCATTGGTGAGTATGTACCCTTCCCTTTTGCTTTCTTGAAAGATGTTTTTTCCGCGATAGGTGGCATAGACTACACACCGGGCAAAATTTGGAAACCTCTTACTTATAAAGACATAAGAGTAGCTACCCCCATCTGTTTTGAAGTAGCTTATTGGGACTTAGTTAAAAAACTATCAAAAGAAGCAAACCTTATAGCAGTTATCACTAACGATGGGTGGTTTAACAACAGCGACTGCACCCACCAACACTTTACTTGGGCAAGAGTAAGAGCCTTAGAGAACGCAAAGTTTGTCCTTTGGATAAACAATTCAGGAGACACAGCAGTGATAGACCCCTCAGGGAAGGTGCTAAAAAAATTACCATACATGAAAAGAGGCATCCTTATATATGAGGTTAAGCTGTTAGGTTAGAGTTCTATACTTACTAGCATGCTGAAAGGGACTGCAATACCACTGAGGAAGAGTGTTCCAGGTCTTAAGGAGGGCAAAAGCCTGAGGAGTTCCATCTGCCCTTCTCCGAAAAATACAGAAACTGCATCAAGGTCGTTTTTGGTTATAAGCCTGAAAACTGCCTGAGTGTTCAGCTGAGAAAGTATGTACTTACTTATATTAGCAGGCCTCTGGGTTATGGCTATAAGACCAACACCAAACTTTCTACCTTCTAAAGCTATCCTTTTTGCCATTAGGTAAGACAAGTTTTCTCTGCCAAAAGGTACATCTAAAGCACCCCTCTCTGGAGCAAAGTTATGAGCTTCTTCAAGTATCACAAGTCTTTTTTTGCCATCAAGCCTTGAAAGTATAAAAACCTCCTTCATGAGTAATCCTGCCATGTTTATTCTGGCATCAAGGTTGAGCACATCTTTAAAGTCAAATATAACTATATTCTTGTTTGAGCTCAGCCCCTTAAGAAGCATAAGGTAAACATCTTTCTGATTTTTTACAGAGGCAGAACCAAAATCCCGCATAATAGTGTTGAGGAAATCCTCTACATGGCTCTTTAAAGAGGCAGGAGCTGATGAAATAAGAAGGTCCTCCAAGTTCATCTCTTTGTAGCATATAAGCTCAAGGTCTGGTTTGAGATGCTTTCTGAGGTTTGTGAAGAATGCTTTTTCTTCTGTTGTTCTTTCTTCTAAGCCTATACCGTAGGTCCTAAGTATGTCTTTTAGGTCTTCTGCTTGAATAGGAAAGAGGGTATAAGGGATCTTTATATACTCTATGCTTTCTTTATTCACTTTTAGTTTCTCGTAATACTCGCCAAAAACATCGATAACGAAAAACTGAATTCCTTCGTTTTGTGTGTGCTCTATAAGCCTCCTGATAAATGTGGTCTTACCCGCTCCAGTAGTGCCTATTACTGCCATATGCATACTAGACACCTTTGTTATATCTATATAAACATCAATGTCTGTGTTGAGCAGTTTTCCTACAAAGGACTTTTTTTCCATAGGGTATCCAGAAAGGTTCATACTCATGATCTTCCGCATGTCTGGATCATCACCTTTTAATCTCAGAAGTTGTGTTCCAACTTTCAAAGGTTTTAAGGGTACGCCAAAATAACTCTCTTTTTCTTCTTCTTTGATCTTCCTATACTCACACATAACCTTTATTTCACCTATTCTTAAGTTTCCTGTTTCGTTGGCGTAAGCTTTCAGAAAAGCTATAAGCCAGTCCTTATCTGCAGCCCTTACCCAAAAAGTACTTTCTTCTAAGCTTTGGGTCTTTACTGTGGTTAGCTTACAAAGTAAAATTCCTTTTTCCGTTGGTGTTTTAAGAAAGCACTGTTCTGGAAGGTCTTCAAGTAGCAAGACACGAGATGATAGGGAGTTTTCAGAGGAAAGGACCAA
The DNA here is from genome assembly GCA_028276405.1 of Hydrogenobacter sp. GTDB lineage: Bacteria > Aquificota > Aquificia > Aquificales > Aquificaceae > Hydrogenobacter. The sequence goes on from JAPYWJ010000012.1 coordinate 26,936, forward strand.
TGCGACTGTATCTGGCTGTATCTCTTCAGATTCATCTTTTAGCACTTGGTAAAGGAGAAGAAGTTCCTTGAGTTTAATAGGGTCTGTGATCTCAACAACTGCTTCAAAGTTCCCCCGCTGTGTTCCTGCATAAGTGAGGTTAGCAGAACCTACAAAGGCTTTACTGTCATCGATCACAAGGAACTTGGCGTGAAGCCTTGGGTTTAAGTAGATTTTCCCTTTTACATTTCTGACCGCTCTGAACACCCTAAAATCAGTAATGTCCATGTCCTTTTTCTCTCCCGCCCTAAGAAAGACCTCTACTTTCACGCCCTGTTTGATACCTTCCAGAAGGTCTTCAAGTATGTCTCCGTTAATCCAAGCAGATACTATCTTTACACTTTCCTGAGCGGACTGCAGTGCCTTTTTTAGCTCTTGTATGAGCTCATTACCTTCCATAGCTTTAATTATCTATCTTTTTAACCATCCTTATCCAATAATTGAACCTGTCTTTGCTTTCAAAACCAAGAGATCTGTAAAAATTCATAGCGGGATAATTTTCCTCACCCACCCACAACTCAGCAGTGTCAAGACCTCTGCTTTTGAAGTACTCTATTGCTTTCTCTACAAGAGCTTTCCCTATACCTTTGTTTCTGTAATTTGGAAGTACAACGATCTCATGAATGGCACCTACTACTTTACCCTCCCTTTTGCTAAACCAGTTTCCATCACTGGCTACAAAACCAACAATCTTACCGTTATGTCTTGCTACAAATATGCCTGCTACATCTCTTCTAAAAAGCCAGTTCAAATAAGCCAGCACATCGTCCATGTGCGTGTAAGAATATTCCTCAAGCCCCTTATAGCTTTCTAGATATATCTGTGCAAGTTCTTGCATGTCTTTTTCCGAAGCTTTCTCTATGGAAAAATCTACCGTTTGCCTCTTCATAACTTTTTAACCTTTACACCTTGCGGTAGCTTGATCTTGAATAAGTCCTCGGAAGGTAAAAAGTTACTGCTCATACTCAAAAATTCTACAGTGGTAGTTGTCCCTTCCTTGTCCTCAACTTTCAAAGACTTTACATTGTACTCTTCGTCTACTTCTAAGTATACCCTGTAAAACTCATCGTCCTTTAGCCTTGGCTTGAGAACAAGAGTGGTGCTCCTGCCGTTTTTTATCTCTCCTATTGGTTCAAAAACCTCGCTTAAAGGTTTAGACAAAAGAAAAAGGGCTTCTACCACTGCGGACCTGTTGTTCTCCACTCTATCTATGATGGCGCTTTCTTCCTGCGGATAGTAAATGAGTATGTTCTTGCTGTCAGACACTATGATCATGCGCTCAGGCTGTTCATACTCTATCCTAAACTTCCCCCCCTTCTGAGCGTAAAAGAAGCCTTTGGATATGTCTGGTTTAGGATACCAAGAGTATGACACCTTCTGCACAAAGGATACTCTTAAGGTTTTCATCTGCTCAAGTTTTTTTTCCAAAAGATGAAAGGTCTGCGCAAAAGACAACAGGGGAAAGATGAGCAATACAAGGTATCTCATAGCCTGTGAAACCTCCTTAAAAAGGATAAGATAAGCTCGTACCAAACAATGACCATATCCCAGTTTATAGCCTCTGTGTTGTCATAGAAAGTGTGATTTATGGTAAAAGGTTCAGAACTCAAAAAAAGAGTCTGCACGCCTTTTTTTTTGAAAGGTATGTGATCGCTTTTTGCAGAGTTTTTAATAACAAAAGGTATGTCTATTTTCATTTCCTGAGTGTGCCTTAAAAACATCTCTGTGATGCGCTCACCGTTATATCCTTCTGCGTCTTTGTATATGACTGCTGGATGGTGCCAACCTATAGTATCCAAATTTATGCAGTAGTAAGTGTGTTTTATACCTTTATTCACATGGAAATTTGAACCTTCAAGTCCTAACACTTGGGCATCAGTAAGGAGAAACCTTATCCTATAAGGTATGTTGAAGTTTTTCTTGAGTTCGTCCGCCAAGAAAAGTAGCAGTAAAAAACCTACTCCGTTATTTACCGCACCAAACACCTCGGGTGCAGTATCCATATGTGCGGTTAAGTAAATAATTGGACCTCTTCCCACCTCAAAAAGTATGTTGCTACAGAGGATCTTCTCTTTCTTGGTCTTTACCGTGAGCTTCACATGAGCATCTTCTATGTGCTGAACATCCTCAAGCTTTATGTTTACGACGGGAATACTTGCTGTCTGTATACCACCATAGTAGTAAAGGTTAATCCTGTCCAAGTAAGTGATGCAAGCCTTTACACCCTCCCCCTTAAAGTCTGTACCTTCTTCTGATACTCTAAGAAGAGCCATATCTCCCTCTATGGGTTCTTTTTTCACATAGCCTTCGTAAACTCCACTTGGACTTCCTGAGTAAGGAACAGCTTTTATGATAGTATTCCCAACTTTAAGGGTTGCCTCTACCGGAAGAAGTTTTTCTATATAAAAAAACTCTTCCCAGTATTTTATTCCTCTGTGTCTTAGCCACTTTTTTACGCTCCTCTTTGCAGTAGCGTTTCCCTCGCTTCCAGATAATCTGTTTATCCTTAAGATTTCATCTGCCAAGTGCTGAAATTCTTCCAAAGTTTCACTTCTCATAAACGGGCGTAAGCCAGACTTTGTATCTTTCTATGTTGCCCCTAACTGCATTAAAGTAAAGCTCTTGAAGTTCTCTGGTTATTATTCCCACATCACCCCTGCCTACTTTCCTGTTGTCCACCTCTATTATTGGAGTTACTTCTGCAGCAGTACCAGTCATGAAAAGCTCATCAGCAACGTACAGCTCGCTCCTTGCAACAGGTCTCTCTTCTACCTCTACCAAAAGCTCCTTTTTGAGAAGTTTTATGACCGCGCTTCTGGTGATACCCTCAAGTATGTGTTCCGAGTATGACGGGGTTATTGCCTTTGTGCCTCTTATGAGGAATATGTTTTCTCCAGAGCCTTCTGCAATAAATCCGTGCTGGTTGAGCATTATAGCTTCGTCGTATCCACCAAGAAGAGCTTCAGTTTTTGCTAAAGCGCTGTTTACATACGCACCCGCTACCTTCCACCTTGAAGGTATGGCGTTATCGTCGTTCCTCCTCCAAGAAGAAACCTTTACCCTTATACCCTTTGATGTATCTAAGTATCTACCAAAGTTGTAAGTGTATATGGCAACATCAGGTGTAAAGCCAATAAGCTTGGGGGTGAGTGCAAGGTCCTTAAAGTAAGCTATGGGTCTTATGTAAACATCCCATCTTATTTCACTTTTTCTGAGTATCTCTTTAGTGATTTCCACAAGCTCCTCTGCAGTGTAAGGAAGCTCCATAAACATAGCTCTTGCATTTTTCAGAAGTCTCTCGTAATGTTCCTTTGCAAAGAGTAGGTACAACTGGTGCTCCTTTTCGTTCCAGTATGCTCTTATACCTTCAAACACTGCGGTTCCGTAATGAAAGGAGTTGGTTTTTATATTTATGTTCGCGTTTTCTACAGGGACTACCTTACCCTCAAAGAAGGCGTATTCCATGATGTCTTATTATAGCACAAGCGTTGTATAATTATTTCACTAAGGAGGTCAGAAAATGAACTTGGAGTTTATTGGAAAGGGTATTGAATGGACGGATGCTATGAAAGGCTTTGTGGAGGGCAAATTGGAAAGGCTGTCAAGGTTTTTAAAGGAAGCAGAAGAAGATCAAGTTGAAGTGGTGGTTACCCTTTCTACTACAAGAGCAAAGCAAAAGGACTTCGCAGGGGATAGCAGACCTACTCTTTACAGGGTAGACATAGATATGTATCTCAAAACTTGGGGTGGTGGCAGTGTACACGCATGGGAGGAGGATGTGGATGTGTTTTCTGCACTTGATAGAGTTATGGACGAAGTGGAAAGGCAGATCATAAAGTTAAAACAGCGCAGACACGAGATAAGAAGAAGGGGAGCAAGGTTAAAAGAAGAGATACTAACAGCAGAGCTGATGCCTTCTGAAGAGAGGGAGCTTCCCCCTATAATAGAAGAGGAGCTTGTCGTAGAGAAACCCATAAGCCTTGAGGATGCCATCTTTGAGCTAAAAGACACGGGTGTGTACTTCCTTCCTTTTGTTGATGTGGAAACAGGCACCCTTAAAATACTTTACAGAAAGAGAGGAGGAAACCTTGGCGTCATAAACACCAAGTGTAAGATGCTCTGATCAGGGGCAAACTTCTTTTTCTTCCACCTTTACGAGTTTACCGTCTTGATAATAATTGGTTTTCACTATCTTACAGTTTCCTCTTGACGCTACTGGCTCCGCATAAACCCTTTCTCTTCCATCTTCAGACCTGTATTCCACGGGCCTGTTATTAATTGCAGCTTCTCTTGCCGCTCTTGAGGCTATTTCCGTTATAGTTCCTCCTAAAACTGCACCGAGTACGCCACCTATAACAGCTCCCCTCCATCTGTTATTTTTGTCTAAAAGTGCTCCCGCTATGGCACCCCCTGCAGCGCCAACACCTGCTCCCTGATAAGTCCTTTCTGAGGTTACCTGTCCACAACTTACTGCAAACATCACAGGAACCATAAATAGGGCTATCTTTTTCATACTTGCACCTCCTCTTTTCATTTAGTATAACCTCTTGAATCTAAAAACTTCATGAAAATTTCAAGGGAGGTCAGCTCCTTTTCTCCAAGCCCGTTGTGAAGGCACTTGGTGAAATACTCGACAAGTTCTTCTTGCTCAAAACCTTCTATTTCTACCTTTCCTTGTATAAGGTCCTTGAAAAAAGCCTTTTTTGATGCACTGCATAGCTCACTTATTCTTTGGGCAAGCCACAGAGGTGCATCTTTCCTTACTATGAAAAGGGCAAAGACAAAGGGCAATTGGTGCTTTTTGTACCACTCATGACCAAGGTCGTAAATGTAAGGAAACCTACCTCTCTTTTTCTCAAGTAGTGCCTCATCACCTATGAGCAAAAAACAGTCTGCCTTTTGTATTTCTTCCGTATAAATGGGTTTAAGACCGTATATCTCTTCAAGTACATAAACGCTTAGGTATTTGGAAGTGAGGGAGTTGGGCGTAAGATACACATTTTTAACCTCAGCAATAGGCACTTTGGAAAAGATCAAAACAGAGCAGGCATATTCCTTAGAGGATATGGAAATGTCAGGCACATAGCTATAGATATGGGGATTTATAATATACTCCGCTGAGGAAACTATTCCCGCTTGGATATTTCCTTCTCTTAGCTTAAGTACAAGCTCAGAGGGATGCCCGTATACGAGCTGTATGTTTGGGTCTTCCCACTTGTAAAAAAGAGGCATGGTGTTTAAGTAAGCAACCTTTCCTACTTTTACCATAACCTTTTGGACATTTCTACAAATTTTGTGAGCTTCTCGTAAGCTTTGCCACTGTGTATAGATTCCTTTGCCATCTCCAAGGCAGTTTTTTTGTCTTCTGTAATGCCAGAGACTATAAGCCCAAACATGGCATTCAAAAGCACCATGTAATATGCAGGAGATTCGTCTCCTTTAAGTACAGATATAGCAATCTTTGCGCTTTCTTCTACACCCGATACGCATACGGAACTTAGAGGGTATCTTTTAAATCCCACATCTTCTGGCACAAACTCGTAAAGTAGAACTTCTCCACTTTCTCTTAGGTGTGCTATCTTGGTTGCTGAAGATATGGAGACCTCATCTATGCCATCCTTACCGTGCACAACTAAAGCACTTTTACAGCCAAGACCTTTAAGAGCGTGAGCTATTTTATCAACAAGCCTTTCGGAAAAAACTCCAAGCAACTGTCTCTTAGCACCCGCTGGATTAGAAAGGGGACCTACCAAGTTAAACACGGAACGCACACCTACCTCCTTTCTGGGAGCTAAAACCCTCTTCATAGCAGGATGAAAGATGGGTGCAAACATAAAGCCTATACCGAGCTCTTCTATCATGATAGCTACCTTATCTGGTGGAAGGTCTATCTTTGCCCCTATGTATTCCAGGAGGTCTGCGCTTCCGCTTTTTGAGGATACGGATCTGTTACCGTGTTTGGCTACTTTTACACCGGCACCTGCAAGCACGAAGGCTGTAATAGTAGACACATTAAAAGTTCCCTGCATATCCCCACCAGTACCACAAGTGTCTACAATGTCATCTCCTTGTGAAACATGTACTTTTGTGGCTAGCTCTCTGAAGACTTCCGCGGCACCTTCTATCTCTTCTACGCTTTCCCCCTTCATCTTGGTTGCTATGATGAAGGCTCCTATCTGTGCATCCGTAGCCCTTCCCTCCACTATATCCCTTATAGCGCTCTTGATCTCTTCTTTTGCCAGGTTCTCAAAGTTGGACAGTTTGTAAAGTATTTCCTTCATAGCAAAGTGGCGGAGCCGACGGGACTTGAACCCGCGCCCTCCGGCTTGACAGGCCGGCGTTCTGACCGGGCTGAACTACGGCTCCTCAACAATTATTATATCACCTTTTGAAGATTTTTAAAAGTATGTAAAGAGAGGTAGATGCAAAACCCAATAAACCAACAAAGAACAAGTAAGGTCTTGCTTTTTCTAAGATGCTTTCCTCTTCCAAAGCCTTCTTTAAATCGTGGTAATTGAAAACCACACCGTAGAGATACTTTTTTACCTTCATGTCTGGAGATATAACCACCAAAAGATTGGGATGTACAAAATCTCTGTTTTCCAATGTCATAAACCTAAAGTCTATGGCATCTGCGAGCCTAAAAAGATCCTCTTTATCCTTTGCTATAACTACCTTCCAGCCAATGCCGTCTATAAGGTGATCTTGTTGAAATTTCCTTATGTCCTCAATGCGGTCTTTAGGGTCAAAGGAAAAGCTGATAACCCAGAAGTCCTCTCCGGGTTTTCCCAGCTTGGGAATGACTTTTTTTAAAGAATCCGTTATTATGGGACATGCGGAGTTGCAATGCGTGTATATGGGGCTCAAAATTATGGGCTTTCCTTTGAGCTCGTATATATCAAAAGTGTTTCCGTAAGAGTCTACCAGTTTTACATGTGGTAAACGCTTTCCTAAAGTTCTTGATTCGTTAGGGGGTATACCCGTGCCTTGAGAGTAAGCGTAGTTAAAAAATAAAAGAAGGGGGAGGACCCCCAAAAACAAAAGGCGCACGAGGGAACGCATATCATTTGGCTTCCGCAGTATTCCTTTGGTCTTCCTTTGCGCTCTGAGGTTTGGTTATAGGCACGGGGCTTTTATCGTTGTACCCTGGAGAGTCAAAGAATACACCTCTCTTTGTAACGTCGTATATGGCAGGTATGTAAGAAATCACAAAGAGTAATACAGATACTACAAACCAAGGAGTAAGACGGTTTAGAGCTGGCACTTTCTCATCGTGTAGCGCAGACGCTGTAGGAAACTCAATGGTGCTTTCTCTCACCTTGGGAGAGAATATGGTTCCAAAGAAGGATATAGCCCAGAATACAAAGCCAAGCACTATTATAAATCCTGCCAACACGGTCAGTTCTGCATAACCTACCCATTCTGGTCTGTAGAGGGGAGACTCGGGGTTTAGGTAGGATATACCAGTGTTTGTTCTTCTTGGAAAGCCATGAATACCTG
>JAPYWJ010000014.1 GCA_028276405.1 Hydrogenobacter sp.
CAAGCACAGAATAAAGAGGTTCTACAAGAGGTTTCCTTGGAATGCTAAGTATGAAACCGTCTATAGATGGTTAGCCTCCTTTATTGTCATTTATACGATCATGAACCTGAAAAGTTGACATCCTCAACATAAGGCTTATAATTAGTGTTATGAGGAAGTTAGCGTTATTTATAACATTAACAGTTCTAACAGTTTTTAGCTTTTCTTGTTATAAAAAGCACGAGTTTTATGGTTTTGTTTACGATCAGCCTGCTTATGACTTTAAGCTGATGGATCAAAACGGAAAGGAAGTCAGGCTTTCTGACTACACAAAACAGGGTAAAATAGTAGTCCTGTTTTTTGGCTACACTCACTGCCCAGATGTGTGTCCTACCGCCCTTAACACTATGGCAAGTATGATGAAAAAGTTAAAGGAGGGAGAAAGACAGAAGGTTCAAGTACTCTTTATAAGTGTTGACCCAGAGAGGGACACACCAAGCGTGCTTAAAAACTATGTTCCCTTTTTCTACCCTACCTTTATAGGACTAACAGGCAGTCCTCAGGACATAGAAAAAGTAGCAAAAGAGTACAAGGTTTATTACAAAAAGGTAAAAGGAGAGTCAGCTGCTGGATACTTGGTAGACCACACAGCCACCATATATGTTATCACACCTGATATGAAGATAAAGCTCCTTTATACACCCGCAAAACAAGACCCAGAAAAGATGGCAAAGGATATAGAATACTTACTCAAAACTTGATGGAAGAAATATTCAGAAGAAACGGATTTGAACTATCTTCTGACCAGATAAAACTTTTTGAGATATACCTGCAAGAACTCAAAAGATGGAACAGGGTGCACAAACTCACATCTATAGAGGACCGTGAAAAGATAATCATAAGGCATTTTGTTGATTCCCTTACATTAAGCTTGTGTTTTCAACAGAAGGGCATATATGTTATAGGCAAAAGCGTATGTGATGTTGGCTCTGGTGCTGGCTTCCCCGGCGTTCCTTTAAAGATATATTACAAAGATGGGATAAAGCTAACTCTTGTAGAGTCAACAGCAAAAAAGTGCGCTTTTCTTGAATACATAAGGGTAAGGCTAAGTCTTGACTATACCGTGGTGTGCAAAAGGGCAGAGCAGATGCCAGAAAACTCTTTTGATGTAGTAGTGTCTAGAGCTTTGGGTAAATTGGAGGAGGTAGTTCCTATGCTTTGGAGGTTATCCCGTCAGTTCATTTTTATAATGAAAGGGAAAGAGCTTCCTAAAGGATATGATTACTGCAAGATAAACACGCACCATATTAAAAACAATTACATCCTTTTCCTTCCGAAAACCACATAAGCAGTGTGGGCTATCATCTGGTCATAGGGTCTTAGTCTTTCTGGGTTTGTCTTGTAATGTCTGAGTAGTATCTCAAAAACTTGAAGGTCAGCAAAAAAAGCTTGCATATGGGACAAAAGCTTGCTCACCTGGTTTGTTGTAGGAAGAACAAAAGCACAAACTTTGCCTCCTTTAAGCACCTTCCATACCTTTTCTAAGTATTCCCAAGGTTCTTTTACATCTACAAAACAAGCATCAAAAGAGTTCTCTTCCACAAACGCAGATAGGAAGTTTTCGTTAAAAGCCTTCACATTATAACACAAACCAAACCTTTCCCAGTTTTTCAAAGCGTTGTTATAGAAATTTGTATCTGCTTCGTAAGTCCAAACCTCTTTAGCTAAAAAGGACAAAACAGCACTCATAGCACCGCTCCCGGTACCAAACTCAAGAACTCTGTCCGTAGGTTTTATACCCAATTTAAAGGCTATATAAAAAGCATCTTTTGGATAAACTATCTGTGTTTTTCTCTCAAAACCTAAAAGTATAATGTCTTCAAGGGTGGGACTAAATACGAAAAACTCACCTATTTTCTGACCTTCATCCTTACCTACTATGTCCTGAAAGTGGATAGTATGTCCCCTTATATTTAGACTCATACCCTTTACTAATTTTCTGAGATACTTTCTGTCCTTGTGAACTATAAGCACATAATCTCCTTCTTTAAAGCTCATCTTAGTTCCAGTATAGCCCTTCCCAGAAGATAAGATGCTTGGGAGTATTTTAAAGCATACTCGTAATCTTTAACCCGTGCGTTTTCTTTAGCAACTTGATAAAAAAGCAATTGGTAAGAGTATAGGTTTGTGTACTTATCCTTGTACTTTCTTGTAGCGTTGAGCGTAAGAAGAGCATTTCTTAGTCTTTTCTGAACAACCACATCAAGGAGTTTTTTATTTTTGGGAATCTGAAAATCATCACCTTTTATGGCTTCAAGAGCAGACAGTATTTTGTCCGCTGAGTGCTGGAATTTCTTATCATTAGAAGAGCATGCATCTTTTATAAGCCTGTCCGCTTCTTTCATAAGTTCTTCGTATATAGCCGACTTTTCAAGGTTTGTGTATCTCTGCATCAGCGATGAGCAGTCTTGTGCGTAAGCAAGAAGATAAAGAACCAATAACGCAAAAAATCCTATTATGTGCATTAGCTAAACTCATTATAAGCTAAAAGGTATTATCATAATACCATGAGCAAAGGGAAGGTTATAGTCCTCCTTTCTGGGGGCATGGATAGTGCTGTTCTCTTGTGGCTTTCAAAGAAGGAGTTTGAAAAAGTTTATGCCATATCCTTTGACTACGGACAGAGGCATAAAGTGGAGCTAAAGTATGCTAAAGAGCTTGCCAAGTTAGCTCAAGTTGAAAAACACATCATCACCCAAATACCCCATTACAGTGAAATAAAGATCTCAGCACTGCTAAATGAGGATGTGTCCGTACCAAAGGGTGAATACCCACAAGAAGAACCACCTATAACCACCGTACCTATGAGAAACCTCACTTTCCTTTCCATAGCGGGTGCTTTTGCAGACGCGTTGGAAATAGACCACATAGGTATAGGAGTTCATGCTCTTGATAGTCCGTATCCTGACTGTAGGCCTGAGTTTATAACTTCTGCAGAGGCTGCCATAAACGCTGGTTCTGTGCTGGTAGCAAAAACTAAAAAGAGGATTCACATTTATGCACCTTTTCTTGGCATGTCCAAGAGAGATATAGCAGTCTTAGGTAAGGCTTTGGGTGTACCCTTTGAAAAGACATACTCGTGTTATTTAGGCACAGAACCTCCCTGTGGAGAATGCCCCACCTGCTTGCAAAGAAAATCTGCGCTACTTTCAATATAATATTAAACATGAGCCTAATAGTCTTTGTTAGTATGACCCCTTTAGGGAAGGGTGAGAGTGTAAGTGAGTATGTAGCACGCGTTGTTGACATAGTAGATAGATCAGGACTTGCCTATGTCCTTACACCCATGGGTACAATAATAGAAGGAGAAGACTGGGATGAAGTTATGAGTGTACTTAAAAAGGGTTTTGAAGCTCTAAAAGAAGACTCCAATAGGATAAGCATAATCATGAAAATAGACTACAGAAAGGGCAGGTCAAAGGGTTTGATAAGTAAGGTGAAGTCTGTAGAGGAAAAAGTAGGAAGAGAGATAAAGAAGGCTTTATGATATGGCGCTTAGAAAGGTGCTTGCAGATGAACTTTTATTCCCCTTTTATTACGAAAAAGGAACTGACCAAGTAGTTTCCGCTGAACTGTTCCCCGGTCAAGATAGGGTAGAAAGGGCCTTTGACCTTGCACTGAGTACCTCCTACGAAGGCTACAATGTTTTTGTATCCGGACCGGAAAGTGTAGGTAGAACCCTTTACACACTCGGAAAACTCAGATACGCTGCTCAAGGTAAGCCTCCACCAGAAGATATATGTTATGTGAACAATTTTGAAGACCCCCTTAGACCTCTTTACCTTCTTTTGCCTGCAGGATACGGGAAGAAGCTTGCTCAAGACATAGACAGAGCCATAGATACACTAAAAGAGGAGTTACCGAAAGCCTTTGAGAGTAAAGAATACGAAGAAGAAGTAGCAAGAATAAATAAAACTGCTGATGCACAGAGAGAAAAAATACTTCAAGAGCTGACTCAGTCTGCAGAAAAGCACAACTTAGGAGTTGTATTTACACCCGCGGGCATAAAACTACTCCCCTTGGTAGGAAAGAGGTTAATTGGGGAGGAAGAACTTCTTGAGAATGAGAAGCTTCAAGAAGCTTATGAAAAGAATCTTTCAGCCTTTGAGGAGCAATTCAGGGAGTTTATGAGAGAGTTAAGGGAACTTGATCACAGTGTAGCAGACCAAGTGCTTGAACTCAGAAGAAGGGTAGCGTACTATGTTGTGGAAAAGGTTTTTTCAAGGTTTGAGGGAAGATACAAGAACTTTAACGATGCACGCAACTTTATAGAAAAACTCAAAGAGGAGATAGTCAAAAATACAGACCTTTTCATGTTTTGGCATACATCTAAAGGAAACCTTGCGGTAATGAGATCCTTAGAAAGAGCTTTTAACGCTTTCAGGATAAATGTCTTAGTAGATAACTCAGAGCTGAAGGGGATTCCCGTTATTCACGAGGAAGTGCCCACCTTACAGAATCTTTTCGGCAGGATATCTTACACTGTGGAAATGGGTGTCTTGCAAGCAGACCATATGAGCATAAGCCCAGGAAGTCTCCACAGGGCAAGAGGGGGATACTTAGTTCTTAAAGCCATGGACCTTCTGAAGAATCCTTACCTTTGGAATGCCTTTAAGAAAGTCCTTATGCACAAAAAGATACACATGGCAGGAGGTATAATGGAAGACAGTATTCTTCCTTATGTGGGTATATCACCAGAGCCTGTTCCTGCGGACATAAAGGTCTTTTTAATAGGAGATCCTTTACTTTACCAAATACTTTCCCTATACGATCCCGAGTTTGGCAGGCTCTTCAAAGTAAAAGCGGAGTTTGATCCGGTCATAGAGCTCACTGAGGAATTTATAGAAAATTTTCCCAAGATGATAAAGAAGATCATCACTGATGAGGGTATAAAGGACATAAGCGCTGATGGGCTTTTGGAGCTTTTGAAGTATGCCATCACTCTTTCTGGTAGTAGGAAAAAGGTTAGCTTGCTTATGGGCTATATAGTAGATGCCATAAGGGAGGCGGATGTCATATCAAAAAACAGCAAAAACATATCAGCAGAGCATATAAAGAAAGCTATAAAAGAGAAAATATACAGGTCAAACCTTATTGAAGAGAAGATAAGAAAAGCCATAGAAGAAGGTAAATTTTTAGTGGAGGTTAAAGGTAAAAAGGTAGGTCAGGTAAATGGCCTTAGCGTTTACGAGCTGGGAGATATAAGCTTTGGTAAACCCAGTAGGATAAGCGCATCAGTTTTTATAGGTGAAAAAGGTGTTATAAACATAGAAAGGGAAGTAGAACTCAGTGGTCCCATCCACTCAAAGGGTGTACTTATTCTAACAGGATACATGGGAAACAAATACGGCAAGGACTTACCCATACACCTATCGTGCAATATCACCTTTGAACAGTCTTACGAGGAGGTAGAGGGTGACAGTGCTTCCGTAGCGGAACTTATAGCTATACTATCTGCTCTTTCTGGTGTGCCAGTAAGACAGGATATAGCCATTACCGGCTCTTTAGATCAGTATGGCAACATACAGCCTGTAGGTGGAATAAAGGAGAAAGTGGAAGGTTTTTACAAGGTGTGTAAGGTTATGGGGCTTACCGGTGAGCAAGGGGTTGTTTTACCCTCAAGAAATTATGACAATCTGGTCCTTGATGATGAAGTTTTAAAAGATCTAAAAGATGGAAAATTTAATCTCTACACTGCAGAAACGGTAGATGATGTTATACAGATCCTTTTTGGAATGTCTGCGGAGCGTTTCCATAAGCTTGTCATTAAAAAACTTTACGAGTTTCACAAAAAGACAACAAAACCTAAAGAAAAGGGGTGAAGCATGGGTAAAGTAGCTTACATATTCCCTGGACAAGGCTCTCAGTATGTGGGAATGGGATACGACTTCTACAAAGAGTTTTCCCAAGCGGCTGATGTATTCCATAGCGCAGAAACTGCGCTTAGATACAACCTAACAGATGTGATCTTTAAAGGTCCGGAAGAAGAGCTTAACAAAACCATAAACACACAGCCTGCCATACTTACTACAAGTCTTGCTATTTTTGCAGTGCTAAAAGCTAAGGGACTTCCGGAACCCAGTTTTGTAGCAGGACACTCTCTTGGTGAATATACAGCTCTAAGTGTAGCGGGAGGTGTAGAGCTTTTTGAAGCAGTAAGGCTTGCACACCTCAGGGGTAAGTACATGCAAGAAGCGTTCCCAGAAGGAAAGGGAGCTATGGTAGCTGTCCTAAAACTCCCGCCGGAAAAGGTAGAGGAAGCCTGTAGACTTGCCAGCGACCAAGGAGTAGTAGAACCTGCCAACTATAACTCACCCGAACAGACAGTCATATCGGGGGAAAAAGGTGCAGTAGAAAAGGCAAGCCAGATAATAAAGGATATGGGAGGTAAAGTAGTGCCTTTAAAGGTTTCTGTACCTTCCCACTGCTCTCTTATGAAGCCTGCAGCGGACGCTTTTAGGTTAAAGCTCGCTCAGACACCCATAAAGAACATAAAAATACCCTTAGTGCAAAACTACACCGCTTTAGCACACACCATGGCTCATGAAATACGAGAAAACCTTTACAGGCAGATATTTTCACCGGTAAAGTGGTATCAAAGCGTCCAGCGCATGGTTCAAGAAGGTGTAGATACCTTTGTGGAGATAGGTCCCAAAAATGTCCTTTCAAAACTCGTACAACAAACCGTTCCTCATGTGAGAGTACTAAGTGTGGAGAGGGTGGAAGATGTGGATAAAGTTTTAAGTGCTTTGAGTTAAAACCCTGCTCAAATTACTATAACACCGTCCTTCCCATCAAATATCATAGCTTTACAAGACAAATAGCGCATTCCTGAAAGAAGACAAGCCAACGCATCAAGCTCATCTTGGTAATAATCTCTATCTTCCAAGGTAAAACCAATGGATTTATAGAAATTTTTTATAGCTTCTTTATCTTTCCTTTTTACACCAAAAATATCGTACAAACCGCCCGGAAAAGTCTCAAAAACTTTTATCCCCTTAGCTTCTAAAATACCCTTAATCTTCAGTGCTCTTGCGGTTAACATTCTCATAGGTCCAAGAGTAACTGGGAAAAATCTTATACCATACATACGCAGTTTTATATCACATTCCCTAAAGTGTGGTCCTCTATCCTCTATGGTTCTTCTACCTTCTGGGAGACTTAGTGGTGCATCTATCATAACAAGGTCAAAGTTTTGAGATAGCTTTAAAATGTGCTCATCTTCGTAAATGATACCCACTTTGAGCTTATCTTTTTCCAAGTATGCAAAGCCCGTTTTTCTTTTGGAACTTCCCGCTAAATCCAATCCCAAAACTTTCATATATCTTAAACTATATAAGATGCTGGTAATTAGCATAGGTTTCTACCTTTTGTCTTTTTTTGTGGCACTGCTTTTTTCTTACCGAGGTAAACTGCCAAACAGAGCTGTTTTTTTTTTCTATAATTCTTGCGCTTTTGTCTTACTTTGCCTATGTGTTTCACATGGGTTTCAAATTAGGTAGCTTTCCCTTTGCTAACATCTATGGGTTTATAGGGCTACTGGGAAATACCATGATACTTGCTCTTATGGTCTTTTCTTTAAAAAATCCCCAACTGCTCAGATTTTCCGCAGTATTTTCCTTTTTTGGGTTCTTGTCTGACCTGCTCGCACTACCTTCAGAACCATCTCCCTACAGGAATCCTCTTTACTCTTTGCACATGCTTTCCGCTCTATTTGCTTATGCATGTGCCTTTTTTGGAGGTTTAGCGAGTTTCTTCAGACTTTTGCTAGAGAAAAAACTAAAGCACAAAGACTTGCCAGCTTTTTCCTTACCCATAAACCTTCTTAGGTTTTCAGAAAGGCTTATGATAAACCTGTCCTTTGTCTTTTTTACTCTTACGCTCATCTTTGGAAGTTTCTGGACAAGGATACACTTTGGCAAACATTGGATAAACGACCCAAAACTACTCTTTACTTTGCTTTTGTGGATATACTATGCTTTTGTGGTTCACATGAACCTGGTGAAAGGCTTAAGACCCAGACAGCTTTCCGCTTTTATAATTTTAGGGAGTTTCCTCTCTCTCCTTAATTTACTGTTTGTTAGACATGAAGTTTGAGAGGATATTCCTCATAGGTTTTATGTGTAGTGGTAAAACCACCGTAGGTAGGATTCTGGCAGAAAAACTCCAGTGGCGTTTTTTTGACACAGACGAGGAGGTGCACAAAGAGGAAGGCATGAGTATAGAAGAGATCTTTGACAAGAAAGGCGAAGAATACTTTAGAGATGTGGAGTTAAAAGTTCTCAAAAGGTTATCATTAGAAAAAGAGGTGGTGATAAGCACGGGTGGAGGTCTTGGTGCTAACCAACAAGCTTTACGGATCATGAAAGAAAGAGGCTTAGTGGTATGGCTTGATGTAAGTTTTGATAACTTTATACAAAGGTGTGCAGGAGATAACAACAGACCTATGCTGAGGAAAAGTCCAGAGGAGCTTAAAGCTTTATATGAACAAAGAAGACAAAAGTATTTACAGGCTCATATTCAGATGAGCGCACAGACAGAACCTCAAAAGATAGCAGAGAAGGTCATTCAATTAGTTCAAGACGGGAAAATATAAAAGGTATCTCATAATCTGCAGACTCTTTTGAATCCGAAGCGTGAATAGCGTTTTTACCTTTGTCTGTACCAAAGAGTGCCCTTATGGAGGAAGGTGCAACCTGTCTTGCCTCTTGGCTATCCGTAGGTCCTATAATGTCTCTAACCCTCTTTATAGCATTATCACCTTCAAGAACGCAGGCAACAACAGGTCCTGAAATCATAAACTCAACAAGCTCCCTGTAAAAGGGTCTATCCTTATGCACTAGGTAAAATTTCTCTGCTTGCTCCCTGCTAAACCTAAAAAGCTTCATAGCCAGTATGTTAAAGCCTTCTTCTATAAATCTGTCTATTATTTTCCCCGTTGCTCCTTTTTGGAAGGCATCGGGCTTTATGATTATGAGCGTCCTTTCCATACTACCATTATAAGAACTTGTCAGGTCTTCTCAATATGATATAAATCATATAATCATTTATATCTTTCCTTGGGTTATAATGGTTGCTAAGGTGAAAAGAAGAGAGTTTATAAAACTTATCTTGGGAGCGTTAGCAGGCAGTTGGCTAAACTGTGGGGGTGGTGGGAACTCTGGGGTTTCATCGTTGGCACCCGCACCTTATACGCCTGCACCATCTACGCCTATAGCACCCAAAACTATAAAATTCGGGTTGGGGATGGACCCAGAAAGAATGGTTGACGCCTACGACCCAGATGGTAAAAGAGTACTGGATGCCATAAAACCTAACATACTCTGCATGTGGATAAACGGTGCCAGAGATTATCAAGGGAGGATATACTCTCCAAGCATGCAATATGTAAGGGAATGGGCAAGCAAAGGCAGGTTTCAAGAGTGGTCGGGTATGGGATATGAGCTTATGGTGATCACATGGGAAAATTACGATGGACAAAACCCTGCTCTGGGACCTGCTACTTATGGAGATTATCACATCTCCTCACAGTTTCTTGAAGACCTAAGAGAGCTCCTTAGCTATCTTGTGCTTCAGTTTAAAAACAAGATTTACTTTGCTTTGGCTACAGAACAGTCCACCTACAGCGCTTGTAGATATGACAGAACATGCCAAGATCCTTATGCCTACTCTGATAGGATAAACTCTACAACACAAGAATACTTTGGACCTCTGAGAGATAATCTACAGAGAGCGGTTGGGTTAATAAGAGCTCAGATGCCCTCCGCGGATGTAGGCATATGCTTTGGAGGTTGGCTTGTAGAATTTGACGAAGGCATAAACTTTATAAAGTACTTTGAACCAGTCATTACAAGTAGCAGCGCCATATTCTTCCAGAGCATGATGGGGATAAAAGCAAGCGAGAATAGTGGCTATGGAAATCCAGAAAGGATACTGAAAAACTGTCAGTTTTTCTCTGCGTATGGAAAACCCATACATCTGGCTCACTACATGCCAAGCAGCAAAAGGGCAGATGTGGTAGCGGAAGATATGGATCGCATGTCTAAACCAGACTATTTGAGACAACTTGTGCAGTATCTTTCCAGCTTTTCTTTTATGGATTATGGACTTCTAAAAGATAACGCCTATGGCTGTTTAGATGCTACCGTTAGGTTCCGACAATCTCTTAGAGCCATCCTTTAACCCATCTCAAAAACTTAAGTTATAATAAATGTGTGAAGGTAAAAGTAGGCATAGTAGGTTGCGGAGTAGTAGGAACGGGGACGGTAAAACTGTTGTTAGAAAACTCTCACATAATACAGAAAAAGACAGGTGTAGAGCTTGTGCTGACAAAAGTGGCAGACAAGGATTGGGAAAGAAAGAGGGAGATAGAAGTACCTGCTTACCTAAGGACGCACGATTACAGGGAGGTTATAAAAGAGAGTGATATAGTCGTTGAACTTGTAGGTGGCAAGGATTTTGCTAAAAACCTTATACTTGAAGCTCTTGAAGAAAACAAACATGTAATTACTGCTAACAAACGCTTGCTTGCGGAAGACGGTCTTGAGGTCTTCAGAAAAGCCAGGGAAAGGGGTGTGCACATAGGTTTTGAGGCATCTGTAGGCGGCGGTATCCCCATAGTTAAAGCCCTAAAGGAAGGTCTTGTAGGCAACAGGATAATAGCCATATATGGTATTCTTAACGGAACTACTAACTATATACTCACAAAAATGCTTGAAGAAAGTATGGACTTTTCGCACGCTCTTGCACTTGCTCAAAAACAGGGTTATGCAGAAGCAGACCCCTCTCTTGACATAGATGGTTGGGATTCTGCCCACAAGATATGCATACTTTCCATGATTGCCTTCGGTAGGTATGTACCCTTTGAGGAGGTTTATGTAGAAGGTATAAGAGACCTTGATCTGCTTGACTTGGAGCTTGGGAAAGAGCTTGGGTACACTCTAAAACTTCTTGCTATATCAAAAAGAAGAGACACAAGTATGGAAGTTAGGGTTCATCCTACTTTTATAAGGTCGGAGGATGCTCTTGCTAAGGTTTCCGATGTTTATAACGCCATAATGGTAGAGGGTGATTTTGTAGGCAAGACCATGTTTTACGGTAAGGGTGCTGGTGGTCAGCCTACCGCTTCTGCGGTAGTTTCTGATATAGTGGACATAGCTAAAAAACTCCTCTTTTGTACAAAAGATAAGGATGAATTCCAATGGGAAGACTCATCTTTATATTTGAGCAGGGACTTTTACAGTAGGTATTACATGAGGTTTGATGTGCCTGATAGACCGGGCGTATTGGCAAGTGTTTCCAGGGTTTTGGCAGATTATAACATAAGCATAGCCAGTGTTCTTCAAAAAGAGAAGGTTTGCAAGATGGCAGGTAGGGAAGGTGAACCTGTAGTCCCTCTTGTTATACTAACGCACAAAGCTTACGAAAGCAGTATGCAAAAAGCTATAAAGGAGATAAAAAACCTCCCCGTCATAATGGGAGAGCCTGTAGTCATACGCGTTGAAGAAGAAGCTTACTAAGCCTTTGCCACTCTGTAAAAAAGGCTTATAAACCTAGCAACTATTAGGAAAGCTATACCAAAAGACCAAAAAAACACATCGCTACCAGACATCTTACCTTCAAAAAGGTGAAGCATAAATTCCCTTATGATAAAAGCTATAAGCACCTCTAAGAGAATCTCTACCCTTACCCTTTCGTATTCAAAAAACTCTATAAAAGCTCTTATAAGTTCAAACACAATTATAAGAGAAAGTACATTGGAAACAAGCTCCTTAAAGCCAAGCCTAACCGTTGCTTCAGAAGCGGTTAAACCTATTTCCAATACGGTTCTGTAAATACCTATAAACAAGCCTATAATAAGCACAACTATAGTTATGTTGAAAGCCAAAATCATGAAACCTTTG
The DNA here is from genome assembly GCA_028276405.1 of Hydrogenobacter sp. GTDB lineage: Bacteria > Aquificota > Aquificia > Aquificales > Aquificaceae > Hydrogenobacter. The sequence goes on from JAPYWJ010000014.1 coordinate 11,943, forward strand.
TATATTTTTGATACAAACTCTTGCATCCTAAATCTTTTTTATCTCAGGTGGTAGATCCCTTGGAGGCAGTCCCGTGTATTCCACATCTTTCTCCTCGTCAAGCCTTTTAGAGAAGGGTTTTTCTGTGGTTAGCTCTTCGTAAACATGCGCTACAAGCCCCGGAACTCTACCTATGATGAAGAAGCCTTTCCCCAGCCTCCAGTCAAAACCCATTTCTGACGCAACCGCAGCTATGGCTCCATCTACATTAAGGACAAGCCTTTTGCCTTTCTGTTTTGCTATCTCTTCTTCTACCGCCTGGGCAAATTCACAGTGCTTTCCGTAAAATTCCAAAGCCTTGGCAATGTCCATAAGCCTTTTGGTTCTTGGGTCAAAGTCCTTATAGTACCTGTGTCCGTACCCCGGTATGGGTTTTTTTACGGAAAAATATTCTTTAACTATGTCCTCTACACCTTTCCCGCTTGCTACACCCTCCCGCATAAACTTCATGGCATCCTCCAAGGCACCACCGTGAGCAGAACCAAAAGCTAATATACCTGCCGCCACTCCCACATTCAAAGAATTACCACCAGATGCGACAGCTCTTGCAGCTATAGCGGAAGGTGGGGCTATGCCGTGGTCTATCACGGAAACCAGCATGGCTTCCATCATTCTACTCTCCCTTTCTGTTGGAAGCTCACCTTTTAGTATGAGATAAACAGCTTGCGCAAAAGAAAGATTACCTACCAGATCAAGAAGCCTGTAACCTCTTATATAAGTCTCGTGTCCCAAATGCTGAGTTATAGCTGTTCTCCACATACCCATTAAGCTCCTCCTTTTATTAATTCTTCGTTTACCTTTATTTTACTCTTCCTCATAAGATGCTCTATAAGATAATTTACCATGGTGTCTGACTTCATGTTCAAGATGTCCTGTGTCAGCTTCTTTGCTTCATCTTCCTTCATGTTTTTTTTCTTTCTCTCTGTTATTAAGAAAACACCATAACCTTGTGCCAACTCATAAGGACCAAATACCTTCTCTTTTGACAGCAAAAAGGGAACTACTTGTTCCTGCTTTATCTTTGCTATGCTCATGATCTGGTTTGCGGGTGTGTCGTTAAAAGCTATGTACTTGATGCTAACCTCTTTACCTTCTGAAAGAAGCTTATATAATTCTTGCGCCTTTTTTTGTAATGCTGACAACTTCTTCCGCTCTATTAGTGTAGACCTAATCTGGTCTTTTACCTCATCAAAGCTTTTCACACCCGGAGGTTCAATTTTGTAAAGATATATTAGTACATACTCATCTCCTACCTTAGAAACAGAAATGCGGTCTTTTTCACTTAACCTGGAAACCTCAGAGCTTATAACTTCAGGTAGTTTACTTTCATCAGTAGGAAGCACATACTCAGTGTAGCCTTGAGGCATCTTACCTTCCTTTATAGACTTGTAAAGCTCTTCTACTTTCCCCTTGTCCTTTTCTTTCCAAACTCTTATTAGCTTGGTTTCTGGTTTTCTAAAAAGCTCTTTGTTTTTCTCGTAAAAGCTTAACATCTCCTCCTGCGTAGGGTTGTAAGAGATCTCCACATTAGCAGGTGTGAGTATGTAAAGTCTACCGGATAGCAAGGTAGACTGAACTGCCAAATTGACCTCTTTTTCCCCTTCCGAAAGGTAAACGCCGTTGGAAACTAACGCAAGTAACTTTTGTATTGTTAACATCTTTCTTATATAATCTTCATACTCCTCTGGAACAAGTCCAAGCCTTGAAAGGAGTTCTTTATACTTAGAAGCACTAAAACTTCCCCCTTCTTGGAAGGTTGGGTCGCTTTTTATGACGCTGATAACCTCCTTATCCGAAGCAGAGTAACCTAAGGACCTAGCTTTTTGATAGAGAAGTTCTTGTGTGATAAGGTTATCAATCACTTGCTTTTTTATGATCTCCTCAAGCTCTTTATTCTGTATGTTGGAAAACCTTAAAAGTTCTCTTCTATATTCTCTTAAAGTTATACAGCTACCGTTTACCTCTGCTACACACTTTTTACCTACAGAAGTGATGTCCCTGATGCTTCCTGTAAGAAAAAGCCAAAGAAAGAAAGCTCCGGACGATAATGTAACTATTAGGGCAAATAAGGTCTTATGTTTTTGTATTAAAAAGTACATAATCTTAGCTTAGGTTTTCCTCGGGCGACCTGGCTCTTTGAAGTATCTTTACAACTACCCATCTTTTTGTCTTGGAGAGAGGTCTTGTCTCCCGTATAAGCACCACATCACCCATCTTACACTCGTTATTAGGATCATGCGCGTGGTATTTTTTGCTCTTTATTATGTGCTTCTTGTATAGGGGATGGGGTACTTTTCTGTCTACTTTAACTACCACCGTTTTTTGCATCTTGTCGCTCACAACCACACCTACAAACTCTTTTCTACTCATCAGCTTTCACCTCTCAACTCCTTTTCTCTTATTATGGTAAGCACTCTGGCTAACTCTCTTTTTGTGTTTCTTATAGACATTATGTTGGGCAAACCTTCCACCTTTTTCTTAAACCTGAGTCTTAAAAGTTCTCTCCTTAGCTCTTCTTCTTTCTTCCTAAGGTCTTGCAGGCTCAACTTTTTGAGTTCTTGTGCCTTCATACGGTTATACCTCCAGCTTTTACGAGCCTTACCTTTATGGGGAGCTTGGCAGAAACTAACTTATAAGCTTCTTCAGCTACACTTTGGGGTACTCCGGCGAACTCAAAGAGTATCCTTCCGGGCTTTACTACCGCTACAAATCCTTCTGGATCACCCTTTCCACCACCCATTCTTACCTCGTTGGGCTTTCTGGTATAAGGCTTATCCGGAAATACATTTATCCACACTTTAGCTCCCTTTCTTAGAGCACGCACAAGGGCTATTCTGGCAGCTTCTATCTGCCTCTGAGTCAACCAATGGGATTCTAAAGCCTGTATACCATACTCACCAAAAGCAAGTTTGTTTCCTCTAAAAGCTTTACCCTTTAGCGTTCCCCTCTGAGATTTCCTAAATTTAGTCTTTTTTGGTGCCAAGAAAGACATCTTTTATACCTCCTTTTCCGCTTTCTTAAGGTCTTCCTCTATTTTCTTTATAATCTCTTCTTTACCGCCTTTTAGTATATCGCCTTTGTATATCCAAACCTTTACGCCCAAAACGCCATATTTGGTCTGAGCAACCGCAAAACCGTAATCTATATCCGCTCTGAGGGTTTGCAGAGGCATTCTTCCTACCAGAAACCATTCAGTTCTTGCAAGTTCTGCGCCACCTATCCTACCCTTTACTTGGACTTTCACGCCTTTCGCACCTGCTTTGAAAGCGTTGTCTATGGCTCTTTTCATGGCTCTTCTGTGAGATACGCGTCTCTCTATCTGAAGTGCTATTTCCTCTGCCACGAGCTGAGCATCAAGCTCTGGCGCTCTTACCTCGTCAACGGTTATGGTAATATCTTTCCCAACAGCTATACTTTCTATATCTTTCTTTAGCTGTTCCACTTCCGCTCCCTTCCTTCCTATTATAATACCTGGTCTTGCAGCAAATACCCTGACTTTTACCTTTTCTGCAGCTCTTTCTATAACCACCTTAGAGATGCCCGCAGAAGCGTATCTTTTCTTTATGTATTCCTTTATCTTTATATCTTCGTGGAGAAGCTTTGTGTAGTCCCTTTTGCCGGCAAACCACCTGGAGTTCCACTCTTTTATCACACCTATCCTGAAACCTATGGGATGTGTCTTCTGACCCATTTACTTCTCCTCCTTTTTCTCTTCCAACACTATGGTTATGTGAGATGTCCTTTTTCTGAGCATGGTTGCTCTTCCATGTGCTCTTGGCATCCACTTTTTATACATGGGACCCTCATCCGCTACTGCTTTCTTTATGTAAACATTTTCTATATCAAGCCCGTGCTGTTCTGCATTAGCTAACGCACTTTTAAGCACACCTTCAACGATCCTTGCACTTTTCTTTGGTATCACCTTTAGCTGATAAAGAGCGTTTCCGGCGTTTTGCCCCTGTATTACTCTTAAAACCTGCCTCACCTTTGTTGGTGAGATCTTTGCGTACCTTAAAACCGCTCTGACTTCCATGTTCCTTACCTCACTTCTTTTTGGCCACTTTTGCAGATTTTTCTGGGTGGCCCTTAAAAGTCCTTGTAGGTGCAAACTCTCCAAGCTTATGACCCACCATATCGGAAGTTATGTAAACAGGTACAAAGGTTTTCCCGTTATGCACCGCTATGGTGTGTCCCACAAACTCTGGAATTATGGTGGTGTCTCTGCTGTATGTCTTGATTACCTTTCTGTCTCCGGTCTGGTTCATAATCCTTACCCTCTTCCACAGCTTTGGGTCTACCCAAGCCTTTTTGTTGACTAGAGCTCTGTACTCTTCCCACACTTTCTTGTACTTTTCAAGAGCTTTTTGGAACAAGCTTTCTGTGTGCTGCACTTTTCTCACTTTTTTGTATATCCTTTGGGTCTTCTTATAGAGTTTGAGGAAAACATCTGGATTTTCTATTAGCCTGGTTCTTTTATTCCAAGTCCCCCTGAAACTCATTGCTGGACTCCTCCTTTCCTTCTGGAGAGTATAAACTTGTCTGAGTACTTTTTGCCTCTCCTGGTTTTGTATCCTTTTGTCTTCCAACCCCAAGGAGACTCTGGGTGCTTACCCTTGGTTTTTCCTTCACCACCACCGTGAGGATGGTCTACGGGGTTCATGGCGGTACCTCTCGTGTGAGGTCTCCAGCCAAGCCACCTGTAGCGCCCAGCTTTTCCATACTTTATAAGCTCATGTTCTGCAAGACCTACTCTGCCGATAGTTGCCATGCATCTTTGGTGCACTAACCTAATCTCTCCCGAAGGTAGCCTAAGCTGTACATAGTCATTTACTTTACCGAGCACTTGAGCGGACATACCAGCAGACCTTGCTAATTGACCTCCTTTTCCCGGATGGAGTTCCACATTGTGTACTATGGTACCTACGGGTATGTACTTGAGAGGCATAGCGTTACCTGTCTTTATCTCTGGAAGCTCTTTACCTTGCTCTGCATCTTGGTAAGATATGGACATTACAGTACTGCCAACTTCAAGCCCATCTGGCCAAAGTATGTACCTTTTCTCACCATCCAAGTAGTGAAGCAGAGCTATTCTTGCAGACCTATAAGGGTCGTACTCTATGGCAACCACTTTTGCAGGCACTAAACTTTTGTCTCTCTTGAAATCTATTAGCCTGTACCTTTTTTTGTGCCCTCCTCCTCTTGAGCGTGAGGTTATCTTCCCTTGCTGACGGGATCTTCCTTTTGCTCTGTGCCAATGAACTAAAAGAGCCTTTTCTGGCTCTTTTTTTGTTATCTCTTCAAAGTCGTAAAGGATAGCGTGCCTCTGACCGTTAGTGACCGGCTTTAACTTTCTTACACCCATAGGTTTACCTCACAAATTTAATAAGTCTATCTCCTTATCAGGAGGAATGGTAATTATAGCTTTTTTGTAAGAGCGCGTGTATCCATATCTTCTGAACTTGCCTAACACTCTCTTCTTTTTAGGCTTTACTATTATGGTGTTTACCTTCAACACAGGTACTTTAAATAGCTGTTCTACTGCATATTTTATTTCGTGCTTGGTTGCATCAAGAGCAACCTCAAAAGTGTATTTTTTGTGGTCTTCTATAAGTCTGTTGCTCTTTTCTGTTATTATTGGCCTTATTATTACCTCTTCGGGCTTTCTCATGCTGATAACCTCTCGTATATTTTCTCTATGGCTTTTTTGTGAAGGGCAAGCACATCTGCCCAAAGTATATCATAAACATTCAGACCTTCCACAGGAAGCACCTTTACCGTCTGAAGATTCCTAAAGGATTTCATCACCACCTGATCCTTTTCTGGAAGAACTATAAGAACCTTCATGTCTCTTATTCCCATGTTTTTTAGAAACTCAAGAGCTTTCTTTGTTTTAGGTACATCTCCCATATGAACGCTGTCAAATATAAGCAGTCTACCTTCTTGTGCCTTTGAGGATAGTGCCATCCTCAGCCCCAACTTCCTGACTTTCTTAGGTAAACTGTAATAATAATCTGTAGGTTTGGGACCATGAGCTATACCACCACCTACAAATATGTTAGCCCCTCTATCTCCGTGCCTTGCGTTACCCGTACCTTTTTGTGGTAAAAGCTTTCTTCCGCTGTATGAAACTTCACCTCTGGTTTTTGTGCTGTGGGTTCCCTGTCTTCTTGATGAGAGTTGCCACTTTACCACTTCCCAAAGTATGTGCCTGTTTACCTCAACATTAAAAATGTCATCTCTTAATTCCATATCTCCCACTTTCATGCTTGTGCTCCTTTTACAAGATTTTCCGTTATGTGTTTGAGTCTGTTAAGTTTAAGCCTCTGGGACTTTCTGTAGGATACGCTACTCTTCTCTATGATCACAAGACCGCCTGTAGGACCAGGCACTGAACCTTTCACTAAAAGAAGATTTTTCTCTGGTATTACATCAACCACAAAAAGTGACTGTACCCTTACTTTCTGAGCGCCGTAGTGTCCTGCCATCCTTTTACCTTTCCATATCCTTCCGGGGTCTGACCTGTTTCCTATAGAACCTACTGCCCTGTGATACCTATGACCGTGGGACGCTGGAAAACCACCAAAATCCCATCTTTTCATGGTTCCAGTAAAGCCTCTTCCTTTACTAATACCTATTACATCTACCAATTCACCAGGGGTAAAAACATCTGCAACGCTAATTTCCTGCCCTATCTTATAGCCTTCTATTGTATCCACTTGGAACTCTTTGAGTACCCTTAGGAGCTTCACACCAGCCTTCTGCAGATGACCTATCTGCGGTTTTGTAAGATGTTTTTCTTTTGCAGAAAAGGTACCCAGTTGAAGAGCTGAATATCCTTCCCTTTCTGGAGTTCTTATGGCTACTACTACATGAGGTGGCACTTCTATCACAGTAACAGGCAATGCGGTTCCGTCTTTGAGAAAGACCCTCGTCATACCTAACTTTTTTCCCGTCAAACCTATAGCCATGTTTAGCTCCTCATTTTTAGTTCTACATCTACGCCAGCAGGTAAGCTTATACTCATAAGAGATTCTACCGTTTGAGGAGTTATCCTCGTTATATCTATTATCCTTCTGTGTTCCCTTATCTCAAAGTGTTCTCTTGATTGGTCAAATTTATGCGGAGAGCGAAGCACTATCCACTTTTTTTTCAATGTGGGAAGGGGTATGGGACCTTTGGCTATACCACCTGTCCTTTTAACCGTGTCTATGATCTGCTTCACAGACTGATCGAGAAGCCTGTAATCATAAGACCTTAGCTTTATTCGTATTAGCTCCTCCATCTTTCCACCTCTCAATCGATGATTTGGGTAACCACACCAGCGCCTACAGTCCTGCCTCCTTCCCTTATGGCAAACCTAAGCCCCTCTTCCATCGCTATGGGTTGTATTAGCTCCACCTCAAGCTCCACATTGTCCCCTGGCATCACCATCTCTTGTCCCTCTGGCAACTTCACCACTGTCCCCGTCACATCCGCCGTCCTAAAGTAAAACTGTGGCCTGTAGTTCACAAAAAAGGGTGTGTGCCTACCACCTTCCTCTTTGCTAAGTACATACACCTGTGCCCTAAAGCGTTTGTGTGGTTTGACTGTACCAGGCTTTGCTAACACTTGCCCCCTCTCTACATCGTCTTTCCCTACTCCCCTAAGCAGTACCCCCACATTGTCCCCAGGTAATGCCTCGTCCAGTATCTTCCTAAACATCTCTATGGATGTTGCTACTGTCTTTAGTGGCTCTTCCCTTAATCCTACTATCTCTACTTCTTCCCCAGGTTTTAATACACCCCTCTCTACTCTGCCTGTTACCACTGTCCCACGCCCTGATATGGTAAATACATCCTCTATGGGCATCAGAAAAGGTTTGTCCGCTTCCCTTACCGGTGTGGGTATGTACTGATCCATGGCATTGAGTAGCTCTACTATGGAATTGCACCACTTGTCCGGTTTCCCTCCGTCAAGTTCTTGCAGAGCTCCTAAGGCTGAACCCCTTATGACTGGCACCTCATCACCAGGAAACTCATACTTGGAAAGTAGTTCCCTTACTTCAAGCTCCACAAGGTCTAAAAGTTCTGGGTCATCTACCATGTCACACTTGTTCATGAAGACCACTATGTAAGGCACATTTACCTGTCTTGCAAGAAGCACATGTTCTCTCGTTTGGGGCATGGGTCCGTCTGCAGCGGAAACCACCAAAATAGCACCGTCCATCTGTGCTGCACCCGTTATCATGTTTTTGATGTAGTCGGCGTGTCCTGGGCAGTCCACATGAGCGTAGTGTCTTTTGGGTGTTTCGTACTCTACATGTGTGATGTTTATAGTTATACCTCTTTCTTTTTCTTCTGGTGCTTTGTCTATCTCTTCGTATCTTGTGCATCTTGCTTTGCCTCCTGGCATAACGCCAGCACCAAGCACACAGGTTATGGCAGATGTCAAGGTGGATTTACCGTGGTCTACATGTCCTATTGTTCCCACATTGACATGCTCCTTCTCTCTTATAAACTTCTCCTTCGCCATTGTATTACCTCCGCATATTCGTTAAGTTTTAGCTCCTGCCATGCGTTCCCCTATGATCTGTTCCGCTATGCTTTGGGGAACCTCATCGTAATGAGAAAATTTCATTATAAAGGTTCCTCTTCCCTGTGTCAAGCTCCTTAGAGTGGTGGCATAACCAAACATCTCTGCTAAAGGCACTAAAGCTTTGACTACTGTTATCACACCTTTGTTTTCCATTCCCATTATCTTTCCTCTTCTAGAATTGAGGTCTCCTATGACATCTCCCAAATAATCCTCTGGTGTCTCTACCTCCACCTCCATTATGGGCTCAAGGAGTACAGGAGTTGCCTTCTTTACCGCTTCTTTAAAGGCTATAGAACCGGCTATCTTGAAAGCCATCTCAGAGGAGTCTACCTCGTGGTATGATCCATCAAAAAGTCTAACTTTAACATCCACGACGGGATAACCTGCCAGTACACCACTCTGTGTGGCTTCCCTAATACCTTGTTCCACAGCGGGGATGAACTCTTTTGGTATTACACCTCCAACTATAGCATTTTCAAATACAAAACCCTGACCCCTTTCTAGGGGCTCTATTTCTATCACCACATGTCCGTACTGTCCTCTTCCACCTGTCTGTCTTATAAATTTACCTTCCGCTTGGGCATGTCTTTTAATAGTTTCTTTGTAGGCTACTTGAGGTTTACCCACATTCACCTCTATACCATACTCTCTTTTCATTCTGTCTACCATGATCTCAAGGTGAAGTTCTCCCATACCGTGTATTAGGGTTTGACCCGTCTCTGGGTCAGCGCTTGCCTTAAAGGTAGGGTCTTCTTTCATGTACTTGTTGAGCACTTGTGATAACTTCTCTTGGTCTTTTTTAGTCTTTGGTTCTATTGCCATAGAAATGACAGGCTCAGGAAACTCAAGTTTTTCAAGAAGTATGGGAGATTTTTCGTCGCACAGAGTGTCTCCCGTTGTAGCATCAAGTCCTACTGCAGCAACTATTTCGCCTGCCGCCGCTTCTTGCACATCCTCCCTGGAGTTAGCGTGCATTAGAAGCAATCTTCCTATCCTTTCTTTTTTATCTTTTGTAGCATTGTAAACATAAGAGCCCGCAGATACTTTCCCAGAAAAGACCCTAAAGTAAGTGAGCTGTCCTGCATACGGATCGCTCATCACTTTAAACACATAAGCACAGAAAGGCTCTTCGTCAAAAGGCTTTCTCTCTTCTTCTTCTGAAGTTTTGGGGTTTATCCCTTTTACAGGTGGCACATCAAGAGGAGAAGGAAGATAATCTATTACCGCATCCAAAAGAGGCTGAACACCCTTGTTTTTAAAAGCAGAACCGCAAAGCACAGGTACTAACTTTCTGTTTATAGTAGCGCCCCTTAAAACTCTTTTGAGATCCTCAACAGACACCTCCTCTCCATCTAAGTACCTCATCATAAGCTCATCGTCGTTTTCCACTATGGCTTCTACCATTCTAGCTCTCCACTCTTGAGCCTTTTCTAAGTATTCGGGAGGGATATCAACTACTTCATACTTTGCTCCAAGAGTTTCCTCGAGCCATATGATGGCTTTCATGTTCATAAGGTCTATAACACCCTTAAACTGGTCTTCTGCACCTACAGGTATTTGAACCGCAACAGGTTTTATACTGAGCTTTTTCTCTATCTCATTAAAGACTCTATAAAAGTCTGCACCCAACCTGTCCAATTTGTTTATGAAGGCGATCCTTGGAACTCCAAACCTGTCTGCCCACCTCCAATTGGCTTCTGACTGAGGCTGTACACCTTCCACTGCGGAGAAGATGAATATGATGCCGTCCAAGACCTTCATGGACCTTACTACTTCAACAGAAAAGTCCACGTGCCCTGGTGTGTCTATGATGTTTATTTGGTGATCCTTCCAGTAGCATGCGGTGGTTGCCGCTGTTATGGTGATGCCCCTCTCTTTTTCTTGAGGCATCCAGTCCATAGTAGCAGCACCTTCGTGCACTTCTCCTATCTTGTAAGTTTTTCCTGTGTAATAGAGTATCCTTTCTGTGGTTGTTGTCTTTCCCGCATCTATGTGAGCCACTATCCCTATGTTCCTGAGTCTTTCTATGGGTACTGTCCTAGGCATTTTTTATCCTCCTTTACCATCTAAAGTGAGCAAAAACCTTATTAGCTTCTGCCATCTTGTGCGTATCTTCCTTCTTCTTTATGGCACCACCTTTCCCCTCAAGTACATCTAACATTTCGGCCTTTAGTCTTTCCACCATGGTATAGCTACCTCTGTGTCTTGCTCTGTTCCTTGCCGCTTCTACAAGCCACTTTAGAGCTAAGCTTATCTGCCTTCTTGGTGGGACTTCTACCGGTACCTGATAGGTGGCACCACCTACTCTTCTGGGTCTTACCTCATACTCTGGTTTTAACTCATCTACCACTTTATGGAGAAGTTCAACAGGTGTCATTTTGGCTTCTTTTGATGCCTCTTCTAATGCTTTATAAACTATGTATTCCGCAACGCCCTTTTTACCATCCTTCATAACCTTGTTTATAAGCTTTGCAACGAGCACATCTCCGTAAACTGGGTCTGGTGGTGTTTCTCTGGAAGGAACTGGTCCTTTTCTAGGCATTACTTTTTACCTCCTGCCTGTTGTTTAGGTCTTTTGGCACCGTATTTGGACCTTGACTGCTTCCTGTTGGCAACGCCGGCAGTATCAAGTGCGCCTCTTATCACTTTGTACCTCACGCCGGGAAGGTCCTTAACCCTACCACCCCTTACCAGTACTATGGAGTGTTCTTGAAGGTTATGACCTTCTCCCGGTATGTATGCGGTCACTTCTATACCGTTGGAAAGCCTCACCCTTGTTACTTTTCTAAGAGCAGAGTTGGGTTTTTTGGGTGTCACCGTATAAACCCTGACGCAGACTCCCCTCTTTTGGGGATTCCCCTGCAGAGCAGGTGATTTACTCTTTTTCTTCTTTTTCTCTCTGCCTTGCCTTACAAGCTGGCTTATGGTAGGCATCACATCCTCCTTTCAAAGCAGTCTATTATTATAACACATCTTTGAGAGCTTTTGCCTTTGCTTCTTCTATAACTTTTACTTGGGCATACTTTTCTGAACCTGTGCCGGCAGGTATTAGGTTCCCTATGATCACATTCTCTTTTATACCTCTGAGGTCATCAACTTTACCTTCGCAGGATGCGTCAGTGAGCACCTTAGGTGTCTCTTGGAAGGATGCGGCGGATATCCAGCTTCTTGCAGTAAGCGCAGCCTTAGATATACCTACTAAAATGGGTTCCACTTTTGGCAGTTTGCCTCCTTCTTCTTTTATCCTTTGAACTTCCTGCTCTAAGTCCTCTATATCCACCTCCTCGTTGACCAAAAACCTGCTATCTCCGGGGTCTACTACTCTCCTTTTTCTCAGCATCTGTCTTATGATGATTTCAAAGTGCTTGTCGTTTATGTCAACACCCTGAAGCCTATAAACCATCTGCACCTCTTTGAGTAGGAACTTTTGGAGCTCATCCATACCTTTTATCCTGAGGATCTCCTCAGGGACTGGTGTGCCATCCGTTAGCGGATCTCCAGCACTAACTGTATCTCCGTTTTTAACCAGCAGGTGCTTACCCTTAGGCACAAAGTACTCTCTTTGCAAACCCATCTCTCTGTTGTACACAACAAGCTTGTAGCCTCTTCCCTTTATCCTTACTTGTCCCTCTATCTCTGCTTTTATGCTGTCCGTTATGTTGCTCCCTTTCTGTATATACTGACCGTGGCTTACAAGTATGTACTCATCCTTCCTTATGTCGTACTTTCTTGTTTCACCCGTTCTGGAATTGTAAAGGATCACCTCGTCTGCATCCTCATAGATCCTAACAGTACCGTCTATTTCGCTGAGTATGGCAGGATTTTTAGGCTTCCTTGCTTCAAAAAGCTCTTCCACTCTGGGGAGACCTCCTACTATGTCCCTTACCTTTGCCATCTCTTTGGGTATCCTTGCCAGCACATCTCCCGGCTGAACCTCGTAGTCCTTTACCACATAGTATTTGTGCTGTATCTCTGTACCTTCAGATTCACTGCAAGTAGGACATACGAGCCACTCTACCTTTATGTTTTCTGGGGGAATGTTGAGTATGGAGTTTACGGGAAGGTCATAAGCAAGCTCTCTACCGTCTTGTGCGGCCACTACTATTCTTGGAGTGTGTAGCATGGCATCCTTAGGTCTTGTAAAGGAAACTATTGTGGATGTTTTGCCAGAAAGGGGATCTCTTTCTTCCTTTACGGTAACATCAAGCACTATGTCCTTGAACTCTACCTTCCCACCTTCTTCCGCTATGATGTAAGTGTTGAAGGGGTCCCACTCTGCTATGGTGGTACCTTCCTTTACTTGGGTACCCTCTTCCACTAAAATGACAGCACCGTAGGGTACTGCATGTCTTTCTATGGGTCTTGAGTCTTTATCAAGTATGGCTATACCTGCATCCTTGGATATGTTGATGTATTTACCTTCCCTGTTCTTTATGAGTTTTATGTTGTAATATTTTACCTTTCCGCTTTTTTCGCATACAAGAACATTCTGGACCTTTTCTGCAACTGCCGCACCACCTATATGGAAAGTCCTCATGGTAAGCTGTGTTCCAGGTTCTCCTATAGACTGGGCTGCGATTATACCTACAGCTTCTCCTACATCAACGAGCTTTCTTTGTGAAAGGTCCCATCCATAACACATGGCGCATATACCAAACTTAGTTTCGCATGTGAGGGGTGATCTGACTTTGACCTTTTCTATGCCTGCATGCACGATCTTTTCTGCAAGACTTTCGTCTACTATCTGGTTACGTTTGGCTATAGTCTCACCTGTGTATGGGTCTATTAGGTCCTCTGCCAAAGTTCTGCCGATGATTCTGTCTTTTAGAGGTACCTTTTCTTCACCACCTTCTACTATGGCAGTCATGTCTATGCCTCTATGAGTACCACAATCTTCTTCTGTTATCATAATGTCCTGAGCCACATCTACAAGCCTTCTGGTTAGATAACCTGCAAAGGCGGTTTTGAGCGCGGTATCCGCAAGACCTTTCCTCGCACCATAAGTGGATATGAAGTATTCAAGAACGGAAAGCCCTTCCCTAAAGTTGGATATGATGGGTGTTTCTATAAACTCTCCCGTGTGCTTTGCCATAAGTCCTCTCATAGCTGCAAGCTGTCTTATTTGATCCCTGTTTCCCCTTGCTCCAGAGTTTGCCATCATGTATATGGGGTTAAAGGTACCCGGGTAGACCTTCCCTTCTTCCTGCCTTTGTGTTCTTTCTATCTCTTCAAACATGGACTTGGAAACCTTGTCAGTGATCTCAGACCACAGGTCTATTATTCTGTTGTAGCGCTCTTTGTTGGTAAGCAAGCCTTTCATATACTGATCTATTATCTCGTCAGCTTGTTCAAAGGCAGACTTAAGTATGTCCTTCTTTACATTGGGTATTTGCAGGTCTTCTACGCTTATGGATATCCCTGCTTTGGTTGCCATACTAAAACCCAGTTCTTTTAGGTCATCAAGAAAGCTCGCCGTTCTTTCTATACCGTACTTATTGTATATGTTGGTGATAAGTTTAGAAACCTTTTTCTTATCTAAGGGCTCATTCACAAAAGGATGTCCCTCTGGCAGTATTTTGTTAAGCAGAACTCTCCCGGGAGTTGTCTCTACAATCTTACCATCTTCAAGCCTCAGCTTTATCTTAGCATGAAGGTCCACTTTCTGGTTTTCAAGAGCCAATATTACATCTTCTTTGCTCAGAAAGAGCTTTCCTTCTCCTTTTACTCCCGGAACTTCTTGAGTGATGTAATACACACCTAAGATAATGTCTTGCGATGGCATAGTGATGGGTTTTCCATGAGCTGGGGAGATAATGTTTTGGGTTGAGAGCATGAGAATGTATGCCTCTAACTGTGCAGTTATACCCAAAGGTACATGAACCGCCATCTGGTCCCCGTCAAAGTCTGCGTTAAAAGGTGGACATACCAAGGGGTGTAGCTGTATGGCTTTACCGTCTATGAGAACAGGCTCAAAAGCTTGTATGGACATTCTGTGAAGAGTAGGAGCACGGTTGAGCAGTACAGGATGCTGTTTTACTACTTCCTCAAGGCATTCCCACACTTCTGGTGTCTTTTGCTCTACGAGTTTCTTGGCATTCTTTATGGAAGTTGCGTATCCCTTCTCTTCAAGCCTTCTGTATACGAAAGGTTTAAAAAGCTCAAGAGCCATTATTCTGGGAAGTCCGCACTGGTGCATTTTAAGTTCTGGACCCACAACTATCACAGACCTTCCTGAGTAATCTACTCTTTTTCCAAGAAGGTTTTGCCTGAAGCGCCCTTGTTTACCTTTCAGATAGTCAGAAAGGGACTTTAGTGCCCGTCCGTTTTGGGTTATCACCCTTCCGCGCTTGCCGTTGTCTATAAGAGCGCTCACCACTTCTTGCAACATCCTCTTTTCGTTTCTTATGATGATCTCTGGTGCGTCAAGCTCTATGAGTCTTTTTAGTCTGTTGTTCCTGTTTATGATCCTCCTGTAAAGGTCGTTAAGGTCTGAAGTGGCAAACCTTCCTCCATCAAGAGCCACAAGGGGTCTTAGCTCTGGAGGAAGTACTGGCAGAACTTCAAGGATCATCCACTCGGGTCTGTTGCCACTCTTTATAAAGTCTTCTACTAGTTTGAGAATCCTTATGGCTTTTCTCACTTTTGCTTCAGATACTTCCTTAAGAACAGCGTTCCTTATGTCTTCCTTTATCTTTTCAAACACTGGAAGGTCTTTCTTTTTCTCCTTTAATCTCTCGTAATACTCACGCAGAGCTTCTCTACCTGTCAGACAGTCTTCTCCGCAATCTTCAGCAAACAGCTCTCCTGTCCTCACATTAAGGTAATACTCTTCATTTAGAATGCCCAATATGGCTTGTTCCAAGGTCATACTGTCGGGGTGCCTTATGTCTACACTTAGCAATCTAAAATCTTCTGCGATGATTTTTACCATTTTGTGGTAGAGCTTTTTGTACTTTTCCTCTAAGTGCTTTCCAAGGTCCTCAAAGCCAAAGCTGTAAGGCTTTACCTCCTCTCTGAGCTTTTTGGCATAAGTAGAAAGGTCAAGACTTGCCAGTACCTTCTTTATGATTTCTGCACCCATACCACCTTCGTATCTGTGTTCCAAGCTTGTTGCATACTCACTCATGTATTTGTCTTCATCGACCACATAAAGCTTTACGAACTTGGTGTTTCCCATATCATCCTTAATGGGTATGGTGTCTTCCATCTCCTCAAATCTCTTTTCTTCCTCTTCGCTCATGGGATACTCTATAACCAAATAGGACTCAAAGTAGACAACTCTTTCTGCATCCCTCGTGGAGAGGTTAAGCAAGGTGGCTATTTTGGAAGGAGAGCTTTTAAGAAACCATATGTGAGCAACAGGTGCAGCAAGTTCTATGTGTCCAAACCTCTTTCTTCTGACATAAGACCTTGTAACTTCAACCCCGCACCTATCACATATAGTACCTTCAAATCTTTTACCTCTATACTTTCCACATAGGCACTCGTAGTCCTTTATGGGACCGAATATCTTGGCACAGAAAAGCCCATCCTTTTCTGGTTTGTGAGTTCTGTAATTTATAGTTTCTGGTTTTTTTACCTCCCCGTAGCTCCAGCTTTTTATCTCTTCTGGTGACGCTAACATAAGCTTTATTTTTTCAAAGGGAAGAAGTCCCTTTCTCATTTTTCTTCCTCCTCTACTTCAATCTGATCACAGGGCTTTGATTCCCCGTTTTCACACTTGACATTCAAACCTAAAGCTTTTAGCTCCCTTACAAGCACCCTGAAAGACTCGGGTATACCGGGCGTGTAGGTGTATTTGCCTTTCACTATGGATTCGTAAACCTTTGTCCTTCCTTCTATGTCGTCAGATTTGACTGTGAGCATCTCCTGAAGTGTGTAAGCTGCACCGTGCGCTTCCAAAGCCCAAACTTCCATCTCTCCAAGCCTTTGACCTCCAAACTGTGCCCTTCCACCCAAGGGTTGCTGAGTGACCAAAGAATAAGGACCGGTGCTTCTTGCGTGTATTTTGTCATCTACCATGTGTATGAGCTTGAGCATGTGCATGTACCCTACAGTCACTCTAGTGTCAAAGGGTTCTCCTGTCCTTCCGTCGTAAAGCACAGTTCTTCCATCTTCTGGAAGTCCTGCAAGCTTTAAAAGTTCTTTTATGTGCTCTTCGTTTGCACCCTCAAACACAGGTGTTGCCACAGGTATGCCCTTCTCTGCATAACCCTTTACCACATCCATAAACTCATGATCGTTAAGGCTGTTTAGGAATTCTTCTATGTACTTGGCATTCTCACCGCTTGGAGTATCTCCCACAGAGTATATTTTCTTTATAAACTCCACTATTTCCTTCCTGTCTGCCATTTCGGATATGAGTTCTTCCAACTTTTTACCCAGTTCTTTCAAAGCCCATCCCAAGTGGGTCTCAAGTATCTGACCTACATTCATACGGGATGGCACACCCAGGGGGTTTAGCACTATGTCTACTGGTGTTCCGTCCGGAAGGAAGGGCATGTCCTCTACGGGAAGCACTATAGATATGACACCCTTGTTTCCATGTCTCCCTGCCATCTTATCGCCTACCCTTATCTTCCTCTTCTGAGCTATATAAACCTTCACAAGCGCTATTACACCTGCGGGAAGCTCACTTCTTTTGCCTATGGATTCTTCCTTCTCCTTGTAGATCCTTTCAAGAAGTTCTACTTGCGCTTTTGTTCTTTCTCTCACCTGATTTATCTTTTCGCAAAGCTCTTTGTCATCAAATAGATTTTCTGGCCTTGCTACTATATAGTTGAGAAGCGTCTCAAAAGTCTTTTCGTCCACCTTTGTGCCCGCCTTGTATGTCTTTTTCTTAATGGTGATATCTTTGTTCGTTTCCTTTCCCAAAACTAAACTTTTTATAACGCTGTTCCTACCCTCTACAAGGAGCTTTTTCTTCTTTTCAAGGTCGTTGCGTAAGTTTTCCTTTTCCTGTCTTTCTACATGTTCCGCAAGGTAATTGCGCCTTTCTCCTACCCTTCTTGCAAAAACCTGCACATCTACCACCACACCTTCCACACCAGGAGGACACCTCAAAGATGTGTCTTTGACATCTCTTGACTTTTCTCCAAAGATAGCCTGAAGAAGCTTTTCTTCGGGTGTTAGTTGCTGTTCCCCCTTGGGAGTAACCTTACCTACCAGTATGTCCCCAGGTTTCACATAAGTGCCAATTCTTACTATACCAAACTCGTCAAGGTGAGCCAATGCCCTTTCAGGCACGCCAGGTATGGACCTTGTTATCTCTTCATAACCTATTTTTGTCTCTCTGGCTTCTACCTCAAGCTCCTCTATGTGTATAGAAGTGAACACATCTTCCTTTACTAACCTCTCGGAGATAACTATAGCGTCCTCAAAGTTATACCCCCTCCAAGGCATAAAAGCAACCAGCACATCTTTACCTAAAGCAAGCTCACCCCGTTCGGTAGACTGTCCGTCTGCCAATACCTCGCCTTTACTCACCCTTTGACCTTTAAAGACTAAGGGTCTTTCGTTTATGCAAGTATTTTGGTTGGTTCTGCTCATCTTTTTGAGCTCGTATATGTCTATGCCCATGTCTGTAGGATCCTTTGGGTCTATCTCCTCTGGGTTTACCCTTACTATGATCCTTTTGCTGTCCACTTCTTCTACTACACCACCTCTTTTGGCAAGAACAACCGCACTGCTATCGTATGCCACTTTCTTTTCCATACCTGTGCCCACAAGGGGTGAAGAGGTAAACACAAGAGGAACAGCTTGTCTCTGCATGTTAGAACCCATAAGAGCCCTGTTGGCATCGTCATGTTCAAGGAAAGGAATGAGCGAAGCGGATACAGAAACCACCTGTCTTGAAGAGACATCCATGTAATGGACCTGCTGAGGTTTAACTATCTGTATGTCGTTTTTGTATCTTGCAAACACTCTATCTGTCTTTATCCTACCTTCTTGGTCAGTAGGTGTGTGCTGAGCTATTACATAGTTTTCCTCTTCGTAGGCTGCCAAATACTCTATCTCGTTGGTGACCTTGCCATCTACCACTTTCCTGTATGGGGTTATGATAAAGCCAAACTCGTTTACCTGAGCATAAACGGTCAGAGAAGTGACAAGTCCTATGTTTTGACCTTCTGGGGTTTCTATGGGGCATATCCTACCATAGTGGGAAGGATGCACATCTCTTATCTCAAACTTGGCACTTTCTCTGGTAAGACCACCAGGTCCCAAAGCTGAGAGCCTTCTTTTGTGCGTAAGGGCGGAAAGGGGGTTTGTATTGTCAAGGTATTGGGAAAGCATACCACCTTTTAGAAACTCGTATACGGTGCTGGTAAGATAGCGGGGGTTTAAAAGGTCTTGTGGTTTGAGATTGGGGTCTTCTGGATTAACCACCGTGCATCTGTCCCTGAAGAACTTCTCCATGCGCGCTAAACCTATGCGTGCTTGATTTTCAAGAAGCTCACCTATAGCTCTGACCCTTCTGTTGCCAAGATACGCAATGTCATCCTTCTTTTCCCTACCAAAACGCAGGTCTATGAGGTACTTGACTGTATTTATAATATCTACAGGAAGCAAAAAGCGTGCATGGTCTTCTGTGTAGTCTTTTACTTTCACTTGGTCTCTCTTCTTGAATATACCCTTCAAAAGGTCCTCTGTTAAAAGCTGTCCTTCTTGGTATTCTTCAAAGCTCTCTGCAAGAGCCAAAGGAGGAAAACTTGAAAGCTTTTCCAAGTCTGCAGGTTTTAGCACTTTGGGTGGTTTATGAACTTTGGCATTTATCTTAACCCTTCCCACTCTGGAAAGGTCATACCTAGTTATGTCCTCAAAATAAAGGGAGAAGTGAGACCTTGCCCTACTCACCAAGTGTTCCAGCTCCATCACCATAGGCTCTACCGCACGGAGCTTTTTGTATATATCAACAAGCGCTATGTCCCTAAAGGTGAACCTTGCCGGTATCACAATGGAGCTTCTTCTGTCAGGCTCGCGCGGAGATGTCTCCGCCACAAGGGTTTCTATGAGAATCTTACCATAGGGGCTTTTTACCGCACTCTCTTTTGGCACCACTGTTAACAGCTCAACTTTTATCCTTTCATCTTTGAGCAATCTTTCTAAATCTTCTACATCCTCTATGTATCTCTCTTCCAAAAATTCTTCTTCCTTCCCTTTTCCTTCAAGCTTTCCTTTGTATCTTAAAACCGCAAAAAGATAACTCTGGGAGAGGTCTTGAGATGCGTATTCTTCCCCAGTTTGTTTGTCAAAGAGTCTCCCACCTTCAGCAAAAAAAGCTCTTGTCTCTGGGTAAAAGTGTTTGAGAATATGGTAAGCGGTCTCAAGCCCTAAGGCTCTGAACATAAAAGAACCACTTATTTTCTTCTTATCTACCCTTGCGGTAAGCATATCTGTTGTGCTGGAAAGCTCGAACTCAACTCTTGGTCCCTTATCTGGTATTATGCTTGCCCTGTATATGATCCTCACTATGGTGGTTTCTTTCTGTCTTTCTTCCTTCTCTTCAAAGAAGACACCGGGAGACCTTATGAGCTGGCTTACTACTATCCTCTCACTTCCGTTGACCACAAAGGACCCTACCTCTGTCATCATAGGAATTTCGCCAAAATAGACTTTTTTAGGATCCTGCGCTCTCTCTCCCTTTTTGGTCTTCACTTTGAGCCTGACCAAAACCCTGATGGGGACTGCGTAAGTAAAACCTTTAGTTTTGCACTCCTCAACCGTATACTTTTCTTTGTATGTTAGCATAGTGCCACACTTGGGACAGGGCACACCGTACCCACCCAGAAAGCTCTGATCGTTGTAAGCTTTATAACCGCATTTATTGCATTCCCACTCACCCACCTCATACCCCAAGTACTCAACAGTGATCTTATCATCGGGATCCTTAAAAGGGAAAGAAGTTCTGAATACATACTCAAGACCTATAGGCTTGCGCTCTTTTGGTGCTTTCCTAAACTGTAGAAAATTCTCAAAAGATTCCTTGGGTAGAAAAAGCAAGTAAGGAGGGTCAAGTATTTCGGACCTTTTTCCAAAAAACTTCCTGGGTAAAGCTACATTCTTTCTCATGCTATAACCCTCTTTTTATGCTTTGGAAACTTATTAATATAAAATAAGTTGCCTGAAAAGTCAAGAAAAAAAGAAACCCCCCGCTTTGCGCAGGAGGGTGAGACCCCTTGAATTTCCATACTTAGCTTGAGGCTTACTTTATCTCTACTTGTGCACCAGCTTCTTCCAGCTTCTTCTTTATGTTTTCTGC
>JAPYWJ010000043.1 GCA_028276405.1 Hydrogenobacter sp.
AGCTGTAGGGGCGGTAGCTCAGTTGGGAGAGCGCCTGCTTGGCGTGTAGGAGGTCGGGGGTTCAAGTCCCCTCCGCTCCACCATCAGTTTATCCTTTCTCTACAGTCTTTTGCACTACGCAGATAATTTGTGAGCTCTTGTGAGTTTCTGCTTTTTATGAGTTCCTTCAGGTTTTTAAGGGATGCTTCAAAAGCTTCTATGGCTTTTAAGACATTTTCCCAGTTTTCTAAGAATATGTCTCTCCACATTATAGGGTCTGATCCTGCTATACGCGTAAAGTCCTTGAAGCCTCCACCGGGATACTTAAAAAGATCCACATCATCTTTGCTCAAATGTCTGATGGCATCTATAAGAGCAAAGGCAACCGCATGAGGAAGGTGAGAAACCGCCCCAAACACATAGTCATGCAAAAAGGGGTTCATCTCCTCAACCACCGCACCCAGAGATATCCACATGTTTTTTATCTTCTCTAAAGCTTTAGGTGATGTCCTTTGCGTTGGTGTTAGAATGCATCTTTTACCTTTGAAAAGATCCTTACTGCTGTTTTCTACGCCAGACTTTTCCGTCCCTGCGATGGGATGTCCTCCTACAAAGTTTTCTCCCAGGTACTCCTCCAGCGTATAAACCAGCTTACCCTTTACGCTTCCCAAATCCGTTATAAGGGTATTTTTAATGTCAAGCGTAGAAAGTTCCCTTGCTATGTTCTCAAAAGTTCCTACAGGTGTAGCCAGCATTATAAGGTCGGGTTTAAAGCCAAGAAGGCTATTTAGATGCGCACTTCCCACATCTATAACACCAAGCTGTATAGCCTTATCGGTGGCGGATGGATTTACATCAATGCCCAATATCTCACAGTTGGGAAAAGATTCCCTGAAAGCCAAAGCGAAAGACCCACCCATAAAGCCCACACCTATTAGGCACAACTTCTTAAACATCTTGATACACTACCTTCCCTTCAAAAATGGTGTAGAGAACTTTGCCTTTTAGCTTTTTGTTCCACAGGGGTGTGTTTTTGGATTTGGAAAGGTTTGTCTTTTCATCAAGAGTCCACTCTCTTTCTGGGTCAAAGATGGTTATGTTAGCCTTTGAACCCAACTTTAGAGTTCCACATCCTTCTAATTTGAGTATCTGTGCCGGTCTGCAGGACATTAGATTTATCACATCTTTTAAAGTTATGTGTCCTTGTCTTACCAGCTCCAAAGCAACAGGTAGAGCTGTCTGCAGACCTATCATGCCGGGTTTTGCCTTCTCTATCTGTCTTTTTTCCCAATTTGTATGGGGTGCATGGTCTGTAGCTATGCAGTCTACTATACCCTCCTTTAAAGCCCGTATGAGAGCGTCCCTGTCTTCTTTTCTTCTTAGGGGTGGGTTTACCTTGGCAGAAGAGCCGGACTTTAGGATCTCCTCTTCTGTGAATACAAGATGGTAAGGGTTCACTTCGCAAGAAACCTTAACACCTTTTTCTTTGAAGTATTTTATTAGTTCCACACTTAGGGCACTACTAAGGTGCTGTATGTGAATGCGAGAGCCTGTATGGTAAGAGAGTATCAGGTCTCTTGCCACGAGTATGTCTTCTGCCTCAGGAGGTCTCGAAGAAATACCCAAAAAGGCGCTTACATACCCTTCGTTTATGTGTCCGTAGGCAAGACTGTCATCTTCGCAGTGGTTCATAACCAGAATGTCTAACTGTCCTGCAAGTTCCAACGCTCTTTTCATGAGCTTACTGTCCATAAGAGGACTTCCGTCATCGGTGAGGGCAACACATCCTGCAGACTTAAGAGCGTAAAAGTCAGAAAGTTCCTGCCCTTTCCTACCCTTCGTGAGAGTCCCAGCAGGTAAAACCAGACACAGACCAACAGCCTTTGCCTTGCTTATTATATACTGAGCTATCTCTGGGCTATCTACGGGTGGTTTTGTGTTGGGCATACACACCACAGTGGTGTATCCTCCCGCTACTGCGCACTTACTACCGCTTTGTATGTCTTCTTTGTAAGTCTCTCCTGGGTCCCTCAGATGCACATGCAAGTCTATAAAGGAAGGGCACACAATTAGTCCAGATGCGTCTATTACCTGAGCTTCAAGCTCAAAGATGTTCTCACCTATAGCCTTTATCTTTCCCTTTTCTACAAGAATGTCTCCTATAATGTCAATGTTTTCAGATGGGTCTATGATCCTTCCTCTCTTTATGAGCAGTTTGGACATCGCTAAAATTATAAGCCACTTCGGATATAGCCAAGTACGGGTTTTTCTCTTGGGTTTCCCAAACAAAAGCACCGTATTTGCTTATAGTCCATTTTGCCTCTTTACTCTCTGGGTGATGCCTGCAAAGTATTATACAAACTCCCTTTTCCATAAGGAACTGTGCGAGCTTCTGTTCTTCCCGTGGAATGTTGGTAAGAAGCTGGGGTTTTTCCCCCTTTTTTAAAAGCATGACTCTGCTGGTGTTGCTAAAGTTCTCGCTCACCTCACCCTTTTCGTTCAAAAGCACACCTAAAGTTGCCTCTTGCTTAGGTTCGTAGTGTATGAACACCATTTCAAGCTGTGGTACCTCTACTTTTAGCTTTTCTTCTATCCTATCCACAACGCTGTGCATCTGTAAAAAGTCCCTCCCGGACACCACCAAGGTAATATCTGCAAAGAGCCTGCCACCCGACGACCTAACAAAGAGATGTTTTATTTCCAACACCTCCTCAAAGCTAAGGATTATATCCCTTATTCTGCTTAGTGTCTTTTGATCCGCTGACACATCAAGAAGTACAGAAACTTCCTTTCTGAGTATGTTTAGGGCTGTGTAAGATATAAGCAAAGAGACACCTATGGCAAAATACCTGTCTAATTCATACCCCACATAAGAGCTTATAAAACTCATAAGCACTAAGGAAGAACCAAAGGCATCTGTCAGAGTATGATAAGAGTCTGCGATGAGCACAGGAGAGTTAAGCTTTTTCCCAGCTTTTCTTTCTAAAAAGGAAAGAAGCAAAGAGCTAAGAAGAGAAAAACTTATAACGACAAACCCCATAGCCATATATTCCTCTTTTATACGCACCTGCAGGCTAAAAGCCCTCTTTAGGATCTCATAACTGGCAAGAAGTAAAAACACCGCTATAAGTATAGAGCCTACATTTTCCAGCTTGTAAAGACCGTACGGGAACTTCTCGCTTTTTTTCTCAGAAAACCTGAGGGTAAAGTAGGTGATTAGAGAAGAGAAAGAATCCGAAAGGGAGTGGAAGGACTCACCTATCATGGAGAGGCTTCCCGTTAGTAGACCTGCTATAAGCTTTGCCAAGGCTTGAAGGGTGTTTATGCCCAGTGATAATAAAGCCCAATGCTCCTTTCTCATATGTTAAAAGGTATTTTAGCACCTTGGTAGGTATTTCGCCTTTTTAGTTCTTCTACTATGGCATTTATAACTTCTTGCTTTTTGGCATAGGTGCAGTATTCTGGAGCTATAAGCCTTTCTGGTTCTACCTCCCCCGTTAGGCGGTGGATCACCACATGAGGTGGTAGTATCTCTATTATATCTACCGCTCTTTTTGCATACTCTTCAAGGCTCAAAACTCCAAACTCTCCCCTTTGGTACTGCTCTGCCATCTTGGTGTTTTTTATGATGTGCAAAGGATGTATCTTAACACCATCTATGGGGAGGCTTGCCAGAAGCTTTCCAGTTTCTAACATGTCCTCTTGGTCCTCAAAGGGAAGTCCCAAGATGATGTGAGCGCACACTTTGAGATGCCTTCTTTTAGTTCTAAGGACAGCATCCACAAAGTCAGAAATGCCGTGAGCCCTGTTTATAAACCTCAGGGTCTTGTAGTTAGCAGACTGAAGTCCGTATTCTACCCAAACTTCTAAACCCTTTAAAGTGTAGCTTTCCAAAAGGTCAAGCACCCACTCGGGCGCACAATCGGGGCGGGTGCCTACATCTATACCAACTACCTCATCAAACTCAAGAGCTGTGTCATAAACAGATTTGAGGTATTCCCTCTCTGCGTATGTGTTGGAGTAAGATTGGTAATACACAAAAAAGAGTATGTTTTTACCGTAGCGCTCCTTTGCTCTTTTTATGCCTTCTTCTATCTGTTGGCGTAGTGGCACATAAGGTTCCAAGTGTGCAGGCCTCGTTCCAGAAAAACAGTAAGTACATCCACCCCTTGCCTTAGTGCCGTCTATGTTGGGACAGGTAAAAGGTAGAGCTACCGTTATCTTCTGCACCCTTCTTTGGTACTTCTCCTTCAGGTAATCCTTTAGGGAAAAGTATAGGTTCTCTTGGCTTACCAGCATAATAAATAAATCTAAAAAGGTTTTAAAAATATGGAAGATGTGGGCACCTTGTTGTACAGCACAAGGAGGTCCACATACCCATCACCGTAGAAGAGTCTTACTACGCCTTTGTCTTTGTAGCTTTCCATCTTGAGGTTTTTTGATACGCGTAGCTGTCTTCTCAGATAAGTGATGGATGGGTCGTAGGGGTTTGACTCTGTGTAGATTATACTTCCCTTCTGGACGCTTAAGTTTACCATAACATAAGGTGCGGATATGCCAAATGTGGTATAGTAACGCAGTGTATCTCCACTAAGCTCAAGGTCTCTGCAGTTGCTCAGCTCCTTTTGGAGCAGGTAGATAAGCTCGTAGAGTCTCCTGTTTTGTTCGTAGTTCTCAAGCCTATTTCTCACATCCTGCACAGACCTGTAAACGCTGACAAGACCCAGTACCACAAGGGTGGATATAAGCACCGCCACAAGAAGCTCAACAAGGGTAAAAGCCCTAATCTTGCCACGCATCTAAGATCTCACCCGAGGAAGAGACAATAAAGCTCATCTCGTCGTAAAAAGGCTCGTACTTTACCACTTTCACATGGTAATAGAGGGGTAGGGGTGTGTATACAAACCTGAGGGCTATATAACTTCTTGAGGGTCCAAGCAAGTTCTGTAGCCATTCTGGGTTTATGTATCCAGCTACCTTTATCTGCTCCTCTACGGAAGTTGCCTCACTGTCGGTAAGTCCAAGAGCTAAAAGGACAGGTTTTGATGCGTAATGTATGTTGGTTAGGGTCGCTACGGGTGTTAGGTAATTTTGCAGTCTTTCATAAGTGTCCCTGTCCATACCCTTTACATAAAAAAGCTCCGTTATAGAAAACACATCTCTGTAAGGTGCTGGTGTGTTCTGAGTTGCTACCCCTCTGCCTACAAAGGACATGATACTTTGAGAAAGCTCCTGTGCCTTTTTTTCATCCATCCCTAAGTTAACCATCAGGTTTTTGAGGATGTCCAAGTTGGCAAGAGGAAGACCTATCTTACCCTCCTCTGCGGATAGGTATATCCTGTACTTGCGGTTTGAGATGTAGTAGGGTATGGGTCCCTGAAGTCTAAGGAGAGAGGGGTCCTTTGTAGCCATGTTGACGCTCATCACTGCCAACGCCCTAGCTTCGTACAAAAAAGTCCAGTTATCAACAAAGTGAGAGCTTCTTATGTAGCTGTATCTTAGCTCATACAGAGTAAAAAACACAAGACCAGAAAGGAGGGTGATCATCCAAAGCACATATATGATGATGCTTCCTTTCATTTGATCAGAAAGGAGTAGCCGTTGGGGAGGTATATACGCTGTATACCAAACTCCTGAGGACAGGCATAGTAATTAAAACCACGGTAAGACATAACATCACAGGTGGAGTTTTCTACGCCTTTGCGGTCCAGCAGGATGGCGGAGGAAGTCTTTTGGGCTATGACTATATCCTGTATATGAGATACCATCTGGAGGTCTTTTTCCTGCCTTTTCATGGTGTACAATCTCTGGGCTATCAGTGACAAACTCTGCTGTATAAAACCCACAGCCAATATAGCTATGGTGAAGGCCACAAGGACCTCCACAAAAGTAAAGCCTCTTACCACTGAAGTACCGTATATCCTGGCATGGTCTCTATAACCCAACGCCACTTACCTTTTATGTAAACCCAGTAGCTTCTTACCTTCTTTTCAGTGATCTGCCTTTTGCCTTCTGGTACTGGGACATTGCCTATCACTGGGGGCAGTGTGTAGGTATAGTCGCAGTAAACTACCGCTATGTTGGTGTCTCCTACTACCTTGCCTTTACACTTGTAATCTTTAAAGTTGATCTTTAGTGCCTCTGCGTTTTTCTTGAAAGCTTCCAAGGTATACTGCTTTTGTCCCACAGGGTCAAAGAAGGAATAAACACAATCAAGGTCGTTCTTGACCTGACACTGTTCAAATTTTTTCAGGTCGGATTCAAGCCTGTTTTGCTTTTCTCCTCTGGACTCTATCTTGTAGGGGTTGTTAAGGTCTTCTGCCTTTATGTCTCTGGCTCTTAAAAACCAGGTGCCCTTTTTGTCATCCTTTACAAGGTAGTATACCCTAAAGACACCCTTGCCCAGATACAAAGTCTTGCTAAGATAGGATGTTTCTACCCAAGGCTCTTCCAAAGGACCAAAGGACTCTGTTTTACCATCCTTTACATGAACAGCCCACAGCTGAGGTATCAGGTATCTTGAATCCCTAAAGACATCAAGCACACCATCCTTTGATACAGCCAAAGAGGAAAACACCTGAGCGTATATGTAGTCGTTAGCTTGGTCCTGCACAGCTTTTTTTAGGTCTGAGTCCTTCCACGCGTAGACAAGATTTATGCGCCTGCTTAGCTTTTCACCGTCAGCCTCGTAAAAGTCCTGCCCTTTTGGTGGGAGGTTTACAGAAAAGAACACAGGCAGGTCATCACCTACCACCGCAGGCTGTATGTAGGTATAGACGCGCTCGTACTCCTTTTGCAACTTTGCAAAGGGTTTGTCAAAGGGGTCCTTGTAAGCTAAAAAGGTGAGCTGGTACTTGCCGTAGACATCCGCCGGGTTGTTTTTGGGAAGTCTCCACATAAAGAGGTAAAGCTTTCCATCCATCTTTTCCACATAGGGTGCGTACTGATAGCCATCTTCAAACTTAAAAAGGCTCACCTCGTAGTTATCCTTTAGCCTTCTGGCTTTTACCTCTTTGTCTGTGGTGTATATGACCGAAAAGCCATTCTTTGGGTCATAAAAGGGCACATAGGTATCCAAGTTTGCAGACACATTGGCAGGTTTTAGCAGAGTCTCTGGTGGAAAAGTCTTCCCACCATCCGTGGACAGAGAGTAGGCAACAGCGTAGCCTTGGCTCTCATCGGACCACACCAAAAGCACATTACCCTTGCCGTCCGTCTCTATCATGGGCTTCCCTATGGACTCGTTGGTAGCAGACACAAGGGTATACTGGGGGTTTTCACCCTTTAGGTTGGTCCTTATAAGGATCACCTTTTTGGCTCTTGTCTCTCCCAGGTATCTGACCCACTGGGCAATGTAGAGAGTATCTTTGTCTATCTTGTAGTCAAGCCAATCAAAAGCACCACCCTTGAACTTTTCCACGATGGGCTTGTTGAGGACAAGGTCCTTGCCATCCGCGTAGTAGTGGACCGTACCATCCGCGCCATAATAGACAAAAGCGTAAGCGTTCTCTTTGTTTAACTCTTTTATGGGTAAAAATTGGTTTATGGCTATGTTGAAAGGAATATCAAGCTCTTTAAAATCGCGTGTTTTTATCACATACTCTTTTTTGGTGCATCCAAAAACCAAAACAAGAAGAAAAACAAAAAAATAAAACCTTTTCATACAAAAACCCCA
>JAPYWJ010000015.1 GCA_028276405.1 Hydrogenobacter sp.
TAAGGAATTGGACGCTCATTTTCAACAAAGCAAGGCAGGAAGCTATAACTTCCGAACTTATTGACATAGTCAACGCAGTAGAAGCTATGAAGTAAGGAGGAGAACCATGAAGGGGAAAATGGTCCAGGTTATAGGAGCTGTTATTGATGTGGAGTTTGAAGGAGAAAACCTTCCACCTGTCAGGCACGGACTTAAAACCAGAAGGCGCTTTGTTGATGACAGAGGAAACTGGGCGGAAGAGGACCTGTACTTAGAAGTAGCTCAGCACATAGGTGAAAGAAGGGTAAGGTGCATAGCCATGGGTGCCACAGACGGATTGGTAAGAGGTCAGGAGGTAGAATATCTAGGTGGTCCTATAAAAGTGCCAGTAGGAAGAGCTACTCTAGGAAGGATATTTAATGTGGTAGGACAGCCTATTGACGAAGCCGGAGAAGTAAAGGCAGAAGAATACTGGCCCATGTTTAGAGAGCCTCCATCCTTGGAAAAACAATCTACGAGGGTGGAGATATTAGAAACGGGCATAAAGGTGGTAGACCTCCTTGAACCTTATGTAAAAGGTGGAAAAGTAGGGCTCTTTGGTGGTGCAGGAGTTGGTAAAACGGTGCTTATGCAGGAGCTCATACACAACATAGCTAAGTTTCACAAAGGTTTTTCAGTAGTTATAGGCGTGGGGGAAAGGACAAGAGAAGGTAATGACCTTTGGCATGAGATGAAAGAGTCGGGGGTCCTTCCTTATACTGTTATGGTTTATGGGCAGATGAACGAACCACCAGGTGTGCGTTTTAGGGTTGCTCAAACGGGCATAACCATGGCTGAATATTTCAGAGATGTAGAAGGTCAGGATGTGCTTGTCTTTATAGACAACATTTTTAGGTTCGTTCAGGCAGGCTCGGAAGTTTCCACACTTTTGGGAAGGCTTCCCTCTGCCGTGGGATACCAACCCACGCTCAACACTGATGTAGGAGAAGTTCAGGAAAGGATCACCTCCACTAAGAAGGGATCTCTTACTTCCATACAGGCGGTTTATGTACCTGCTGATGACATAACAGACCCAGCACCTTACTCCGTTTTTGCTCACCTTGATGCTACAACGGTCCTTGCCAGAAGACTTGCAGAACTTGGTATATATCCCGCAGTTGATCCCCTTGAATCCACATCCAAGTATTTAGCACCTGAGTTTGTAGGTGAAGAACACTATACCGTAGCCATGGAAGTAAAGAGGATACTGCAAAGATACAAGGAGCTTCAGGAGATCATAGCCATATTAGGTATGGAAGAGCTCTCTGAGGAGGACAAAGCCATAGTAGGTAGGGCAAGAAGAATTCAGAGATTTTTAGCTCAACCTTTCCATGTAGCAGAACAGTTTACTGGCATGCCTGGAAAGTATGTAAAGTTGGAAGACAACATCAGGAGTTTTAAAGAGATTCTCACTGGTAAGTACGACCATCTACCCGAGATGGCTTTTTATATGGTAGGAACCATAGAGGAAGCCATTGAAAAGGCAAAGGCTCTTGGAGCAAAGGTTTGAGGAAAGACGGGAGAAGACCCAACGAACTCAGACCCATAAGGATCGTCAGGGACTACTTACAGCATCCTGAAGGTTCATGTATTGTTGAGTTTGGAAATACAAAGGTCATATGTACTGTATCTGTGCAAGACGGAGTGCCACCCTTTTTAAAAGGAAAAGGGCAAGGATGGATCACAGCAGAGTATGCCATGCTACCCAGAGCAACCCTCACCAGAAATATAAGAGAATCCGTGCAGGGAAGGATAAGCGGCAGGACGCACGAAATACAACGCATGATAGGGAGAGCTATGAGAACAGCTCTTGACCTTACAAAGGTTGGTGAGAGAACCTTTTGGATAGATTGTGATGTGATACAAGCAGACGGTGGCACAAGAACCGCTTCCATAACTGGTGCCTTTGTAGCTCTTGCGGATGCGGTCATAAAGCTCTATAACGAAGGGATCATCAGCTCTACACCCATAAAGGACTTTGTAGCGTCGGTAAGCGTAGGTATAGTGGAAGGGCAGATACTTTTGGACCTTAACTATGAAGAAGATTCAAGCGCAAAGGTAGATATGAATGTTGTAGCCACCGGCACTGGCAGTATATCGGAGATACAGGCTTTAGGTGAGGAAAACACATTCACAAGGGATGAGTTTGACAAAATGCTGTCCTTGGCATTAAACGGCATAACTCAGCTTGTAGAGCTTCAAAGAGCCTTTTACGAAATAAACGCAGGCGTATGGCGTAAGAAGAACATAAAGGAAGCAAGGCTATAATTTTTTAGTATAATATACTTTTTAAAAAGAAAGGAGTTGAGAGATGAAGACATACAGAGTTAGACCCCAAGATGTGGAAAGAGTATGGTGGGTTGTAGATGCGGAAGGTAAGACCTTAGGAAGGCTTGCATCTGAGTTAGCAAAAGTTTTGAGAGGAAAACATAAGCCTTACTATCAACCCGATGTGGATTGCGGAGATTTTGTAATAGTGTTAAACGCAGGAAAGATAAAGGTGACAGGGAAAAAATTAGAGCAAAAAACTTACAGCTTTCACACCAACTATCCCGGAGGCTTAAAAGTATATTCTTTAAGGTGGATGCTTGAAAACAAGCCAGAAGAAGTTATAAGGCTTGCGGTTAAAAGGATGCTTCCCAAAAACAGGTTGGGACACAGGATGCTAAAAAGACTAAAAGTGTATAGTGGTAGTGAGCATCCACACACCGCACAGAAACCACAACCTTTGGAGGTTAAGGGATGATCACAAAACTAAAAGATTTTCGTATAGGCTTTGACAACGCATACTACGGCACGGGTAGAAGAAAAGAAAGCATAGCGAGGGTTTGGCTTCTTAAAGACACCGATAAGATGATAGTCAAGGCAAAGGACAGTGGAAAAGAGTTTCTCATGAAGGACTATTTGCAGAGGGAAAGTTTATTCAACAAAGTACTTTATCCCCTCAAGCTTGCAGGTCTTAACGGTAAGTTCGGAATATACGCAACCGTAGAAGGCGGAGGCATCTCTGGACAAGCAGAAGCCATTATGTACGGTATAGCAAAAGCCCTGCTTAAATACAATCCAGACCTTAGGCAAACCCTCAAAAAGGCTGGACTTCTCAAAAGGGACGCAAGAGAGAAAGAAAGAAAGAAGTACGGACTTATGAAAGCCAGAAAAGGCTACAGATGGAGCAAGCGTTAAGAGTATGTGTTTATGGTGCTACGGGATACACAGGTATAGAACTCCTCAGATACCTATTCCAACACCCTTATGTAAAGGTGGTTTCTGTAACTTCAAGAACTTATGCAGGAAAACATCTCTCTGATGTACTACCTTCTTTTTTTCATACTTACCTTTCAAAAATTCCTATCACCGAAGAACCTCAAGAGGACTTTGATGTGGCCTTTCTGTGTCTTCCTCACGAAGTATCCCTCAACCTGGTGCCTGAGCTAATAAAAAAGGGTAAAAAAGTTATAGATCTTTCTGGGGCTTACAGGATCAGTAAAAAAGAGCTTTATCCAGAGTTTTACGGATTTGAACACACACACGAAAACATCCTAAAGCTTGCGGTTTACGGCCTTCCAGAGATTTTCAGAGAAAGTGTAAAAGATACAACGCTTGTAGCTAATCCTGGATGCTACCCTACCGCTACACTTTTAGGACTTTACCCATTTCTTAAAGAAGGGATAAACTTAGACAGAGTTATAGTGGATGCCATCTCTGGTGTGTCTGGAGCAGGTAGAAAGACAGCACAACGCTTTCACTATCCTGAAATGGAGCAAAACATCATGGCATACTCTGTGGAGAAACACAGACATGTACCTGAAATGGAAGATGTTATAACAAAAATATCGGGAAAAAGTGTAAAGATAAGGTTTACTCCCAAAGTGGTACCTGCGTCAAGAGGCATGTTATGTAGCCTTTATGTACAGACATCAGAAAAACGCTTGAGAGATTTATTTGAGGAAACTTATCTTGGTGAGAAGTTTGTAAAAATTATTCATGAACCTCCAGCAACCAAACATGTAATAGGGACAAACCTATGCCTTATCTATCCATACTACGAAGAAAGAACTCAGACGGCTGTTATCATAAGTGTTATTGACAACCTTGGTAAGGGTGCATCATCACAGGCTATTCAAAACATGAACATTATGCTTGGAATGGACGAAGCTATAAGCATAGAAGGACCAGCACTCTTTCCTTAATGTAAAAGTTCTTCCCTTATTATGTTCAAAAGGGTGAGTAGAGTGTTTTTAACGCTTTCTTTATCAATTGCGGAAACCCCAAGCACAGGAATACCCTCCTCCTCATCTATATCAAGGGCAGTCCTTACATCCTCTGGGGACCACGCGTTGGGAAGGTCTTGTTTGTTTGCACCTACCACCATAGGTACTGGAAACCTTGATTGGAAGAAGTTTATGATTCTCCTCGCTTCATGGAAAGTAGATGGGTCTGTACTGTCAACGAGAATAATAATTCCAAGAGCACCTTCACCCAGTATTTCCCACATAAAGTCAAACCTTGACTGCCCGGGTGTACCAAAAAGGTAAAGCTCGTGCTCGTCATCTATCCTAATCTTCCCAAAATCCATAGCTACGGTGGTGTAGTCTTTTACATTCTTCTCCGCTATCGCTTGTGTCTTTCTCTCTGTCTTTACAGTCTTTATCTCGCTGACAGTGTTTATGAACTGTGTTTTCCCTGCTGCAAAAGGCCCAGCCACAACTATCTTTATCTTCCTTATGGGCTTCATTACAGCTCCTTTATCCTCTCTATGATCTTTGCAAGTAGTTCAAGGGTTATGGAAGGCTTGTGTCTTTTTTCTCTCTTTTTTCTTTTTATAGCGCTCAGTGCCAAAAGTCCATAGAGGGTTCTGTCCACGGTTAAGTTGTCCAATCCTGATGTGCGTCTTATGTCCATAACGCTCTTCTCTCCGTCAACAAGCATAAGTACCTTTTCCTCATCCCTCGTTAGCTCAGCCTTGCGTATCTTTTCCATATAGTCCTGAGATTTCTCAAAGGTCAAAAGCTCGTCTGATATTTTTCTTTCTACCTCTTCGGGTGTAAGCGTTCTTGATGCTATCATTATGAGTTTTTCTATGGGATAATCAACGGGTATGTCCGAATTGTACCTTATAAATCCCGGTGTAAAGGAAAAAACACCTTCTTTACTACCGAGTTTGGTAATCAGAAAACGCTCTATAGTTTTTGGTAGATTCTTTTTAGATATGCGCAACTTTTCTATAAGGTTGTCAAAATCCCTTTCCGCATAAACCCTAAAGACCCTATCAACAGGTCTTGCAAAGACTATCTCCCCTTCCTTGACATAGTAAGCCACAGTCATATCCTGCCACTCCACTAATAGGATACCGCTTCTTTTGTCTCTTGCAAGTATCTGGAATATGTCTACAAAACTAAAAGTGCTTAAATCCCCTGTTAGTGCCATAGTTCCCCTTTTATATGAGTGCCTTCAGTCTTTCTTGAGCCTTTTTTATCTCCATTAACAAAAGTCCAAGTTTAGCGTTGTTGTCTGCGAGAACTACCATAACCGCATCATGACCTACACCCGTGAGTATAACATATCCACTTTCCCCCTTTATGGTTATCTGCTCAAGCCCTCCCTTTGCAAGCTCTTCTGATACCCTCTCGCCAAGAGACAGAATAGCTGCGCTCATAGCCGCTATCCTATCTTCTTCAAGACCCGGCTTTAACACAGAAGATATGGGAAGACCATCTGCGGATACAAGCGAGGCACCTTCCAAACCAGTGTTTTTTATAAGTTCCTGAAGCACCTGCATGTACTTATCCATATTTCCCTCCTGTCTTTATAAGTATATCACTAAAATAATAGATCAAATATAAAACCAAGTAAACTGGAAAAGATGAACCACGACAGAACATACACAAAAATTACTCTTATTGGCAAGAAACTTTTAACCGCAAAGATGGTAGGCAGACATATTCCACTGCTTGCAAGCATAAAGGTCAAAGTGTTGCCATGAGTAAAACCTATATGTGTGAGGGCTTTTGCTATGGGAACATCTTCGCCGGAGCAGACATAGACGGGTATGGATATAAGAGATATGAGTGGGTAAGATAAGGGACTGCCTGATAAATACCCTACCACCCAAACTGGGAAAAAGGTAGCTATTAAAGAAGCCACAAAAATACCTATTAATATGTATCTTCCTGTAGATAAAAGGTTATACTTAAAGGAATTTAAAAAGAACTGTAAGCTTTTTTGAGAAGTTTTCTGCTCAAAAGACCATCTTAAGCTTATTTTTTTCTTTTTTTTTAAAAAGTATATCCACAGTGTAGGCTACTACAAGTGCAAAAAGAAAAGCGCCTAAAACTCTAAAGATGGTCATGTAAAATCCGAGGACACCGTAAGTAAGTAAAAGGGTAATGGGTGAAACGATTGGGGCAATTATTAAAAAGGATATTACAGGAGCGTAAGTTTTAGATAGGCTGTTCATAAGCTGTGCCACTGGTATCATGGAGCAAGAACACAGAGGCATCAAAGCTCCAAAAAGACATGTAAAGAGAGGTGCAAGCTTATTCTTGCTTAAAATACTCATAAGCGCATTAAGGTTCAGGTAAGTCTGAATAAGAGAAGTTAAGAAGGATGCTAAGATAAAGTAAGGGAAGATGTCAAGGGTATACTGGTAGAAGGTATTTAGTAAACGGTAAATGTGTTCCATAGGAGTATATAATAAATCATTAACTTGACACTATCTTATAAAAGCTTATAGTTGTAAGACTATGAAAAGGATAGTAAGCTCAATAAATTTGCGTCAAGATAGACTTCCACCGGGACAAAGGTGGATAAGCTCTCCGGTGGTTTACGATATAGTAGAGCAAATTCCCGATTGGGATATGAACTCTTACAGATTCAAGGTTTGGGGGCTGGTGGAAAATCCTATTGAAATGACTTATGAGGAACTTTTAGGCTTGCCTTCTGTAGAACTCATTGCGGACTTTCATTGTGTGACCCGCTGGAGCGTCAAAGATATACTGTGGGAAGGTGTACCTACAGCATACATCCTTAATATAGTAAAACCAAAGGGAAAAGCCCATTTTGTGATGGTCCACTGTCTTGAAGGATACACTACTAACATGCCTATTGAGTATTTGCTTGAAGAAGACAGTATATTAGCTTACAAGATGAACGGGCAGACCATACCCAAAAGGCATGGATATCCTTTGAGGTTGGTAGTACCAAAGCTTTACGCGTGGAAAAGTGCCAAGTATGTTTGGGGTATAGAGCTCATAGAAAGGGATACGCCCGGCTTTTGGGAACAGAGAGGCTACAACATGCGCGGAGACCCATGGAAAGAGGAGCGTTATTGGTAAGACTCAACAGATTCATATCCATGTGTGGTATTACCTCAAGGAGAAAGGCAGAAGAGCTTATCAAAGCCGGTAGGGTGAAAGTAAACGGGCTTACCGTAAAGGAAATGGGCTACAGAGTAGACCCTCTAAAAGATGTGGTAGAAGTTGATGGAATGCTTCTCAAACCACCCAAATACAGGTATGTGATCCTTAACAAACCTTGCTGTTATCTAACATCTTTGACCGAGGGTAAGGATGGTAAGAAAAGCATAAAGGAGCTTATAAAGGACATTCCCGAAAGGCTATACCCTGCAGGTAGGCTTGACTACAATGCAGAGGGGCTTTTGATACTCACCAACGATGGACAGCTGGCAAATAGGATCATGCACCCCAAGTATAAACTTCCCAAAAAGTACATACTTTTAGTGGAAGGCAAAGTAGACACTGAAACGCTAAAAAAAATGAAAAAGGGTGCCCAACTTGAGGATGGCTTTGCAAAACCTGACAGTGTAAAGCTTATAAAGATAGAAAAGAATCAAACAACCTTAGAAGTAGTATTTCACGAGGGTAGGAAGCACATAGTAAAAAGGTTCATGGCGCACTTTGGACACAAAGTAAAAAAACTAAAAAGGATCGCTATAGGACCCATACAGCTTGGTAAACTTCCACCCGGAAAGTGGAGAGACATGACCCAGCAAGAATTAAAAGCTTTAAAAAAAGCTCTAAACTTGACAGTATGTTAAAAGTTGTTAAATTCTATAACCATAATGGGGCGGAAGATTAAAACAAAAAAAGTGTTCACCCCCCCCCGATTGTAAGGGGCTTGACAGGCAAGGATTTTCCTGATGGGAGGGTAATCTATGAAACTTCTTGATTTTTTTAGAAAATCCTCTGAACTGTATTCTTTGGAAGGGGAAGAGTTTGTAAAGGGACTTCTCAAACTGTGCGCTCAGTTTTTATCTGCCCAAAGAGTAAGCCTTTGGACTGTAAAAGAAGACATACTCTTTTGTGAATATATGTACCTTCAAAACGAAGATGGTTTTATAGGTGGACTTCTGGTAAGGAAAGAGAGTTGTGCTGGGTTTATGGATTACTTGCAAAAACAAATAGTGATAAGTGCAGAAAAACCCTTTGGCACAGAGATAAGCGCTTGCATGGGAGAGTATCTAGTCTTTAGAGATACCAAGTCCCTTTTGATGGCATCCCTAACAGACAGAGGAAAGCTTACTGACCTTATCATGTGTGAATATGACACAAAAAGAGCTCACAGCGAAGAAGACATCTGCATACTCCTTTTGTCAACGGTCTACCTAAGGGAACACCACGAAAGACAAAGGGCATTATTTACTGCAAACATGTACAATGTACTGTCTGCGGTAAATAATATCGTGCTAAATGTAAACAGTAAGGAAGAGATTTTCCAACAGCTCTGCCAGATAATGGTTCAAGTTGCAGGACTTAGGATGGTGTGGATAGGATTTCTTGATGATGAGGGAAACTTGAAACCTCACTACGCTTGCGGGTCCGTGGAGGGTTATTTAGATGAGGTAAAGATCAATATACACGACGAAAGGCTAAGCAAAGGGCTTTCTGCAAGAGCCATTTTAGAACAAAAGGTTCAAGTAAACAACGACACAGAAACTAATCCAGCTATACTCCCGTGGCGTGTGCAAATGCTAAAAAGAAAGTACCTTTCAAGCTGTGCTTATCCCATAATGTTGAAGGGTAAAGTCATAGGAACCATAAATCTCTACTCAGACAAAAAGGACTTTTTCTCCCAGGAAGTTATCCGATTAGTGGAAGAAGTAGGAGAAAATGTTTCCTTTGCCTTAGAACACTTAGACACTCTGAAAAATGTACAGATACTGTATAAGGCTGTTGAACAGTCTGAGGAGTGGACACTAATAACAGATGTTGAAGGTAAGATCCTTTACGCAAATCCAGCGGTAGAACGCATAAGCGGGTATACCAGAGAAGAGCTTATAGGAAAAACTCCAAGAGTGTTTAAGTCAGGATTTCACGATAGGGAGTTTTATAAAAAACTTTGGGATACCATACTTTCAGGGGAGGAATTCCACGAGATTTTTATAAACAGGAGGAAAGATGGAAGTCTTTTTTATGTAGATCAGATAATAAGCCCCATAAAAGATGATAAAGGTAAGATAACAAACTTTGTTTCTACTGCAAGGGACATAACCTTAATAAGGGAGATTGAAGAAAAAATGCACAAAATAATCAACTATGACCCGCTTACGAACCTATCTAGAAGGGATCACTTTCTGAAAGAACTGGAAAGAAACATAAAGGAAAAGAGGGACAGTACCCTAGTTATATTTCTGATGGATGTACACAACTTTTCTGCAGTAAACGCCCTTTACGGTTATGAGTTTGGTGATAAGGTGCTCAGATCCTTTGCAGAAAGGCTTAGGACCTTACCGGGTTTTTGGGCACGGTATGGGGATGACGCCTTCATAGGGTTTAAGGAGTTAGACAGTAAAGAAGGGCTCTACAACTTATTGAAAGACATTTTCAAGGTGGGTGAGTTAAAGTTAGAAGACCTTAGCTACAGGCTTGGTCTTCATGTAGGCGTATCCATTTACCCTGATGATGCAAACAACGCTCAGGATCTTTTGCATGCTGTAGAGATAGCTCTTAGAAATGCACAAAAGAAAGCACCGGGAAGTTTTGAGCTCTATAATGAAGAAGAAAAAGAAAAACTTTTGGAAAGACTAAAACTCGCGGAAGAATTAAGGAGAGCTTTGCAGAAGGGTGAGTTTCTTGTGCACTTTCAACCCATTTACAGTTCCTTAGACCTAAAGCCTGTCATGGCAGAAGCACTTCTCAGGTGGAATTCAGAGAGGTTTGGGTTTTTGGAAGCAAGCAGTTTTATAAATATTCTTGAAGAGACGGAACTTATAGTGGATGTTGGTTACTATGTATTTGAACAGTGCGTAAGTGTGATAAAACAGTATAACTTAGAAATTCCCATATCCATAAATCTGTCGCCTGTGCAGATAAAGAGAGAAGACTTACCAGATAGGCTATTTGAGATTACCATGGGAGTACCCGCTGAGCGTATCCTTTTGGAAATAACAGAAGGCGTAATTATAGAGGATCTTCAGAAGGCATACAAGCTGTTAAAGGTACTAAAGGAACGCGGTTTCTCTATCGTTCTTGACGATTTTGGAGTAAAGTACTCTTCTCTATCTTACCTTGCCAAACTTCCCATAGACTACATAAAGATAGACATGTCTTTTACTAGGGAGGTGGATGCTGATGAAAAGGTTCTGAATGTAGTAAAAGCTATAGTCGCCATAGCTAATACTCTTGGTCTAAAGACTGTTGTGGAAGGTATAGAAAGACCATCCCAGCTAGACATACTTAGAAAGGTAGGATGCCATTATCTACAGGGATTTTATCTTAGCAAGCCTATGGAAATTAGAGACTTCCTAAAGCTTCTACGCTCTTAAGTATATCCTGATATTGATATGTTCAGCTTTTTCTTTTCGGAAATTTCAAATCAAAAGCTAAAGAAAGTCTTGTAAATTAATAGCTAAGGAGGTAAAAAACATGGAGCTCACAAGACGAAGTTTTTTGAAACTTTCGGGAGCCTCTGTAGGTGTTGGTATCGTTGGAGGTCTTGGTTTTGACCTCACACCAGCCTACGGGCGTGTTAGAGAGCTCAAAATAGCCAAAGCTAAGGTTGCTAAAAGTGTTTGCACTTATTGCTCCGTATCCTGCGGAGTTCTTGTATACAGTTTAACAGATGGTGCCATGAATGTAAAGCCGAGGGTGATACACATAG
The DNA here is from genome assembly GCA_028276405.1 of Hydrogenobacter sp. Taxonomy (GTDB): domain Bacteria; phylum Aquificota; class Aquificia; order Aquificales; family Aquificaceae; genus Hydrogenobacter. The sequence goes on from JAPYWJ010000015.1 coordinate 11,137, forward strand.
AAGGCGATCCAGATGATCCTGTAAACAGAGGTACCTTATGTCCTAAGGGGGCAACCCTAAGGGACTTTGTGAACTCTCCTCAAAGAATAAAAAAGCCTCTTTACAGACCACCAGGAGCTAAGGATTGGCAAGAGATAAGCTGGGACGAAGCTTTAAACAGGATAGCCAAACTCATAAAGGATACGAGAGACAGAACATTTATAGAGAAGGATCAGGAGGGAAGGACAGTAAACAGATGTGAGAGTATTTTCTGGCTCATGGGGTGTACCATGGAAAATGAGCCAGGTTATCTTGGAGTAAAGCTGGGAAGACTGTTGGGTTTAGTGGCATTAGAAACACAAGCACGAGTGTGACACGCTCCAACGGTGGCCAGTTTGGCCGCAAGATTTGGAAGAGGTGCCATGACCAACTCTTGGAATGACATAAAGAACGCAGACTTAATTTTTGTCATGGGAGGAAATCCTGCGGAGAACCATCCGTGCGGTTTCAAATGGGCTATAAAGGCAAGGCAGGAAAAGGGAACGAAGATAATAAGCGTAGATGTGAGGTATCATAGGACTGCTGCTGTGTCTGATATATTCGTACAGATAAGACCGGGTTCGGACATAGCCTTCATGGGAGGATTAATAAACTATGTTATACAGAATAAAAAGTACGATGAGGAATACATAAAGTACTTCACCAACGCTACTTACATAGTAAAGGATACTTACAACTTTGACCCTACAACGGGTCTCTTCTCTGGTTATGATCCCGAAAAGAGAAAGTACGACACAAAACTCTGGGACTACGAAAGGGACGAGAAGGGGATGGTTAAGAAGGATATGACTATGGAACATCCCAGGTGTGTCTTCCAACTCCTTAAGCAGTTCTATTCAAGATACACGCCAGAGGTGGTGGAAAAGATCACAGGTGTTCCAAAAGAAAAGTTTCTTGAGGTTGCAAAACTTATAGCGGAAACTGGGGTGCCAGACAAGTCTATGACGCACCTGTATGCTCTTGGTTGGACGCATCACTCTTGGGGCACTCAGGTGATAGGCTCTATGGCCATACTTCAGCTACTGCTTGGAAACATAGGTGTGCCTGGTGGTGGCGTAAACGCTCTTAGAGGGCATGCCAACATACAGGGAATGACTGACCTTGCAGGAGAAGGTAGGTTCCTTCACGGCTATCTTAAGCCACCCACTCCAGAACAGCAAACCCTTAAAGATTACATAGAAACCAACACGCCAAAGCCATGGGATGAAGGCTCTATGAATTACTGGTCTAACTACTCTAAGTTTATTGTCTCTTTGCTCAAGTCTTACTTTGGAGACAACGCAACGCCAGAAAACGAATTTTGCTACTCTTATCTTCCTAAACAGGACAAAATTATCTCTTGGGACGAGGCTGTGGACAGAATGTTCAGAGGCAAAATGGAAGGTGTGGTATCTATAGGTGTCAATCTGCTGGCAAACACTCCCAATGCCAAAAAGACAGCGGTTGCTCTTTCTAACCTCAAGTGGATGGTGGTGATGGATCCCTTTGAAACTGAAATGGTTGCCTTTTGGAAACACGCAGAAAACCCAGAGAGCATAAAAACGGAAGTGTTCCTGCTTCCTTCTGCGGTGTTTGCGGAAAAGGAAGGAACAAAAACAAACAGTGCCAGAACCCTAAAGTGGCAGTATAAGGCGGTAGAGCCACCAGAAGATGCAAAGGAAGAGCTTTGGTTTATCGGCAACCTTTACATGAAACTTAAGGAACTTTATCAGAAAGAGGGTGGTGTCTTTCCAGACCCCATACTAAAAGCAAGGTGGCCCTTCCAGAACCCGTACCATCCTACAGCAGAGGAAGTTTTAGCCCTTGAGATAAATGGTGTTGCTTTGGATGACATAAAGGATGACAAGGGCAACGTGGTGGTCAAAAAAGGTGAGAGATTGCCAAGCTTTATATACTTAAAAGACGATGGCACTACCTCCTGCGGTATGTGGCTATACTGTGGAGTATTCCCTCAATCAGGCAATAGGGCAAAGTCAGCAGATTTAACGGATCCTTCGGGATTGGGCATATACCCTAACTACGGCTATTCCTGGCCTGCCAACAGGAGAATACTCTATAACCGTGCTTCTGCTGGACCTGACGGAAATCCTAGGTCTCCTAAGAAAAAACTTGTGTGGTGGAACGCTAAAGAACAAAAGTGGGTGGGCTACGATGTGCCTGACATAAAACCAGACTTGCCTCCTGAGTACGGACCCTTTATCATGCTCCCAGAAGGTAGAGGTAGGCTTTATTCCCAGTTTTTAGTGGATGGTCCCTTCCCAGAACACTACGAGCCTTATGAGTCTCCTGTAGAAAACTTTTTGCACCCCAAAACGGACAAAAACCCCGTGGTAAAGGTATACAAGTCTGACCTTGACCTTTTGGGCAAGCCTGACAAGTATCCTTATGCTGCTGCAACTTATAGGGTTACAGAACACTTCCATTACTGGACAAAACACATTTATGGCACATCTGTGCTGTTCCAAAAAATGTTTGTGGAGATACCCGAAGAGCTTGCTAAGGAGCTTGACATAAAAGAGGGTCAAAAGGTAAGGATAGTAACAGCCAGAGGTTCTGCAGAGGCTTACGCGTTGCCTACAAAGAGGATCAAACCTCTGACCGTAAACGGTAAAAAGGTATATACCGTTGGCATACCCATTCACTGGGGTTTTGAGGGAATAGTTAGAGGGTCGTTAGCAAACCTCACCACACCTTTTGTATGGGACCCTAATTCTCAGACGCCAGAGTTTAAGGGGTTCCTATGCAACATAGAAAAGGTAAAGGCTTAAAGGAGGTTAGACATGAGCACTGTTACCACAGAAGGAACCGTAGGGCTTGGTTTAAAGAGAGTTTCTGCTTCTAAGCTTCCTGACCCAAACATCAAAAGAGCGGATACTTTAGCCATACTTGTAGATATATCCAGCTGCATAGGTTGTAAAGGTTGTGAGGCAGCATGTACCCAGTGGCATGACCTTAAACCCCCACTTTTTAAAGAGGGACAGGACTTTGTAGGCTATCAATCATACCCAGACCTCATGCCAAGCCTGTTTATGATGATGAAGTTCAAGGAAGGAGAAACAGAAAAGGGGCTAACATGGTTTATAACCAAGTACCAGTGCATGCACTGTGGAGACCCGGGCTGTCTAAAAGCCTGTCCTTCCCCCGGAGCTATAATTCAGTACGAAAACGGTATAGTGGACTTTGACCACTCCAAATGTATAGGGTGTAAGTTCTGTCTTTCTGGGTGCCCCTTTGACATTCCAAGGTACGATTCAAACAATAAGCCTTGGAAGTGTAACTTTTGTGTAGACAGAGTTTCTGCAGGTTTAGAACCTGCGTGTGTTAAGGCGTGTCCCACAAACTGTTTGCACTTTGGTACAAAGGAGGATATGCTCTCAAGAGCTAAAAAGATAGTAGATCAGCTCAAAAGGAGAGGTTTTGAGAAGGCCATCATCTACGACCCACCCGGTGTGGGGGGAACGGGATACATATATGTTCTACCTCATGGAGACAAACCGCAGATGTACGGACTTCCCAAGGAGGCAAGCGTATCACCCTGGATAAGCCTCTGGAAGGGTCCTTTAAAGATCTTTGGTGCTGTAGTTCTTTGGGGTACATTGCTGGGAGCTTTCTTACAGCTCATACTTTTTGGACCCATAAAGGCAGGTAATAAAAAGGAGGATTAACCATGGAAGAAACAAGACATATGGAGGATGTACAGATAGAAAGGTTCAGCAGGTTTGATAGGGTTGTTCACTGGCTTGTAGCTATAACTTTTCTTTATCTTTTCTTCTCTGGTCTTGGTATATACTCTCCTAAGTTTTCTTGGCTACTTACTCTGCTGGGAGGACTTGATTTTACAAGATGGCTTCACCCTTGGACAGGACTTTTATTTTCCGTAGGAGTGCTTCTTATGTTCTTAAGATGGTCAAAGGACTTCCTTCTTACTTCCGATGATATGGTGTGGCTAAAGAATGTTAAGTATTATATAAAAAGCGAGGAGGAAAAATTACCAGAAGTAGGTAAGTACAACGCAGGGCAGAAAGTATTTGGTTGGCTTGTGTTTATAGGTTGTGTGGTGTTTTTGGCAAGTGGTGTACTCATGTGGTTTCCAGAAAGCTTCCCTATAAGTTTGGTTAGGCTTTCCATATTCCTTCACGATCTTGCTTTTATACTGGTAGGTGCGGGCTTTATAGTGCATGTGTATATGGGAACAGTAGGAGTTCCGGGCTCTCTGTCGGGTATGATAACGGGGAAGGTTTCCGCTCTTTGGGCTATGAGACACCACCCTAAGTGGTTCAAAGAGGTGATGAGGAGGTGAGTGTCATGGGGAGTGTTGTCAAGGCTCTGGCGCTCTGCGCCACCCTCTTTTCTTTCTCAATAGCTCAGGAATTAAAGGCGCATGCAGACCTTATAAATCAGAAGGGTGAGAAGATAGGCACAGCAGAATTTCTTCAGACGAACAGTGGTGTTCTTATAAAGCTTCGTGCGGTTGGACTTCCACCTGACTCAGAACTCGCTTTACACATACACGAAGTTGGGAGGTGCGACCCACCAGACTTTATGTCAGCAAAGGGACACTTCAATCCCTATAAAAAGAAGCATGGACTTTTAAACCCGGATGGACCACATGCAGGGGACATGCCTAATGTATTTACCGACTCTAAGGGGAGCCTAAAGGTGGATGTACTAAACACCCTTATAACCCTTGAACCTAACAAAGTAAACAGTCTTTTAAAAGAGGGTGGAACCGCTCTCATGATACACCATCACCGTGATGATTACAAAACAGACCCTGCAGGAGATGCTGGACCCAGAATAGCCTGCGGAGTAATAAGATGAGGCTTTTTAAAGAGTACCATCTGGAGAGGTTAATGTCCCTTAAAGATAAACATGCGGAAGTCTCACACATACTGGACTTTTTGTATCATACTGAACTTTTTAAGAAGGAAATGTATGCTCAGATAAAAGATGTCCATTGGGAAAGGCACATAAAGAAGATTTACCATCTTTTTGATGTGTGTGATGCCCACGGTAGCCCATCAATAAGGGAAACACTCCAAGAGCTAAAAAAACTTAGCAAGGAGGAATTAATCAGAAAGATGGAAAGATTCTTAAAAGAAAGGTCAGCACCTGACGAAGAGAGATTCATATTTATTACCTTTCTTAACCCTTTCCTTTCCAAACTGTCCGAAAGCATGGACATTAAGAAAGACCAGTGGTTAAAAAACACCTGTCCTGTCTGCGGTTTTAAGCCAAGCGTTTCTTACATATCCGATACGGAAGAGATAGAAGGTGCAAGATACCTAAGTTGTGTTCTTTGCAACACAGCATGGCTATATAACAGGACCAAGTGTGTGAAGTGTGGAAACCATGAGGATGATGCTTTTGAGTATTACTACGACGAGAGAGAAAGGTATGCTCTTCTACAAGTTTGTAAAAAGTGCAACACCTACATAAAGATCATTGATATGAGGATTGACGGACTTGCTGTGCCTGAGTTTGATGATATTGCCACCCTTTCCCTTGATCTTTGGGCAAAAGAAAAGGGTTTTATAAAGTTTGAAAAAAACATCATAGGTTTATGATAAGTAGACGAGACATACTTAAGGTATTATTAAGTCTTTTTACTTTTTCGCTGGGTAAAAAAATGGAAGATATAGTGATAAAGGGTTGTGTTATAAAAAAAGATAGGCTCTATAGAGTAAACGAAGAGAGGATGATCTTTCAATGGGTAAAGGAGGAAGGGAAGGGAGTTTATTCGGTAGGCTTTATGCCTGTTATGTCTGCCTTAGCTTATCCTTTATATTCAGTAAAGATAAAACCTGTTGGCACAACGCTTGAATACGATGATAATTTAGCTGTTGTAGAAGCTGGAAAAAGGGTCTCCACCTTCCCCACACCTATAGGTGGTAGGATAGTTGAGGTGAATCACTCCTTGGAAAGGGATCCATCTGCACTGGTTAGCTCTCCCTACGAGGCATGGATGGTGAAGATAGCTTCTGATGACATGGACAGTCTCAAAAAGCTAAAGAGAGCACAGGATATACTAAAAACTGTAGAAGCTATAATTATCAGAGAAAATATAGAATGCTTTCCCAAAAGGTAGGGAGAGTGTGGCTGGCTGGTGCCGCCCCGGGACTTCAAATCCCGTGGGGGGTCGCTGGATGCGGTCCCCGGAGGGTTCGATTCCCTTACTCTCCCGCCAAAATATGATATAAAACAAGGTAGGTCCACCTTATAGGATTTAATTTTTTTCTAACAACGTATAAGGGGGTAAGCTATGGAGGTTCTTGATTATAGAGCTTACAAGCCCAGACCTTTCACAAAAGAGGAAAAAGCAAAAACCACTGTGCTTTTTGGAGGACTAACATGGAAGCACGAAAGGCTTATACAAGCAATGCTTGAAAACATGGGATACAAAGCTCAACCTCTTCCAGAAATAAGGAGGATGGACCTTGATATAGGTAAGGAGTTTATAGATGTAGGTGCATGCTGTCCTACCACCTTTACTGCAGGAAACCTTGCAAGAACCCTTATGGATATAGAGAAAAGGGAAGGTAAGGAAGTAGTAAAAGACAGGTATGTGTTTGTAACCATAGGTGCGTGCGGACCTTGTAGGTTCGGGCAGTATCACGAATCTTATGAAAGGGCGCTTGAAGGATTAAACCTGAGGGACTTTAGGCTATTTCTGTTAGACCTTCTTCAAATGGAGCAATCGGTAAACGGTGGAGGGCTTGAGATAAACACGCCTCTTACCATAGGGCTTGTATACGCCATGTTTATTGGAGACCTTCTTACGGACCTTGAATACGCAACAAGACCTTACGAAGTGCAAAAAGGACATACGGACAAGGTATTAAAGGATAGTGTAGAACTTCTTTACGAAAGGCTAAGAAATAGACCCATAAGGGGCAAAAAGTTTAGCTCTTTTGTGTGGCATCTAACCACTGACTATTTTGTAAAAGCTCTAAAGGAGGTAAAGGAACTCTGGGATCATGTAGAGGTAGACAGGCTAAGGATAAAGCCTAAGGTGAAGATAACAGGGGAGTTTTGGCTTCAGACTCATGAAGGTGAAGGCAATTATAACATAAAAAGCTGGCTTGAACAGGAAGGCGCGGAGGTTATACCACCACCCATAGCTGTGTGGATGGACTACCTTATAAACATGGAACTCTTCAAACTGGAGGACAAGAAGGATTTTGTAAAGTTCTATCATCTCAAAAGGGCAATAGTTTTGCTTTTTGCAAAGCTTTACAGATACACATACAACAAACTTAGGAAGCCTCTGAACAACATACCTAATCCTCTGCCAGATCAGAGAACTTTAAAAGAACTTGCCAGACCTTACTTTTATTACAGGTTAACAGGCGGTGAAGGACACATGCTCGTAGGAAAAGCCCTTTATGCTTACAAAAACAAGCAGGCACACATGGTATGTGAGCTTTCTCCTTACGGATGCCTTCCCAACACCATGTCCGTAGGAGCTATGGCAAAGGTCTTAGGAGATTATCCAGACTTACTTTACGCACCCATAGAGATAAAGGGAGATGCAGAAGTTCATGCCCTTTCAAGATGTCAGATGATCCTAACAGAAGCCAAAAGAAGAGCCAAGGAGGAGTTTGAACAAGTTCTTGAGAAAACAGGTCTTAGCATAGAAGACATAAGAAACTTTGAATTAGAAAGACCAGAGCTTAAAAAAGCAACATACAAAATACCTCATTACGGATACGCAGGCACCGCATCCAACTATGTGATGCACATAGCAAAGCTTATGGGGAGGTAAGACATGTTTTTGGGTATAGATGTGGGGAGTACAACCTGTAAGTATGTCCTTACAGATGAAAGTGGAAAGATATTAGATAAAGTTTACGAAAGACACAACACAAAGCAAGCGGAAAAAGTGCTGGAATTTCTTACAAGGTTAGAAGAGTCCTTTGGCTTAAAGGCAGGGAGGGATAGGGTTTATCTGACGGGTTCGGGGGCTGGACTTGTTGCCAAGCTAATAGGTGGTAAGTTCCTTCAGGAGGTGGTGGCGGTAGCAACAGCTGTCGAAAGATTACATCCTAAGGTGCGATTTGTCAGTGAGATAGGTGGTGAGGATATGAAGACCATCTTTATAAAGGAGGATGAAGGGAGGAGAAGCAGACAGGTGTTCATGCAAAATGTGTGTGCTGGTGGCACAGGTAGTTTTATTGAGAAGTCAGCCAGAAAGTTAGGAATAACTCAAGACCTTCTGTCGCGTATGGGTTATAAGGGTTATACCCTTCACAAGATAAGTTCCAAGTGTGGCATCTTTGCTGAGGCGGATGTAAACTCCCTTCTGAAAGCAGGTGTTCCTACAGAAGAGATAATAGCTTCTCTTTTTGAAGCGGTAGTTTACCAAAACCTCTCTCAGCTCACAAAGGGCAACACACCTCTTCCAGAAGTATTACTCCTTGGAGGTCCAAACTTGTTCTTCAAGGGTCTGCAAGAAGCTTGGCGACACCATCTTAGAGAACTGTGGAAAGCAAGAGGTGTTGGAGAGTTTTCAGAGGAAGATATGGAAAGACTCGTTTATGTACCAGAATACTCTCTATTCTACGCATGTTTGGGCTGTGTATACACCGCAATGGAGGAAGAGGGCGGTGGGGTTTACATGGGAAGGGAAAAGTTAGAGTGGTGGGTCAGAGAAGGACAGTATCAAGAAAAGCTAAAGGAAGGGAAACGCGGGCTTGTAAACTCTCAGGAAGAACTAAGAGTTTTTTTAGAAAAATACGAGCGTGCAGTTTCTAACCAAGTGAACACAAAAAAGTCAAAAAGAGTAATCGTAGGCTGTGATTTTGGCTCTACAACCGCAAAGGCTGTATGCATAACACCCGAAAAGGAGATAGTCTTTTCCTGCTACAGTCTTAGTAAAGGCAATCCCATAGAAGACGCCAAACAAGTCTTCAGACAGATAAAGGAATACTTAGAAGATGGAGAAGTTCTTGCTCTTGGTATCACCGGTTATGGAAAGGACTTACTTAAAGACATATTGGGTGCAGATGTAGCTGTTGTGGAAACCGTAGCCCATGCCACAGCCGGGCTTTATTTCTTTCCTGATGCGGACTGTATATGCGATGTAGGAGGAGTGGATGTTAAGATCATGATACTAAGACAAGGTTCTGTGGTGGATTTTAGGTTAAACTCTCAGTGCAGTTCAGGAAACGGCGCCTTTTTGCAAGGCGTTGCGGAGAGGTTCAATATACCCCTTAATCAGATAGCACAAAAGGCTTTTTCAGCAAAAGCCATGCCTACATTCACGATGGGGTGCGGTGTTTTTCTTCAAAGCGACATAGTCAATCAGCAAAGAAAAGGTTGGCAAGCAGAAGAAATACTGGCAGGTCTTTGCTATGTGCTACCCCTGAATGTATGGATATACGCGGGAAACATAAACAACCTCTCCCAGGTAGGTAAAAAGTTTATACTTCAGGGTGGAACCCACAGAAACCTTGCGGTAGTAAAAGCTCAGGTGGATTTTATCAAGTCAAAGGTTCCCGACGCAGAAGTGTATGTACATCCCTACTCAGGTGAGGCAGGTGCCATAGGGTCTGCTTTGATTGCCTTAGAACAATGGCAAAAGCAGAAAACTACTAAGTTCAGAGGTTTTGACACTATAGAGAAGATAGAATACAGAGCCATCACATCGCAAGACACGGTGTGCCACTGGTGTCCTATAAACTGCCAAAGGACTTTTATAGATGTTAAGCTACCAGAAGGAGAAGGGAGACCTTGGAGCAAAATACCCCTTGAAAAAGGCTGGGTAAGGCTTATAGTGAACAACTCCTGTCCCAAGGGTCTTGTAGAGGATGAAAGGGAGCTCAAGGTCATAAAAGAACAGATGGAAAAGATAAAGAAGAATTTCCCCAACATATCCCAAATAGTTAGGAAGTCTGCTTTTAGAAAGCTCAAGAGCGTGTTATAATATATCCCCTTATGCTTAAGGATTACAACAAGTATCTTGAATACAGGAACGGAGAGCTGTATCTTGATGGAGTGTCCCTAAAGGCTTTAGCAGAGGAATTTGGTACTCCCCTCTATGTTTACAGTGCTTCTTACATAAGAGATAGAGTAAGGGCATACAGAGAAGCCTTCCCAGATGCCCTTATATGCTATGCTGTAAAGGCTAACTTCAATCCTGAGATTATAAAGCTTGTAAAAGAGGAGGGTGCAGGAGCGGACATAGTTTCTGGTGGTGAGCTTTACGCATCGATGCAAGCTGGTGTAGACCCTAAGAAAATAGTTTACGCTGGTGTAGGAAAAACTCTAAAAGAGATAGAGTACGCTATAAGTTGTGACATACTTATGTTCAATGTGGAGTCTCGTATGGAATTGGAGGTGCTCGAGCAAGTAGCAGAGCGTATGGGCAAAAAGGTAAGAATAGCTATAAGGGTAAACCCTGATGTGGACCCCAAAACACACCCCTACATATCAACGGGTATGAAAAAGAGCAAGTTTGGTGTGGATATAAAGCAAGCAAAAGAGGAGTACGAATATGCAAGGAATCTGAAAAATCTTGAAGTTGCAGGTATACACTGTCATATAGGCTCTCAGATACTTGATGTATCACCCTACATAGAAGCGGTGGAAAAGGTAGTTGAGCTTTACCATCACCTTATAAAAAGTGGCTTTAACATAAGCTATTTGGACATAGGAGGAGGATTAGGCATAAAGTATAAACCCGAACAATCAAGCCCGGAACCCAGCGACCTTGCAGATGCCATAGGTCCCATATTAAGAGATGTGAAGGCAAAGCTCATTCTTGAGCCGGGACGGTCCATAGTAGGAAACGCGGGTGTTTTAATAACGCGTGTGGAATTCCTAAAGGACAAAGGACATAAACACTTTGTTATAGTTGATGCAGGCATGAACGACCTTATCAGACCTGCCATTTACGACGCTTACCACCACATTGTGCCTGTTGAAAAAAGAGATGGGCGTTATATAAAAACAGACATAGTGGGTCCCATATGCGAAACTGGAGACTTTTTAGCCTTAGACAGAGATATACAGGAAGTAAGAAGAGGTGATTACTTAGCGGTGCTATCTGCAGGTGCTTATGGTTTTGCCATGTCATCTCACTACAATGTAAGACCAAGAGCCTGCGAACTTTTAGTGGATGGGGGAAATTACAGGATTATAAGGAACAGGGAGGATTATGCTTACATACTCTCTTTGAATTCTTAAAAGTTTCTGACTACTATTCTTTGAAATTATAGAAGGGATAACCCTTTGAGTGTAATTAAACTTAATATCATGGTGGAACTTTTAAAGCTCGTTAGGGCTTCTGGCTGAGCTGCAAAGGTAGGTCCGGCGGACCTAGAACATCTTATAACTGGGCTGGACCTTTATTATGATGATGCTACCCTTTTGGGTGTGGGTGATGACGCAGGCGTCTACCTTTACCAAGGAAGCGTATTTGTTCACACAGTGGACCTTATAACTCCTGTGGTCAACGACCCATACCTTTGGGGAGCCATATCCACGGCAAACTCCTTGAGCGATGTGTATGCTATGGGAGGTGTGCCTCTGAACGCTCTTGCTATAGTAGGGTTCAATAACTGCGAAATGCGTGTGGATACACTTAAAGAGGTTATGAAGGGATGTGCTGACAAACTCAGGGAGGCAAAAACTGTTCTTCTTGGTGGACACACCATAGATGACAAAGAACCTAAATTTGGTCTTGCAGTGATGGGTGTGTGTCCTGACGGTAGTTATCTCTCTCAAAAAGGTGCAAAGGCAGGAGATATATTGGCAATCACCAAGCCCATAGGTGTTGGCATACTCACAAAAGCCATAAAAGAAGGAAAGATAAGCGAAAAGGACATAAGATCAGCGGTAGAAAACATGCTTACGCTTAACGACAGAGCAAGTCTTCTTGCCAAAAGGCTTACTGCTACTTCTTGTACTGATGTGACGGGCTTTGGACTTTTGGGACACGCTTACAATATAGCTAAAAAGTCAGAAGTTAGATTGACCATAAGGTTCTCTCAAGTTCCCGTATACGAAGCATCCGTATTTTTTGCAAAGCAGAAGATACACCCAAAAGGTGCCGTGGATAACTACAACTTTGTAAAGGAACAACTCATCAACGAAGGGCTCGATTGGTGGCAAATCCTTCTCCTTTCAGACCCTAACACTTCTGGTGGATTGCTCTTTACATTCCCAAAAGATGCGCTACCTTTTCTGGAAAAAGAAGCACAAGCGCTGGGTACAAAAGCTTGGATCATAGGAGAGGTGGAAGAAGGTACGGGTATCAGACTTGTGGATTGAGTCACTTGCCTTTCTTTTTGCTTTTTCTCTCCTTTTTATCTTTAAGAATAACTTCTTTTATAAGATAGCTCTGGAAAATGTTAAGTATGTTGTTAAAGGTCCAATAAATTACAAGACCGGCGGGAAAGTTTGCAAACAAGAAGGTAAAAGCCACAGAAGATACATACATCATAAAGTTCTGCGTTTTGTCAGGGTTCGGACTTATAAACTGCTGGGCTATCATGGTCAAACCCATCAGTATTGGCAGTATGTAATAGGGATCTTTTTGCGCTAAGCTGGGTATCCAAAGCATGGATGCAAGTTGAAGGTCTACGGTTATGGTAAGGACTTTGTAGAGAGCAAAGAAAACAGGTATCTGAAGGATCATGGGAAGACAACCAGACATGGGGTTAAAACCTACCTGAGAGTAGAGTTTCATGACCTCTTCTTGCATCTTGACGGGGTCATCCTTATACCTTTCCCTTATCTCTTGCATCTTAGGTGCGAGTTCTGAAAGCTTCATCATGGAAAGACTACTTTTGTAGGTTAGTGGGAACATAAAAAGCCTGACAATTAGGGTAAGAGCCAATATGGAAAATACCCAAGAATGAAGGTGTTGGTATATCCAATACATAAAGATAAACAGGGGCTTGACTAAAAGCTTTAGCGTTCCATAGTCTATAACATCCGAAAGTCCTATTCGCTTTAGTATTGAATATTCCTTGGCACCTGCGTAGAAGATCAGGGGGCTATCTACCTCAACGAGGGTTATAGTACTGTTATCCTCAGCTCTATATATGACTACAGAGTTTATCTTACCAACAAAGCCTTTAAAGTAGTACCTGCTTTCCTCTCCTGCGAAGTTTATATTTCCCTTTATTACCTGCCTTCCCTTTATACTGTTTATGTCTATTCTTTCTATAGTACCTTCAAGGCTCACAATGGGTCCTGAATGTGTGTAAAATTCATCCCCTTTAGGGTGGCTCCCTACAACTACATAGATGGTAGAAGGTAAGTTTTTTGAAGTTACACGAAATCTAAAATATCCCTTTTCGTAGGTAAGCTCCTTTGTAAGGCTAATGTTCCCGTCTGAATAAGTCATGGTGATGGTGTTGCCATCCTTACTCAGTGTATAGGGAGAAAAGTTAAGCTTTTGGTCTATGTCTGGATTTCCCGTATATACTTCAAGAGGGTATATATTAAGCTTTCTTTCTGTATCCGTGATAAGGTCATAGGAGTACTTCTTGTCTATTATGCGTACCAATTTCCCACCCTCTAAAGACACAGAAATACTGTACTGTCCCACATCAAAGCTCTGAACATCTGTAGGTTTTTTAGATGCTCTAGTGCTTCCCAACATAAGCTGGGGCACCATGGTGTTGGGCTCTTCTTTTTTAACCTGAGGGGTGGAACTCCCCTTGGGTGAAAAATAGTATGTATACATCTCAAAGGCAAACATAAACAGAGTTATGGCAAGCATTAGTATAAAAAGCCTCTTGAAGTCTATGTGGTCTTTCTCCATCAAGGGTAATCAACACCTCCCTTTGAAAAAGGATTACACCTTATGAGTCGCCATAGAGCTTTGAGCGTTCCTTTTAGCGGACCGTACTTTTCAACAGCAAGGATAGCATACTCAGAACATGTAGGATGATACTTGCAGGAGGGTGGGTAAAGAGGGGAAATAACCCCCTGCCAAAATCTTAAGAGCAACACCAACGCTTTTCTCAAGGTGCCAATCTCTTTCTACCCTTCTGCCTTCTTCTTTTTATTATCTTCCTTCCGCTTTTGGTAGACATCCTTGCAAGAAATCCGCTCTTGCGCTTTCTTTTGAGATTAGATGTTCTTGTTATGTTCCTCTGAGTTGCCATCCATTAACTCCTCACTTAACGAAAAGAAGTATAATGGCTACCAGCAGTGCATATAGAGCGAGCGTCTCTATAAAAGCTAAGCCTATGAACATAACCGTCTGTAACCTTCCTCCTACTGTTGGGTTTCTTGCAGTGCCTTCTTGCGTGCCTCTAACCGCATGCCCCATTCCTATACCTGTCCCCAAAGCTGCAAGGCCTATGGCTAATCCTGCACCCAGATACATGAGACCCTCTTTTAGGTTTGTACCCTGAGTGGGCTCCTGGGCAAGGGCAACTCCCGTAGCTAAAAGTGTGCCGAGCATTAGCAATCTTGCCTTCATATCAAACCTCCTTCCACTAAGTTTTTCATATTAGTGTCCCTCATGAGAAATTGCACCGGAAAGATAAACTACAGAAAGTATCATGAATATGTAAGACTGTATAAAAACCGCCAAGAACTTTATAGCTATGATAAACAAAAGTAGCAAAGGTGATACCGCCATGGTAAAGGGGTTTTTTACCACAAGGCTAACAAGGACCAAAAGCAACAAAGCTCCACCCTTCATGTTAGCAAAAAGCCTCAGAGTAAGAGTTATGGGTCTGGCAAGGTGAGAGATGATCTCTATAAGGAAAAAAACGGGTGCAAGGTAAGGACTAGGTCCCATGAAGTGTTTGAGGTATCCTACTCCGTGATGCCTAAAACCTTCAAAGTTATAAAGCAAGAAAACACAGAGAGCTAAAGCCAAGTTTGTATTAACATTTGCGGTTGGAGCTTCAAGCCCCGGTACCATGCCTAAAAGGTTGGAAAAAAACACAAAAAGCCCTATACTGGCAATAAAAGGTGCGTACCTTAATCCTTCTTGCCCAGCATTTTCAAGAAGCATGTTTCTTACAAATCTCAAGTATCCTTCCCACAGAGCCTGAAACTTAGTGGGTCTTAAGGAAGGTCTGCCTGCAAGCAAGATAAGCGTTAGCGATATTCCCATAGCAACTATACCAAAGTAAACATGCTCCATAACACCATCATTATAACACAAATTCATCAGTTCAGAAAAAGTTTATATAAGGCGTGCTTATACAAAAGGAATAAAGTTCTAATTGCATTAAAAAGGCTTGTTGGATACCTTAAAAGTGTAGGAGGTGGAAAGATGAAAACAAGGTGGCTTTTTTTACTTCTTCTCCTTTTACCTTTAGTTTACGCTCAAGAGGATGATATACTTAAAACACCTCTGACCAAAAGACTGGCTAATATGAATGTAAGCATAGGTGTGGTAAGCATTCAAGAGTTAAAAAGTACATTTCCTAGAGCTTACGAGCTCTTGGTGAAAAGTCATGGAGAGCCAAAGGCTTACGATACACACCACCTTGCGGTAGCCTTGTGGAGGGAGGAAAAGGATAATGTTAAGTATCTGTCTGACTATAAGGTTGAAGCGGAAGTCAGATCCCCTCTCCTAAGAGCGGAGAGGAAACCTCTTACCAAATACCCACACCAGTACGGAGATAACTACGGCGGATGGTTCCAAATGTCAGATAAAGGGTTATACTCTATCAATATATACATAAAAGATGACAAGGGGAAGGTTCTAAGGGTAAACTTTGACTACTTTATGCAGTGAAAACTAATTTGCTTAACTTATTAGATTATGCCTAACAGATTAGTAAATGCCAGAAGTCCCTACCTGAAAAAGTCAGCACACCAGCCTGTGGATTGGTACGAGTGGTGCCAAGAGGCTTTTGAAAAAGCCAAAAGGGAGGACAAACCCATACTGCTCTCTGTAGGTGGTGTTTGGTGCCACTGGTGTCATGTGATGGCAAAGGAAAGCTTTGAAGATCCTCAAATAGCGCAGATAATAAACGAGCACTTTGTAGCCATAAAGGTTGACAGAGATGAGAGGCCAGATATAGACAGAAGGTATCAGGAAGTAGTTGTAGCTCTGACTGGCACGGGTGGCTGGCCACTGACGGTTTTTTTAACACCAGAAGGTAAAGCTTTCTTTGGTGGTACCTACTTCCCACCCGATGAGCGTTGGGGAAGACCCGGCTTTAAGTCCCTGCTTTTAAGAATAGCTCAGCTTTGGAAAGAGGATAGAGATCGGGTCGTCAGATCAGCAGAGCGCATCTTCAGAGAGCTTCAGGCTTTTAGTTCTACAAATTTTAAAGACTTTTTGGACGAGGACCTTCTTGAAAGGTCTATAGGTGCTTTGCTATCATCTATAGACTACCAAAAGGGTGGTATAGGTAATGCTCCAAAGTTTCACCACGCTAAGGCTTTTGAACTTCTCCTTTACCACCATCACTTTACTAAAGAAGAACTCGTAAAAAGAGCCATAAGCGTGTCCTTAGAAGCCATGGCAAAAGGTGGTGTGTATGATCACCTGTTGGGAGGTTTTTTCCGATACTCTACGGACGAAGATTGGCATATACCACACTTTGAAAAGATGCTGTACGATAATGCAGAACTTCTCAGGCTTTATTCTTTAGCTTATCAAGTCTTTAGGGATGACCTTTACAGATACATCGCGGAAGGAATAGTAGAGTATTACAAAAGGTACGGTGCAGACCCAGAAGGTGGATTTTACGCATCTCAGGATGCGGACATAGGGCTTTTGGACGAAGGCGGATACTATACCTTTACTGAGCAAGAAATAGAATCCATCTTAGGCTCAGAGGAGTTAAAGATAGCGAGGCTACACTTTGGAACCAAGAGTACGCATTCGGGTAAGATGGTGCTCTACATGAACCTAAGACCAGAGCAAGTGGCAAAAGCCTTAAATATATCCGAAGAGTATGTCAAAGATGTTATCAAAAGGTTGAAAACAAAGCTTCTTCATTACAGAGAAAGTAGAGAGATGCCTTATGTGGACAAAACCATTTACACCAACTGGAATGGACTTATGATAGACGCTTTGTGCGTGTATTACAAAGTTTTTTGGGATGATTGGGCTTTGAATGTGGCTAAAAAAACTGCGGACAGGTTGCTAAGAGAAAGATACCAAGAAGGTCTCCTTTTTCACGCAGAAGATGTGGAAGGCTACTCTGAGGACTACATCTTTCTGTCTTACGGACTTTTATCTCTCTTTGAGTTAACCCAAGAAGGTGCTTATTTGCAAGCATCCAAGGAACTTATAGACAGAGCTATAGAGCTTTTTTGGGATGAGCAAGGATGGGGATTTTTTGACACGCAGAAAAAGGGAGAAGGATTTCTTGAAGTTAAAACCAAACCTTTGCAAGACACACCTACACAATCAGTAAACGGCACAGCACCCTATGTGCTTATGCTACTTGAGGCAATACTTGGTGATACCAAATACGGAGACCTTGCGGAAAAGAACTTGATGGCTTTTTCCAAATTCATCAGAGAGATCCCTATGGCATCTCCTTCTTATGTTCTTAGTTTGCAGGCTTTTCTAAGAGGCATTTTTAAAGTAGAGACCTCAGAATACTTTGAAAGAGCTCTGCGTGCTTTTAGACCTTTTAAAGTAGTTATTAAGAAGGAAGTAGATGGTCTTTTGGTGTGCGAGGGAAAGACTTGCAGAAAATACTCTTTGCCACAAGAAGCAGGGCTTTAAAGACTTAGTGTGATAAAATTATGCACATGTTAAAAACTTTTCTCTCCTTGCTCCTTGCCTTAAGCTTAGCCTTTTCAAGCAAGCTTGTAGCTACTACCTACCCTGTTTACTATCCTCTTAAATACATAGCTGGGGGTCTGCATAGTGTAGACCTCTTAATAAAGTCTCAGGCAGACCCGCATGAGTATGAGCTAACACCTAAAGACATGAAAAAGCTTGCGGATGCAAACTTAGTGTTTTCCTTAGGATTAGAAAATTGGGAAAAGTATCTTCTTACGGAGCTTCCCAGGGGCAAGCTGGTTTTCTTAAACCAAGGGATAGGTTTGATAAAATACGGAAACTTTCCGGATCCACATGTATGGCTATCTCCCAAAAGGTACATGCTTGTTGTAAAGAACATAAATTCTACGCTTATAAACTTCGATCCCGCTTACAGGTCCCACTACGAGGATAAGTACAACAGTTATGTGCAAAAACTCAAAGAGCTTGATAGAGAATACGAAAACACTTTAAAAAACTGTCAGCATAGGATCATTGTAACCACGCACAGGGCATGGGATTATCTGGCAAAAGATTATAATCTCAAAACTATCAGCTTGATGGGTGTTCATGCAGAGGAAGAACCAAAACCTTCCCAAATAAAACTCATAATACAAACCATAAGGCACGAGGGTATAAAGTATATATTCGCAGAAATAGGACAGGATGAAAAGGTAGCGAATTTTATAGCAAGTCAGACGGGTGCTAAGGTGCTTTTCCTCAACTCTTCCCTTTTCCCCCAAGAACCTTCTGATGACTACTTTAGCATAATGGAAAGAAACCTTAGAAGCTTAAAAGAGGGACTACAATGCCATTCAAGGAAGTGATAAGGGTCAGCAACCTCACCTTTTACTACAGACGGGAAGAACCCATCATAGATAACCTTAGCTTTTCCGTTTTTGAAGGAGAGTTTTTTGGTATTCTGGGTCCCAACGGTTCTGGAAAAACAACTCTTCTTAGACTGGTACTTGGCTTTGTGAAACCCATAAGAGGCAAAGTAGAGCTCTTTGGGAAAGACCTGAGAACCTTCAAAGACTGGAAAAGGGTTGGTTATGTGCCCCAAAAATTTTATGTAGAAAAAGCTTTTACAGGAACGGTAGGTGAGCTTTTTAAGGCTGTAGCTCCAAAAGAGAAAGTGGGTTGGGTTATAGCTTATCTTCACCTTGAGGATGTTCTAAAAAAGCAGTTTATAAAACTATCGGGTGGTCAGCAACAGCGGGTACTTCTTGCTCTTGCTCTTACTACAAACCCAGACCTTCTTCTTCTTGATGAACCCCTAACAGGACTTGATATACACGCTCAAGAACACATAGAAAACATATTAAGAGATATAAGCAAGAAGAAAACTGTAGTGGTAGTATCCCACGATGTGAGTTTTGTTCTTAGGAATGCAAACAGAGTCTTATGCTTGGGTATGCAAGAATGCAAACTGGTAGGAACTCAAGAGCTTAAAGGTATGCTAAAAGAACTCTACAGGCTTCACTGACATGGAATTTTTAGATTACGCTTTTCTGTGGAAAGGCATAGTAAGCGGTATTTTCATAAGTGTCTCCACATCGCTTGTAGGTGTTTTTTTGCTCATGAAGAGATTGTCTCTGCTGGGGGCGGGACTATCTCACGCAGCTTTTGGAGGTATAGCTTTAGCCATCTTGTTTAACACAGACCCTATGGTATTTACTCTCCTTTATACTGTAATATCAGGCTTAGCTGTTGAGTTTCTCATAGAAAGGAAGGGATTACCCGCAGACACTGTCATATCGCTATTTTTTTCCTTAGGTGTGGCGCTGGCTATCATCATCTTGGGTATTACTCAAAATCTTGGAAGTAATATTTACTCGTATCTTTTTGGCAGCATACTGACCGTCTCCGATAGAGAGCTTTTGAGTTCAGTTTTGGTATGCCTGTTTAGTCTCATCTTTGTGTATGTCTATTACAGGGAACTGCTTCTTATCAGCTTCAACGAGGAGATAGCAGTTTTGAGGGGTGTTAAGGTCAGAACTTTGAATTACTTACTTATCGGAATAGCTTCTGCAAATATAGTATTTGCAATAAAAGCGGTAGGACTTATATTGGCTTCTTCCTTCATAGCCATACCACCCATGTCTGCCCTCCTTGTTTCCACTTCCTTCCTATCTACGCTTGTGATATCTGTGTGTGTTTCTCTCGTTGCTACTTTTGCAGGTATTTTTATATCCTTAGAGTTAGACATACCCCCAAGCGGTGCTGTGATCTTCTGCATGGTGATCTTATTTCTTCTCTTTGTTTTCTGGCGGCTTTTGGTCAGTCTAAGAAAAAAGTTTTTAGGAGCTTTTTAGCATTTTTTGGGTCTTTCTGAAACATCTCTTTGGCTACTTTCATAACTGATTTGCTGGCACCCTTTGGAAGGCCGTATCGCTTTAACCACTCCAAAAACTTAGCTCTTGCAAACATGCTCGCCACGGACACTGCTATGTCCCTTTCACCTTTGGGTTCAAAGATAACATTACTTCCAAAAGGGTTGCGCAAAGAATAGGCATCTATGCGTATTTCCACACCCTGTCCCAAGCCTTTTATGAGCTCGCTGTAAGCTTTATCCAGTATCCTGTTTAAATTTTTAAGCGTTTGGTAAAGTTGGTTCAAAAGCTCTGGCTCGTAAATAACGCATCGTGCATCAACTAACCCAGAGAGACTCTTCACCTTTTTGTAGAGCTCTTCATCTTTGAGAAGTTTGCAATCTTTGGGACCTATGGAAAGCACTTTTTTATAAGAAGATGGGGATATTACTACACAACAAACCACTAAGGGTCCAAACACATCACCCTTTCCTGATTCATCACAGCCTATGATCACCTTATGAGGTGTTTTTATTAACGAAAGGATGAGGTCTGCAAGATGCTCGCTTTCTTCTCCTTGCAACAACAAAGCACCAGAAGGATAAAGAGTTGCACATGTGCCTTCTCTGCACACAGACCACAGAGCATACTGAACCTCCCGTTCCTGAAAACCTCTACCCATTAAGTACTCTTTGACTTGTTTGTAGTACTCTTCGGGAAGTCTTAGGCTTACATTCA
Source organism: Hydrogenobacter sp. (assembly GCA_028276405.1). GTDB lineage: Bacteria > Aquificota > Aquificia > Aquificales > Aquificaceae > Hydrogenobacter. Next base: position 31,933 of record JAPYWJ010000015.1, read on the forward strand.
AAGTAATATAATTATAATACCTCACCTTGAGTGAGAGATCAAGCAAAGAAGGTAGCTATTTACTACCAAAAACTAATTTCTCACCCAGCTTAGAATTTAAAACAAAAAGGGTCCCAAAAGGGACCCAAGGTTTTATCTCCTTCTTAGTCTCCTTACAAGGGCAAAGGCTGGTAGCAGTAGCCACCCAAGGGCATTTACACCAGATGCAGAACCACCCATAGAGCATCCACCTCCACCACCAGAGGAGCTAACACCAGCAGAACTTCCTCCAGAACCTCCACCAGAGCTTCCTCCTCCAGCAGAGCCTCCACCAGAGCTTCCTCCAGAACCTCCAGAGGGTGGTGCTTGCTGTTGGGATGTGCCTGTGCCTGTTATGTAGACCTTTACAGGAGAGGGCTGATTGTAGTAAACCTCAAGGTATGCTTGCTTTTTCCCTTCGGACTTGGGCTGGAAGATGACGCCTACTGTGCAGTAGCCTGCCAGGTTAAAGGATGTGCTACTGCAGGGTCTGTCTCCCGCGTTTGGGTCAAGTATGAAGTTGACCTCTTGCTCTTTGAG
>JAPYWJ010000019.1 GCA_028276405.1 Hydrogenobacter sp.
AGAACCGACATAAGCATGGACATTGAAGGTTTATCCTTTGTAAAGTAAGCTCCCCATATAAAGTAATAACCTACGAGGAGGAAGACAATAAAGAGTACATACCACCAGGCAGAAAGGTTGGCGGATGTGTACCACAGTGGGTCATATATCACCTGATAAAAGAGCAGTGGAGCGACCCCAAGAACTATAGCCAAAGAGACGGAAACCTTTGCAAGTTCAAGAGTTGCCTTAGAAAGCCTTTGCCACCTTTCTTCTCTTTTTGTAAAACCGTATATGCTAAAGAAGAGACCGCCAATAGCTGTGTAGACAAAGAGAATATGAAGCATCCATGTGAGCACCTGAAGCACTTGCATAACAACGGGGAAGAAAGGAGCACCCGCAGGGTCAGGCATAGCCTTTAGCATAGTTCCCACATCACCAGCAAACGCCCATTTTCCGCCTATTAACATAAAGGAAAGGATGAACAGTAAAAACCACCTTACCATGTCTTTCATGGCTGAACCTCCTTTTTGGCTTCTGAAGATGCGTTGGGAACTTCTATCTTTGCAGAAACAGAACCGCCCTTAGAAATCATATGGGCTATGTAAGCAGAAAGAGCTTTTATCTCTTCATCTGTACCTGTAAGTTTTGGCATATAAGGTGGATGGTTGTCTCTAAGGTAGCTTACCAAAAAGTTGTAAACAGCGTTAGGGTCTGTCATTCCTGCAAACTTCTGCCCGAAGGGTCTTAGCCCCGTAGAACCCGTTACATTATGACAACCAGAACATTCAAGGATTGCCATTGCCTTTCCAGCCATTATCTCGTTTTGAGAATTTACTTTCTTAAGACCTTCTGGGACGAAAGGATTTACTGTCAAAAGACCTTTTTGATCTATAATGGGGACCTCAGACTTTATACCCTTAGCAGGTACATCTCTGGAGATTATCTGGTTGACCCACACAAACTCACCGGCTACATAAGGTTTCCTGAGGGTCTCTCTGATCTTCTCCTCAGGATACACACCCATGAAGAATATAAGGATGTATATGGGATAAGCCATCCAGAACCTTACAGCCTGTGGTCTGACAGCTGTTAGGAAAAAGTGAGCAAGCACAAGAAGAACAATTAGCATTATAGGTAGCTTCAAATAGAGGGGTATAACATTTTCAAGTATTACATTGCTTCTGTTAGGAAGCGTGGATATATACCACACGAAGAACATAAGCCCAAAAACCACACCACCTATACCCCAATAAGATAGCGTCTTGACTATCTCCTTAAAGGTTTTCTCTGGAAGGTCCTTCTTCATAAGTGCTGCTATGGCAAGACCGACGGTACCAGCTATAGCAAACATAAAGGATGTTCTCTCCAATAGGTGGGGGAAGTAATTCTTGTTGTAAAAGGCGTCGAGTATGTTGCCTGTGGTAAACCACTTTTCGTGTCCTGGGGAGAGCATAAAGGACAGGATTCCCACTATTATGTACATGGTTGCCCAGGAGCCTATGGCAAAAGTCCATGCAAGCCTAAGCCAGCTTCTCTGATCAATCTTTCCCAAGGTATAAAAGAGGATATACACAAGGGTTACCTCCGCCACAAACCAGACCCACTCCGCAGCCCACACCCACACAAAGTTGTGGATAAGTGCAGAAATGCCCCGTGGGTTGACGACGGTTGCAGAAAACCAAATGCCCGGACCAGTTATAGAACCTGATACATAAGAAAAGACAAGTAGTCCTAAAAGGTACTTTTTGATGTAGTCGTAGATCTGCGGCTGGTTTTCCTTGTAGGCTTTTGTAGCCAAGTATGCCAAAAGAATGGAAGCACCTACAGAAGTATGGGATGCCATTACATGAATGGTAGCTATTATAGCTATGGCAAAGGCACTACCTACTACGGGTACATACCACATAGGGTAAAATCCCAACGCATCCATGCTACATACCTCCTGTTAAATTGTCGTGAATATAACAATAATTTAAAATGATTTTTATCATAAGTCAAGAGCTAAAAGACTTTATCTTAAAAGTCTGTGCTTTTGAGTTATCTTTTATTATGATATGAAAGGTGCCCTTTTAGTGATTGACGACGAAAAGAACATAAGAGAAACCCTTGCAAAGCTTCTTGAAGAAGAAGGCTATTATGTAAAGACCGCGGAAAGCATAGAAAGTAGTAAAAGACTTATACAGTCCGAATACTTTCATTCAGTTTTACTTGATGTATGGCTTCCCGATGGGGATGGTCTATCCTTTTTGAGCTACATTAAGACTTATCTTCCAGATACAAGTGTCATCATCATAACAGGTCATGGAAAGATAGAACACGCTGTCAGAGCTATAAAGGAGGGTGCTTATGACTTTCTTGAAAAGCCCTTCTCTATGGAACGGTTGTTTCTAACAGTAGATAGAGCGGTTCAGGAAGTTTTGAGAAAAAGGGCAACAAAAAGTGGAGAGGATGATCTTATAGGCTATTCAAAACCCATGCTTGAGCTTAAGCAACTCATAGGAAAGATAGCCAAGACAAACATAAATGTGCTCCTAACAGGTGAAAGTGGGACGGGTAAAGAGCTGGTGGCAAGAAAGATACACGAGCTTTCTGAAAGAAGTCAAGCACCTTTCGTGGATATAAACTGTGCATCGCTCCCAGAGGAGCTTATAGAAGCAGAGCTCTTTGGATATGAAAAAGGTGCCTTTACTTCCGCATTTGCAAGAAAGCAAGGTAAGTTGGAACTTGCACACGGCGGAACCCTCTTCCTTGACGAAATAGGAGACATGAGCCTAAAGGCTCAGGCTAAACTGCTTAGAGTACTTGAGACTAAGAAGTTCACAAGGTTAGGAGGAACACAGACCGTGTATTCTGAGTTTAGACTCATCTGTGCTTCCAACAAAGATCTGCGCGAGGAGATAAAAAAGGGAAACTTTAGAGAAGACCTTTACTACAGAATATCCGCCTTTGTTATAAGCTTGCCGCCTCTTAGAGAGAGAGGTGAAGATATAATTTTGCTTGCGGAACACTTTTTAGATAAGTTTTCCAAAGAATATAAAAAAACCAAGAAACACCTTACAGATGAAGCAAAAGCATTACTGATGGCTTATCCATGGAAGGGGAACGTGCGGGAACTTAAAAACTTTATGGAAAGACTTGTGATCCTTCATACGAGTGAAGAGATAAAGCCGCAGGACATAACAAACTTACTTGGCTTTTTACCTGCAGAGGATTATGAGGCACTTTTCTGGCAAAGAGACCTCAAGAGCGCTAAGCAGGAGTTTGAAAAGTTATTCATAAAAAGAAAATTAAAAGAATACAACTACGATTTAAAAAGAGTCTCACAGGCAATAAACCTTGATCTCTCTAATCTATACAGAAAGATAAAGCAGTACAACATAGAGATAGAAGGGGGCTAAAGCCCCCACAAAAGACTCACATCTTTTGCTCTTCCTTCTTTTCCTCCTTCTTCTCTTCCTTCTTCTCCTCCTTCTTCATGTGCTTCTTATGAACCTTCTTGTGAGCTTTTTTGTGAGCCTTTTCCTCCTTCTTCTCAGCGGCGGGCTTTTCCTCCTTCTTTTCTGCGGCTGGGGCTTGAGCTTCGGCAGCTATAGCTGCACCTGCAAAGGCTACTGTAAGTAGTGCTGCTAAGAACTTCTTCATGGCTTACCTCCTTAAAAGTGTTATTGATAAGTATAATTCTATGGGGGTTAAGATGAAAAATTGATGAAACTTACAGTAGAGACTTTATCGTCAAGAGGAAAAACTGATAAAACACAGAGAGGACACCTACAGAATAGTAAAGCCTTGTAGCGCGCTCTGTCTTTTTTGATAGCAAGAAACCTAAAGTGATAAGCATGGGCGAAAGTAGAGAGTTCAGTAAATTAAGCTTTTGGTCTCTTCTGAGCTTTTCCTTATTCCTTTCTAAACTTACAAATTTCCTAAGGCTTAGCCGGTATTCCCAAAAGGATGTTAGATAAAACTTATTCTTTTCCTCCGACAGCAGGCTTCCTTCAACGAATACTAGAGTGTCTTTTTCTATGCGTGCACTCTTTGCCACCACTAAAACACTGTCTTTTTTAAAAAATACATTACTAAGATAATTACCAGTGCGCCCATCCACATAGAAAGTCATATCTCCTATTGTAGAAAAGGTCTTTTCTGGTATAGAATAAACCATGTTCAAGTAATATTTATAAATTAAATAATTTCTCATGAAAGATATGTCTTCTTCATGAAGCATAAAGGATGTAAATACCAAGAATAAAAATACAGGTATGCACCTTAGAAGTATCTGCAAGTGAGTAAAGTATGGGGATATACTAAAGGATTCTATAACGCTTAGCTTTTTAGTATCTTTTAGTTCAAAAAAAACAAAAGAGGAAGATACGAAAAGTGAAGTTGGCAGGAAATAAAAGAGAGAATAGAATATCCAGAGTATTAAAAAGGGTAAGGTTTCTTGCAGAGGAAGGGATAGAACTATGCTGTCTATCCTAAAAAACTGAAAGAGTATAAAAACTAAAGATAGTACAACGCTGATAATAAGGGACATTTTTATTAATTCCCAGGTCAAAAAGCTCCACAGCATCAGTATTATTTAAGCTTTTCTTTGAGCCTGTTTTCCTGCCCCGGTTCTCCTCTTTTGCCCGCTTTTAGAAGTTCCAACGCCTTTTCATAGTATTTTCTAGCCTCTTGGTACTTTCCGAGTTTTACAAGCACATCCCCCATATGTTCGTTGATGACAGGGTCTTCTTTTTCTTTTTCGTATGCCTTTTTTAGCCATTCGTAAGCGCTCTTATAATCTCCTTCATAATACAGAACCCAGGCATAACTGTCCATGTAGGCAGGGTTTTCCTTATCCTTTGATAATGCCTCAAGTATGAGTTTTTTTGCATCCTCTAAGCGTGCAGGTCCATACCATAGAAGGAGAGAGTATCCTAAGTGATTTAGAAGCTCGGGATCACCAGGGTTTAGCTCAAGAGCCTTTTTGAGGTCTGCTTCTGCGCTTATTGTTTGTTCCAACCTGTCATGCACTATGGCTCTTAAAAAGTATCCCCTGTAGTCCATGGGATTTGTGTTTATAGCGTGGTTTATGTAAGTGAGAGCTTCCTGAGGTTTTCCCTCATCGTTAAGGAGACTTCCCATAAGAAGGTTAAGCTCGTAATTCTTAGGCTCTAAGGAAAGACCTTTTTGGAGTAAATGGTGTGCTTTTTCGTAGTCTCTGCTATCTATGTATATGCCTGCGAGTCTTTCTATAACCTTTGTGTTGGTGGGATCTTTTTTGTGTATATCTTCGTATATTTTGCGTGCACTATCCGTTTTCTTCTCCATCTCTAAAAGTAAGCCGTAGGTGTAGGCTATGTCAAGACGGTCTGGATACTGGGAGTAAAGCTGACTAAGAATTCTTTCCGCTTGGTCTTTCTTTCCGCTTCTTATAAGTACCAAAGCGTATTGATAGGTGTAATTTTCTTCAGGGTAAAGCTGAGCAAGTTTTTCGTACACTTCCTGCGCATCCTCAAGCCTGTTGGTGAGCACATACAGCTGGGCAAGCCTTTCAAGAGCGGACTTGTTGTTTGGCGAACTTTTTAGCACATCCTTGTAAAGCTGTTCCGCTTTAGTGTATTCTCCACCTTCCTCGTAAATCTTGCCTAAGGTAATAAATCCAGCTTCAAAGGTGGCGTTTATCTTTAGGGATTTTTCTAAGTACTGTATGGCAAGCTTTTTATTGCCTTCAGAGAGGTATATTCTTGCAAGCATGTAATAGGGTAATGGATTGTCAGGACTTTCCTCTGCGAGTTTTTCTATAACAGACTTTGCTTTTTCTGTTTCACCCCTTCTTAGGTATTCATCTGCCAGAAAGAGCATAATCTCTTTGGACTGAGGAACTAGAGCGTAGCCTTCCTCAAGCACGGACAAAGCTTTATTTTGCTCCTTCATTAAAGAATAAACGCTATAAAGGGTTAGGTAAGACTCTTGATGCTTTGGATACAGTGCTTTCATCCTCTTTGCAAGTTCAAGAGCTGTATCCTTTCTTTTCAAAAAAAGCTCAAGCCTTACTGTATCTAAAAAGAGGCTCAGTGTGGGAGCTCTTTCCAAAGCTCTTATGCAGTATGCTTGGGCTTTATATGGTTTTTCCTGCTGATAGTACCTGCAGAGAAAGTAATCTGTATAAGGATTGTAGGCAAGAGAGGGTAAAGATACAAAAATCAGTAAAAGCAGATATATCATTGAACACTCCTGTGTATAAGTACCGGCAGCTCTGCTTTCTTGAGGACTTCTGAAGATGTACTTCCAAGAAGTACCCTCTGAAGTGTAGAAAGTCCCCTGTTTCCCATAACTATTAGGTCTACATCTGTGTTATCTTTTAGATATTCCAGTAACGCTTCTGTGGGACTTTTCCCTTCTATAACTTTTGCCTGAGCGGTAAAACCTTCTCTTTGAGCTTTCTCTTTAAGACCTTCTAAGTACTTTGTTTTCTCTTCTTTGTAACGCTCACTTATAACATCCTTTATGTTGGCTACTACGGGCAGTTCTATGGTTTCTTCAACATGAAGTATGGTTATCTGTGGACCAAAAGGTTTAAGGAGTTTGAGAGCAAACTCAAAGGCAAGTTCTGCGTATTTGGACAGGTCGTGTGCTATGACCACTTTTCTGAAGTTTTCTACCTCTTTGCCTTTTAGTACAAGTAGGGGTTTCTTTGTGTACCTTGCTACTTTTTCCGCTGTAGAACCTACGAGTATCTTTTCTATCAGGCTTTTTCTGTGGCTAGCCATTATAATAAGGTCAAAGGACTGCTCCCTTTCGAGTATGATCTCTGCAGGGTCACCTATATCAACCATTAGCTCTACAGATATAGGTTTTAAAAAATCTGCAAGTCCAACGAGCCGATCTTTTGCCTCTTCTTCCTTCTTCTTTTCAAGGTCAGAAAGAAGCTCAAGGTCTACAACGCTCATTCCAAAGCTTTCCGGATAGGGAAGATAAAGTATTGGTGATACCGCATGAAGGAGAACCACTTTTGCAGAATGGGCTTGAGCTAACATTTTTACCAACCTAAGGAGGGGATTGGTTATCTCCGTAAAGTCAACTGGCACCAAAAACTTCATCATGTTATAAACCCTCTAAGTTAGATTTTACAGCATTTTCTATGTATGGATATGCTTCAGGTGTGCCTGCGATTACATCTGTACCCTTGGTCAGACCTTTTGTGAGATGTACCTTTCCGCCTGCTTCTTCTACCATCAGCATGCCTGCACACACATCCCACGGATTTAGTTCAAACTCTATAAGACCATCAAATATACCTTCTGCGGTGAAACAAAGGTCTATTGCTGCAGCACCCGGCCTTCGCATAGCTCCCACTTTTTCAAAAAGTTCCTTAAATATATTCCAGTATATGTCAAGGTTTCTTTTTGCCCTTGAGGGAAAACCGTAAGCGATGAAAAAACTTTTTACTTGTGCTCTTTTGCTAATCTCTATCCTTTTGCCATTTTTGTAAGCACCGCCACCTTTGTGAGCCCAGTAAAGAGTGTCAGATAAAGGCATGTATACCACTCCCACTATAGGTGCTCTCCTATAAGTAAGACCTACAGATACACCAAAGATGGGAAAACCTGCTATGTAGTTTTTCGTTCCATCAAGGGGGTCTATGTACCAAACATATTCGCCGTTGTCTGCACCTCCTTCTTCTTCTCCCACCACATCGTGGTCTGGAAAGTTTATCTTTATGTGTCTTCTTATCCTTTCCTCAGAGCTTTTATCCACAAAACTCACCACATCTTTTTCCGACTTTTCTTGGACATCTTTCTGGGAGAGCTTTCCAAAGTGTTCTTTGAGGATAAGTCCACCTATTAACGCTGATTCTTTTGCAACCTTTAAAAAAGACTCCACTTTATTCATAAGAGTTTAAAGAAAGTATATCATATATTCAAAGCTAAAACATCTCAAGTTGCGGATTTACAGGAAGGGTTCCGTAGTTTGCACCTTGGACTACTACCTTTCTTCCCATAACCTTTATCCTTCCCTCGGATATCCACCTTACCGCCTGAGGTAATAATCTATGCTCGTAAGAGAGTATGCGCTCTGATAAGGTTTCTTCTGTATCATCAGGAAGTATAGGTACGCAAGCCTGAACTATAACGGGACCGCTGTCTAACTCTTCCGTAACAAAGTGAACAGTACAACCTGTTATTTTAGAACCGTACTCGAGGGCTTGCCTCTGAGCTGACTTTCCTAAAAAAGCCGGTGTAAGAGAGGGATGTATGTTTATGATTCTTTCAGGAAAAGTCTTTACAAAATGTTTAGAAAGAATACGCATAAAGCCTGCTAATACCACAAGGTCCACACCGCTTAGAGCTTTTATTAGCTCTTCCTCAAAGGACTCCTGAGTTGAAAAGTCTTTTCTCTTTATCACTAAGTAGGGTATTTTGTGCCTTTTGCACCTTTCTAGAGCGTAAGCCTTTTCTCTATCCGATATAACTATGTTAATACTGCAGGGCAGTTTACCTGACTCTATGCTATCTATAAGAGCCTGAAGATTGGAACCTCTACCAGAGACAAGCACACCCAGTTTCATACCTGAACTTTGAGCTTTTCATCTATATCATGCTGTATTAGAGCTTCTATTATTTCGTCAAGTTTTCCTTCAAGCACATCGCTTAGTTTGTAAAGGGTAAGGTTTATCCTGTGGTCTGTCACCCTGCCTTGCGGGAAGTTGTAAGTTCTTATTTTCTCACTTCTTTCTCCTGTACCTACCTGTGTTTTCCTCTCCTTGGCTATCTCTTCCTCCTTTTGTCTTTCATAGTAGTCTTTAAGCCTCGCATAGAGTATCTTGAGGGCTTTTTGTTTATTTTGAAACTGGGACCTCTCATCTTGGCAGGCAACTGTTATGCCAGTGGGTATGTGAGTTATCCGGACTGCGGTCTCTGTTGTGTTTACATACTGGCCTCCTGCACCGCTCGCCCTGAAGGTTTCTATCTTAAGATCCTGTGGGTTTATCTCAAGCTCCGTTTCGTCCACTTCAGGAAGAACTGCCACGGTTGCAGTAGATGTGTGTATCCTTCCCCCAGATTCGGTACGAGGTATCCTTTGGACTCTGTGTACTCCGCTTTCGTATTTTAGCCTTGAGTAAGCTCCATGACCTTCTACAAGAGCTATGACTTCTTTGTATCCGCCAAGCCCAGTCCTGTTGGCACTAAGTATAGTAAACTTCCACCCTTTTTCCTCCGCGTACTTCTGGTACATATTAAGCAGGTCTGCTACAAAAAGAGCAGCTTCCTCACCACCTACTCCCGCCCTTATCTCTATAATCACATTCTTTTCATCCCTTTCATCCTTTGGTAGCATAAGCACTCTTAAATATCTTTCCGTTTCTTCCACCTCCTTTTCTAATCTCTTTATCTCTTCCTTAGCCAGTTTTTCAAACTCCTCGGACTTTAGAAGTTCTCTGACATCTTCTAGGTCTTTCTGTATCTTTTTATAGTTTCTGTAAGTTTCTACAACTTCCCTTATGTCTTTCATCTCTTTACTGAGCTTTGCAAACTCCCTTCTGTCCTGAAGAACTTCCTGAGAGGTCAGTTTGTTTTGAAGCTCCTCGTACCTCTTCTCTAAAGCTTCTAACTTTTTTTCTAACTCTACAGGAAGCATCACTCCTCTTTTGCACTTCCTGTAAGCTCAAGATAGTAAGGTTTTATCCTGAGCTTTCCTGTATAGAAAGGATGGCACATGTTGCAGGTTTCAAGATAAACAGTACCGCCCTTTGTGGAAAGCAAAGTGAAAGAGTTTCCACATCCACACACGAAAGTTGTGGGTTTTAGCTCTGGATGAATACCCTTTTTCATTGTTATACCTCCGCAAAGGTGCTATTATATATCAGTTCTTTTAGCCTTTCAACAGCCTTGCCTATAGCCTCCACCTTTGTCCCGCCCCCTTGAGCCAAGTCTTCTCTTCCACCTCCGCCACCCCCTAAAAGAGCTCCTATGTCCTTTATCATCTCTTTGGCTGATAGCTTTTTAGCAAGACTTTTGGAAAGCGCCAACAGTGTAGAGAGTTTATCACCTTTTTTACTTACTAAGAAAACCACACAGTTTCCACAAGAGTTTCTGATAGCATCTGCAGAGCCTCTAAGATCATCAGCGTCTACATCTTCAAAAATAGCCCAATATAGCTTTATACCTTTCACTTCTTCTTCTCTAAGTTCCTTTTTCATCTTCTCCTTTAAAAGAAAATCCTTTAGTTTAGCTAACTCTTTCTCCTTTTCTTTTATCTGGCTTTGTAGTCTTTCAACGGCATCAAAAAGCTCTTCTTGCTTTACACCCAAACTGGTACTAAGGTGCTCAAGAAGTTTGTGTTCTTCAAAGGCTTGCTTTATTGCCCATCTTCCCGTTTTTGCTATTATTCTTCTTACTCCAGCGCCAACAGAAGATTCTGATATGATCTTGAAGTATCCTATGTCTCCTGTTCTGTCTACATGAGTTCCTCCGCACAACTCCTTTGAAACGTCACCTACCGTTATTACTCTTACTCTGTCACCGTATTTTTCCTCAAAGATAGCTATGGCACCTTCTTTTATGGCTCTTTCGTAATCCATCTCTTGAATGTTTACCTCGTAGTTTTTGCGTATGTGTTCGTTTACCTTTTCTTCTATGAGAGCCATCTGTTCCCAACTTAAAGCTTCGTAGTGTGTAAAATCAAACCGGAGGTACTGGTAGCTTACCAAAGAGCCAGCTTGACGCACATGCTCACCTATGGTTTGTCTGAGCACCGCATGAAGAAGGTGCGTAGCGGTGTGATTTCTTCTTATATCTTCCCTCCTCTCCACATCAATACTTGCATAGACTTCATCTGAAACCTTCACGCTTCCCTTTATTACTTTTCCTATGTGTAAGATTACTCCTTCAATGGGTGATTGGGTGTCATCTACTACAAAGTAAGAGCTCTCTCCCTTTATGAGCCCTCTATCACCTACTTGTCCTCCCCTCTCTGGGTAAAAGGGTGTTTCCTCAAGAAGGATCTCCCCTTCCTCACCTTCTTTAAGCTCCGATAATAGCTCACCTTTTTTGACTATGGCTATAACCCTACTAATAGTAGAGTGCTTACTGTAGCCTACGAATTTGGAGGTTTTACCCAAGTCTTTAAGATGCTGATAGATGGGTTTTACCTCTTTTGAGGATATCTTGAAGTGTTTTCTTGCCTTTTCTCTTTGTATTTGCATCTCCCTCTTAAAGCCTTCCATGTCTATGGTAAAACCCCGTTCTTTTGCTATATCTTCAAGCATGTCTAAAGGAAAGCCGTAAGTATCATACAAAGAAAAAACATCAGAACCCTTTAAGATACGGTCTTGCATGGCTTTTTCCATGATCTCTTCTACTACTGGCATGACATTTTTGAGAGTGTGTATAAATCTTTCTTCCTCCGCTTTTACAACACCTTTCACATAGTTTATGCTCTGCTCAAGTTCTGGATAAGCTCTTTTCATAACGCTCACGACCAGCTCAACGCCCTTGTGCATAAAAGGTTCTTGTATGCCAAGTTTGTAGCCATACCTTAAGGCTCTTCTTAAGATTCTTCTTATGACATATCCCCTGCCTATGTTAGAAGGTAAAACACCGTCAGATATGGCAAAGGTAATAGCCCTAAGGTGATCCGCTATAACTCTTAGAGCAACATCCGTTTCAAAGCTCTCACCGTAAGTTTTTGAAGATAGCTCTTCCCCAAAGGCTATAAGAGGTCTTATGATGTCTATTTCGTAGTTGGTTTTAGTACCTTGTAGGACACTGGCTATACGCTCAAGCCCCATTCCCGTATCTATGTTGGGTTTGGGAAGAGGTGTAAGGATCCCCTTCTCGTCTTTGTTGTACTGCATAAAGACAAGATTCCATATCTCCAGATACCTCTCACCGCCTTCACCTTCGCCTCTATCGTAGTGTATCTCCGAAGATGGACCGCAAGGTCCCGTTTCTCCCATTTGCCAAAAGTTGTCCTCCTCTCCCATCTTCCATACGCGATCTTCTGGCAAGCCTATGTGGTCTGTCCATATTCTGTAGGCTTCTTCGTCATCTTTGAATACTGTTATGTAGAGCTTTTCCTTTGGAAGTTTGAGATGCTCTGTTACAAACTCCCATGCGTACTCTATAGCGGTCTTCTTAAAGTAGTCTCCAAAGGAGAAGTTGCCCAACATCTCAAAAAAGGTGTGGTGTCTGGAAGTATAACCTACGCTCTCAAGGTCGTTGTGCTTTCCAGAAACGCGCAAACACTTCTGACAGGATACCGCTCTTGTATAGGGTCTTTTTTCTATACCCAAGAAGACATTTTTGAAAGGCACCATGCCTGCGTTCACAAAAAGTAGCGTGGGGTCAGACTCGGGTACTAACGGAGCGCTTCTTACTCTCGTATGCCCTCTCTTTTCAAAAAAGCTAAGGAACAGTTCTCTTATCTCGTCACTGGAAAACATGGCTATAAATTATAAACTACTTCCCGTATCAACTCTTTTGCGCTCTCCACAGTTTTTTCTGAAACCATACCCATAAGACGGGCTATTTCTTTTATCCTGTCTTCGCCTTTTAGCTCTTCTATCCTTACAAAAGCCATGTTACCTATAAATTCTTTTTTAGTTAGAATATGTCTGTGAGAAGCGCTCGCTATAGCAGGAGAGTGGGTTATTACTATGATCTGCATGCTTTCGGAGAGCTTTCTCAGTAATCTTGCAAGCTTTATGGATGCTTCTCCGCTTATGCCTGTGTCTATCTCATCAAGCACATAGGTTTCTGTAGATGGTGACAAAAGAAACAGAGAAAGGGCTAACCTTGACATCTCTCCACCAGAGGCTACTTCCTCTAAGGGTTTTTCATCTCTGCCATAGGAGGAAAAAAGAAACTCCACATCTTCATCTCCGTATCTTCCCCCTTTGGGTATGAAATTTACCTTAAAGACAGCTTTTTCTAAGCCTGTATCTCTAAGCGTTGCCATCACTTTATCTTCAAAAGCATTTTTACAAGAGAGCCTTCTCTCTGATAGTACTTGGCCTAAATGTTTTAGTTTTTCTGTGAGCTCTAATATTCGTTCTTCTAAGTTGCTCCTGCTTTCCTCTTCTTTTTCCAAGCTTTCTATCTGGGATTGTAAGCTTTTTGCGTATCTAAGCACATCTGAGTAGCTCATACCATAGCGTCTCTCAAGTTTTTGCACCGCATAAACTTTCTCATTAAGCCTGTTTATCTCTTGAGGGTCCAGATCTAGAAGTTTGGTGCGAAGAGTGCGTTCTAAATATATCAGTTCTTCATTTAAACCTTCTACGCTTTTTAAAAGGGGTTCTACAGATTTATCGTAAGTGCACAGTTGTACAAGAGTTTTTTTCAGGTCAAACAGTCTGTCTGTTAGACCACCCTCTGTAAAGTTAGAAAGAGCACGCTCCACAAGAGTGTTTATCTTCTCCATACTGCTTAGCAAACGGAGTTTTTCTTTTATGTTTTCATACTCTTCAGCGCTTAGTCCTACGCTTTTTATATCTCTTAACTCTTCCCGAAGTATCTGCAGCCTTATGGCTCTTTCCCTCTGCCTTTCGTTCCAATCTGTGAGTTTTTCTTTGAGCTCCTCAAGTTTTGAGTGGAGCTTTTCATACTCTCTTCTTACTTCTATCAACTGCGCAAACCTATCGTAAGTATCCCTCTGAAAGTCTTTTTTGAGCACCTTTAGCCTGTCATTTTGCCCCTGAAGAAGGACCATTTGGGAAACCATGTCCTTTATCACTTTTTGTACGCTCCCTACACCGTTCAGGTAATACCTGCTTCTGCCTTTTTTTATTTCCCTTCTTACCACTACATGCTCTCCGTCTTTTAAAAACTCCGCTTCAACAGCTGTACCTTCTGGATATTCCTGCTTATGACCCATAAGAAACAGCAAAGATAATACGGTTAGAGACTTTCCCGTGCCTGACTCTCCTGTAAGGACATTCAACCCCCTTTCAAACTCTATCTCCTGGTCCTTTATTAGAAAAAAATCCTCTAAGCTTATACGGATTAGCATGGTATAATTTTTAATAAAGTTATACAAGGAGGTGTATTATGGCAACACTTACCTACGAAGAGGCTCTGCAACTTCTTAGAGAACACATAAAAGACTTTGAAGCTTCTGCCAAAATGGAAGAGATAGGGGTGGTGTATTATGTAGGCGATAGCGTTGCAAGAGCTTACGGGCTTGATGGTGTGATGGCAAACGAGCTTGTGGAGTTTGATAGCGGAGTTATGGGTCTTGCTTTTAACCTTGAAGAGGACAATGTGGGTATCATAATTCTTGGAAGTGAAAGCGGTATAAGGGAAGGTTCCATAGTGAGAAGAACCGGAAGAATACTTGATGCACCCGTAGGTGAAGGACTCATAGGCAGAGTTATAGACCCTCTTGGAAACCCTCTTGACGGAAAAGGTCCCATAAAGTACGAATACAGATCACCCGTTGAGAAGATAGCACCGGGTGTAGTCAAGAGGAAGTCTGTCCACGAGCCCCTTCAAACAGGTATAAAAGCCATAGACGCCATGATACCCATAGGAAGAGGACAGCGTGAGCTCATCATAGGTGATAGGTCAACTGGAAAGACCACCGTATGTATAGACACTATACTGAACCAAAAGGATACAGATGTTTACTGTATATATGTAGCCATAGGACAGAAGCGTTCAACTACTGCAAGGATCATAGAACTTCTTGAGAAGAACGGAGCTATGGAATACACATGCGTTGTGGTGGCTTCCGCAACAGACCCTGCATCCTTGCAGTATCTTGCACCTTTTGTGGGATGCACCATAGGTGAGTACTTCAGAGATACTGGAAGACATGCTCTTGTCATATACGATGACCTTTCAAAACACGCAGAAGCTTACAGACAGCTTTCCCTTCTCATGAGAAGACCTCCCGGAAGAGAGGCATATCCGGGGGATGTGTTTTATTTACATTCAAGGCTTTTGGAGCGCGCTGCCAAACTAAACGACGAGCTTGGAGCCGGTTCTTTGACTGCTCTTCCCATAATAGAGACAAAAGCAGGAGATGTAGCCGCATACATTCCTACCAATGTTATATCCATAACAGACGGACAGATATACTTGGAGCCAGACCTTTTCAACAAAGGTGTGAGACCCGCCATAAATGTGGGTCTTTCCGTTTCTCGTGTTGGTGGTGCAGCACAGATAAAAGCCATGAAACAAGTAGCAGGTACTCTTAGACTTGATCTTGCCCAGTTCAGGGAGTTAGAAGCTTTTGTGCAGTTTGCTTCTGAGCTTGACAAGGCAACCCAACAGACCATAAACAGAGGACTAAGACTTGTAGAGCTTCTCAAACAGGAGCCTTACAGTCCCATAAGCGTGGAAAAGCAGATAGTAGCCATATATGCAGGCACAAACGGATACCTTGATGACATACCCGTTGAGTCCGTAAGAAAGTTTGAAAAAGAGCTTTATGCTTACCTAGACAGAGAAGTACCTGATGTGTTAAAGGACATAAAGGAGAAAAAAGCTTTAGATGATGACCTCAAAAGAAGGATAGAAACCGCTCTTAAAGACTTCAAATCCAAGTTCATACCTTGAAGGTTTATGTAGGCTGTAGTGGTTTTTCTTACGAAGAGTGGAGGGGGGTGTTTTATCCACCTACTTTGAGAAAAGAAGAGTTTATAATCTACTATTCTAAATTTTTCCATGTGGTGGAGCTAAACTTTTCCTTCTACTCTTTCCCCAGCAGGGGAACCATAAAGAGCCTCACATCAAGGACAAAAGAGTTGAAGTTTTCCGTAAAAGCTCACAGGACTTTTACTCACACAAGACACTACACAAGCCAAGATGCTAAGAAGTTACTCTATAGCATAGAACCTCTGCTTGAAGAAGCTAGGTTTATAGCATTACTTTTCCAATTTCCCGAAAGCTTTCACCGAAGTGAGGAAAGTTTAGAGTATCTTACAAAGCTCTCTAATGATTTTAGAAGTGTGCAAAAGGTCATTGAGGTAAGAAGCAAAAGCTTTAGAAGTGCAGAATTTTATAGCTTTCTTGAAGAGCAGGGTTTTTCACTTGTTAATACAGACGCACCAAAAGACAGCAAGTTTTTAATAGGACCTTGGGTGTCCGCAGGTAATATAAATTATGTAAGACTTCACGGGAGAGATCCGCAGAAACTTTATGACTACCTTTATTCTCTTGAGGAGCTAAAAAAACTCAAAAGCAAGATTAAGAAGTTGGGGGTTAAACCCACCTATGTATTCTTTAACAACACTGCAAAAGCACAGGCTGTTTATAACGCATTGCAGATGAAAATGCTCTTTGGCTTGCAGGTGTCTATACCTAAAAAGATGGAAGACTTTTATAGGGAGAGGGAGTGGGAATAGTTTAGTAATATATTGTCAACATTTCTAAACGGATTATATTAAGTAAATGGAGGTGGTCTCCTATGGAAGACCTCAGGAAGGATGCACAAGAACTTTTTAACAAGGCGTACGCTTATCACATGATGGGAGACATCAAAAAAGCAATAGAGCTATACGAGCAGTCTATAGAGATGTATCCTACTGCCATGGCTTATACCTTCCTTGGGTGGGCTTACAGCATGCTGGGAGATTACGAAAAAGCTATTGAGCTGTGCAAACAAGCTATAGAGTTAGACCCTGACCTGGGAAACCCTTACAATGACATAGGGTCTTATCTTATAGCGCTGGGTAGGTACGAAGAAGCTATCCCTTGGCTCAAAAGGGCTATCACTTCAAAAAATTACGAACCAAGACACTATCCCCACATGAACTTGGCACGCGTTTATCTTGCTATGGGCAAATTTAAAGACGCCTTAGATGAGCTTGAAAATGCCATAAAGCTTGCACCCGATTACGGACCCGCACACCTATTAAGACACCAGATCCTCGCCATGCTCAACTGATAAATGATAAAATAGCTTTCTATGAAGAGGGGTTTTACACTTATAGAGCTTTTGGTAGTTATAGTAATTCTTGGTTTGTTAGCTGCCATAGTAGTGCCAAGAATCACAGGTAGAGTAGAAGAAGCTAAGATAGAAACCACCAAAGTGCAGATGAAAGCTATAAAAGATGCCCTTGAACAGTATAAAATAGATAACGGCTTTTATCCAACCACTGAGCAAGGACTAAAGGCTTTAGTGGAAAAACCCACAACACCACCCATACCACAAAGATGGAGACAGTACTTGGATAAGGTACCAAAGGACGGTTGGGACAGGGACTTTATATACCTCTCACCAGGTGTAGGACATCCTTACGAGCTAAAATCTATGGGTCCGGATGGTAAAGACGGTACGGAAGATGATATAGATGTATGGAAACTTTAAGGGTTTTACCCTTTTAGAAGTGCTTGTCGCAACAGTCCTTTTAGGCTTATTTTTCAGTGTTCTGTTTGACCTCCTTTCAAACGCAAGAAGGGACTATTACTCATCACAACTGCTGTATACAGACATGCTTATTCTTAATAACAAGCTCATACTCAATCAAAGAGAAGACCTCGAGGTCAAAAAAGGATCTCTCAAAGATTATCCGCAGATAGAGGAGACTACATACTCTTATGGAAAAGCACAGGTCTACACATACAATCTTAAAAGGTAGAAAGGGCTTTACTCTTTTGGAGGTGTTACTTGTTCTTACGCTCGTGAGCCTTCTGTTTGGTGTGCTTTCTTACAGCTTTTATTCTTTCTTGACAAACTCCACAAAACTTTTAGCGGATAGCGAAAAACTCAAGGAAGAAGCAAGTCTGCTTTTGGACATACAGCGCAAGGTTTTGTCAGCACAAACCCTTTACATGGAAAAGGACAAACTCTTTATGATCACCTCCGCTGGCAGCTACTACGAAGGAGTGGTCAAGTGCGCTTACATATACAAAGATAGGACTCTTTACTATTACGAATTTCCGTATCCTTATGGAGACATAAGGTTTTACGAAGAGGACAAACTTATAAAGCTCGGAAGGTTTAATGCTTTTTCTATAAGAGCTTATGAGAAAGGGCACTTCAGCGATATCTTCCAGGGCATACCAGAAATAGTTTATGTAAGATTAAACACTCACGAGCTATTTATAAAAACCTTTTGAACTATTACGGGTGCGGCACACCCCCCATAGAAGAGTTTATCAAACTCCTTTAAAATACTCGTCAACCTTTCGGAGTATGTCTTCTACACTCTCAGCATGGTCCACACCACTTATAGGATGAGTCTTATATCCCACCACATACTTTTCAAGTATCATGGCATAGGCTATCTCTGAAAGTGTACCCCATTGCCCCCCTATGGCAATTACCATATCACCACTTGCTACCACTATGGGATTTCTGTTCCAGTTCATACCCGTCTTTATCTTTATATCCACAAAAGGGTTGGCTTCTTCTCCCGTATAAGAAGGAAGGATCCCTATGCTTATACCACCACCTTCCTTAACTCCTTTGCAGACAGCTTCCATAACACCACTTCTTCCCCCACACACCACCAATATGCCACGCTTTGCAAGTTCAAAACCAACACGGTAAGCCACATGGTACTCTTCCTCTGTAGCTTGTGAGGATCCAATAACGGACACAACTTTGTTTTTCAAAGCCTTCAGCCTCCTAATTTATATAATAAATACTCCCCACTCTAAGGAATTTGCAATATACTATATTTTTAGTAAGGAGGGAAAAATGACTCCAACAGCTCAGTCTCAGGAAGTTAGGCTCGTTGACCTTTTGGTAAAGACGGTACAGCTGGGTGCCAGTGACCTTCACATCACGCCGGGTGCTAGACCTTCTGTGAGGATAGACGGAAGGATCACACCTCTTGCTGAGTACCCCGTATTAACACCAGAGATTACTCAAAAGCTTGCTTACTCTATTATGTCTGAAAGACACAGAAAGGAATTGGAAGAGAAGGGACAGGTAGATTTTTCCTTTGGGGTCAAAGATGTAGGAAGGTTCAGAACCAATGTGTTTCTTCAGAGAGGTTCAATAGCGGGTGCTTTCAGAAGACTGCCTTACAAGATTATGAGTGTCAAAGAACTGGGGCTTACAGAAAAGGTACTTGAGCTTTGCCATAAGAGTATGGGGTTAATTTTGGTAACAGGTCCAACAGGTTCTGGTAAAACCACCACTTTGGCATCTCTTATAAATTACATAAACGAGAGCTTTCCTCATCACATAATAACCATAGAAGACCCTATTGAGTATGTTTTTCAACATAAGAAAAGTATAGTGAATCAAAGAGAGATAGGTGAAGATGTAGACAGTTTTGCAAGCGCTCTTAGAGCAGCCCTCAGGGAAGATCCAGATGTCATCCTTGTCGGTGAGATGAGGGACTTAGAAACCATAGAAATAGCTCTAAGAGCTGCAGAAACGGGACACTTAGTGTTTGGAACGCTACACACCAACACTGCCATATCTACCATAACAAGGATCATAGATGTATTTCCACCTTCACAACAGGATCAGATAAGGATACAGTTATCCTTCGTTCTTCAGGGTGTTATAGCCCAAAGACTTCTGCCAAAGGTAGGGGGTGGCAGAGTGCTAGCTTATGAGCTTATGATTCCCAACACAGCTATAAGAAACCTCATAAGAGAGAATAAGCTTCAGCAAGTTTATGCCATCATGCAAAGCGGTCAGGCAGAAACAGGTATGCAAACCATGAATCAGTCTCTGGCAAGTCTATACAGAATGGGACTCATTACCCTTGACGACGCTTTCAAATACTCTCCCGATGTAAAAGAGCTTGAGAGAATGATAGGCAGGAGCATATAACATGCCCCGTTTTAGGTACAGAGCCTTCTCGGAAGATGGGAGCTTCGTAGAGCAAGAAGTTACATATCCTAGCCATGAGCTTCTCATTTCTGAGCTTCAACAGAAAGGCTTTGCCATAGTTGAAGTACAGCAGTTAGAAGAGAAAAAGAAGGAAAGAAGCTGGTCTTTTGAGATACCTCTATTTGGTGGTGTGAAAGACAGGGATATATCCATATTCTGCAGGCAATTGGGTACTATGATAAACGCAGGTGTTAACATAATAGACGCTATAAACATACTTGCGGAACAGCTTCCTAACAAACAGCTTTCTAATGCGGGGAAAGAGGTTGCCAAGATGGTAAGCGAGGGCATGTCTCTTTCTGCTGCCATGAGAAGGTTTCCAAAGGTTTTTCCAGACCTTGTAGTAAACCTCGCTAAGGTGGGTGAAGAAACGGGTAATCTTGATACTGCACTTATAAGATCGGCGGATTACTACGAGAAGATGGCCATGATAAAAAGTAAGATAAAAAGTGCCTCTTTTT
This sequence comes from Hydrogenobacter sp., assembly GCA_028276405.1. Taxonomy (GTDB): domain Bacteria; phylum Aquificota; class Aquificia; order Aquificales; family Aquificaceae; genus Hydrogenobacter. The sequence goes on from JAPYWJ010000019.1 coordinate 20,229, forward strand.
ATCCCATCTTCGTCGTGGTTATAGCTACCATCATAGTTACTGGTATACTCTACTACTTAGTTCCTACCTTTGCCGAGCTTTACAAAAGCTTAGGAGGAGAGCTTCCCTTACCTACCCAAATGCTGGTAAATGCTTCAAACGCTTTGAGGAACAATCTTGTACTCATAATTAGCTCCATAGTGCTTTTTTCTGCTGTTTTCAGACTACTTTACAAGAACAACTATGCTTTTAGAAAGTCGGTTCATGCCTTTTCTCTCAAAGTGCCTAAGATGGGAGAACTCGTGCTCAAAAGTTCCATGGCAAAGTTTGCACGAACCATGGCTACCCTCTTTGCAAGTGGTGTATCCCTTGATAGAGCCTTTGATATAGCTGGTCAGGTCACAGGAAATGTGATCATAAAAGAAGCTGTCGATAGAGCAAAGAAGAGTGTCATAGAAGGAAAGCCCATGTATGCCTCTTTAGAAGAGACAGGCATATTTCCTAAGCTTGTTATAGCTATGGTGAGAGTAGGTGAAGATACGGGAAGGCTCGATGAGATGCTTGATACCATAGCGAGGTTTTACGAAGATGAGTTTGACAGAGCTGTTGAAGGTATGATAAAGCTCATAGAACCCGCTCTTATGGTGTTTATAGGTGGTATAGTGGGTCTCATACTTATAGCTCTATATCTGCCCATATTCAAGATGGGTGAGCTCATAAAAGGTTAATATGGCTCAACAACTTCTCAGAAAAGTCATAACACTTCAGAGGAAAAAAAGGCTTTTACCTGAAAATACATCTTTGCTGGTAGCCTTTTCTGGTGGTATGGACTCCGTCGCTCTTACCTTAGCCCTTATAGAACTAAAAAGCTTTTTTAAGCTAAAAAGACTCGCTTTAGCGCACATAAATCACGGCATAAGGGAGGAATCTGACAAAGATGAAGAGTTTGCGTTAGAGTTTGCCAGAAAAAAAGGCTTAGAGATCTTTATCCAGAGGTTAAAAATCAAAAAGATGGTACAAGAAAGCAAAGAAAATCTTGAAGCTTTAGCCAGAGAGCTCAGGTATAACGCACTCAGAAGCATCAAAGATGGCGAAGGTTTTGATATGATAGCTACCGCTCATCATCTTAACGACCTTGTAGAGACCATAATACTGTGGCTTGTCCGAGGTAGTGGTCTTGAGGGACTTACGGGATTTGACGAAAAGGCAAATGACTTAGTGCGCCCCCTTTATTGGGTGACCAAGGAGGAAATAAAGGCATTTGTGTTATCAAGAAAAGAAAACTGGGTAGAGGACAGCACCAACTACGATGTAAAATACTCAAGAAACAGGATAAGACACCGTGTACTGCCAGAACTCAAAAGCATAAACCCACTACTTGAAGGCTCCCTCTTAAGGCTAAGAGACATCCTCAAAGAAGAGAACGCTTTTATCCATCAGCAGACCCTTATGGCTCTAAAAAAATGTGCAGAAGGGAATGCTCTGCGCAGAAGGGAATTAAGGTCATTACATCCAGCCATCCAAAGGAGACTCCTTTCCATATGGTTGGGTATAAAGGACTTTAGAAAGATAGAACAGGCTTTGTGTTTGGTAGACAAAGGGGGAAGCATTTACCTTGGTGAGGGTAAAGTTCTAAAGTCTAAAGGGGAATACCTATACTTGCAAAGGACAGGATGTTGATTATGTTTAATCTGTATTAGGAGGTAAATAATGCAGTGGGTAAAAAATCTTTTTGTATGGATACTCATATTGGGATTTATGATACTTGCCTTTAATCTTTTTGAGGGTAACAGAGAAAATGCTGTAAGAACACCTTTGAATACAGTTATACAACTTGCAGAAGAAGGCAAGCTTAAAGAGGTTAAAGTGAAAGACAATGTGCTAATAGGTGTCACCACTGACGGACAGAGGATAGAGACGGGTATTCCCCCCGGTTCAGATATAGTGAGCAAGCTAATAGACAAAGGCGTAAAGGTTGAAGCTCCAGCTCCAGAGCACAGTGGATGGCTTATTAGCTTTTTGGTATCTTGGCTACCCATTCTCTTCTTCATAGGTATATGGATATACATGATGCGTCAGGTAAGCGGTGGTGGGAATCCCAACTCAAGAGCTTTCAGCTTTGGAAAAAGTAGGGCAAAAGTTTACATAGATGAAAAACCCAAGATAACGCTAAACCATGTGGCAGGTATGGAGGAGGTCAAAGAAGAAGTAAAGGAGATCATTGAGTACCTAAAGGATCCAGTAAAGTTCCAAAGGCTTGGTGGCAGACCACCCAAAGGCGTGCTCTTTTACGGAGAGCCGGGGGTAGGAAAAACACTTCTTGCCAAAGCTATTGCTGGTGAAGCACATGTACCTTTCATATCCGTTTCCGGCTCTGATTTTGTTGAGATGTTTGTAGGAGTAGGTGCTGCAAGAGTTAGAGATCTCTTTGATACTGCCAAAAGACACGCTCCCTGCATCATATTTATAGACGAAATAGACGCAGTAGGAAGGTCAAGGGGTGCTATAAACTTAGGTGGTGGGCATGATGAGAGGGAACAGACTTTAAATCAACTTCTTGTAGAGATGGACGGCTTTGATACATCAGAAGGCATCATAGTCATAGCAGCTACCAACAGGCCAGACATATTAGACCCAGCGCTTCTAAGACCGGGAAGGTTTGACAGGCAGATATTTATACCAAGACCCGATGTGAGGGGTCGCTACGAAATACTCAAGGTGCACGCAAAGGATAAGAAACTATCACCCAATGTGGACTTGGAGCTGGTGGCAAGGGCTACACCTGGTTTTACGGGCGCAGACCTTGAAAATGTGCTCAACGAAGCAGCTCTTCTTGCAGCAAGAAAGGGCAAAGAGCACATAGAAATGGAAGACATAGAAGAAGCCATAGACAGGGTTACCATGGGTCTTGAGAGAAAGGGCATGGTAATATCCCCCAAAGAAAAAGAAAAAATAGCGTATCACGAAGCAGGACATGCCATTATGAGCCTAATGGTACCTGGCTCAGACGCTCTTCATAAGGTATCCATAATACCCAGAGGTATGGCTTTAGGGGTGACTCAACAGCTTCCCATAGATGACAAACACATGTATGACAAAGAAGACCTTATGGGTAAGATACTGACCCTAATGGGTGGGCGTGCAGCGGAAGAAGTGTTTTACGGGAAGGAAGGCATCACCACAGGTGCGGAAAATGATCTTCAGAGAGCAACAGAGCTTGCCTACAGGATGGTTTCCATGTGGGGAATGAGCGAAAGAGTGGGACCCTTAGCGGTAAGAAAGACGGTAAACCCCTTCTTAGGGGGTATAACTACATCGGTGGACATAAGCGAGGACTTAAGGAGGGAAATAGACCAAGAGGTCAAGAACATACTCACATGGGCTTATGAAGAGACTAGAAAAACCATAGAAACTTACAAAGAGCCTCTAAAAGCTGTTGTGAAAAAACTTTTGGAGAAGGAAACCATATCCTGTGAGGAGTTTGTAGAAGTCCTCAAGCTTTACGGTGTTGAGATAAAGAACGAATGCAAAAAAGAAGAACTAAGCCTTGAAAAGAAAACCCAAGAAGAACCTTTGGTAAGGAGGTAAAGACATGGGCATGACCATAACTGAAAAAATACTTGCAGACCACTCAGGAAAAAAGGAAGTCTATCCGGGAGAGCTCATCACTGCAAAGATAGACCTTGCTATGGCTAACGATGTAACCGCACCTCTCTCTATAAAGACCCTTGAGAAGTACGGTATAGATAGAATCTTTGACCCAGAAAAGGTCGCTTTGGTGCTCTCTCATTTTGTGCCTGCAAAGGACATAAAGTCCGCAGAGCAGGCAAAGATAGTAAGAGAATTTGCAAAAAAACATAAAATAAAGTGGTTCTTTCCAGAAGGAGAAGGTATAGAGCACACCATACTACCTGAGCAAGGTATAGTTGTACCCGGGGATTTGGTCATAGGTGCGGATTCTCACACATGCACTTACGGAGGCATAGGAGCTTTTGCTACGGGCGTAGGCTCTACCGATCTAGCATACGCTTTGGCTACAGGGGAGATATGGCTAAAAGTTCCACATTCTATGAAGTTTATTTTCTATGGAAAACTAAAACCTTGGGTGATGGGAAAGGACCTCATCCTTCACACTATAGGGCAGATAGGTGTTGACGGTGCGCTCTACAAAGCTATGGAGTTTGACGGTGAAGCTATAAGAGACCTATCCATAGAGCAAAGGCTCACCATCACCAACATGGCTATAGAGGCAGGAGGTAAAAACGGCATAATAGCACCTGATGAAAAGACCATAGAGTATGTATCTGCACGAGCCAAAAAACCTTGGAAAATTTACCAGAGCGATGCAGACGCCCAGTATTTGGAAGTTTACGAATGGGATGCAGATAAAATAGAACCTTTAGTTGCATGGCCTTATCTGCCTTCCAATGTGCATCCAGTAAGCGAGTCAACCCATATAACTATAGATCAAGCCTTTATAGGTTCTTGCACCAACGGGAGGATAGAAGACCTTAGGATAGCAGCAACCATACTGAAAGGCAAAAAAGTACACCCTTATGTGCGCTGTATAGTAATACCAGCCTCCAAAAGTGTTTATCACCAAGCCCTCCGTGAGGGTCTCATAGACATATTTTTAGAAGCGGGATGTGTAGTTTCCGTTTCTACATGTGGTCCCTGTTTAGGAGGGCACATGGGTATACTTGCAGAAGGTGAAAGGTGTATCTCTACTTCTAACAGAAACTTTCCTGGAAGGATGGGACATCCAAAAAGCGAAGCGTATTTAGCAAACCCTGCAGTGGTAGCGGCAAGCGCAGTACTTGGAAGAATAGCGCACCCAGAGGAGGTTGTAAAATTAGAAGAGCTTGAAGTTTCTACTTGAAGCTGACCTGGACAAACTGGCTAAATGGATGAGGTTTTTGGGTCAGGATGTGCTTGTGCTTAAAGGAGCTATAAACAAAAGAAGTATCGTAGAACATACAGATAGGGTATTCATTACCACATCAAGGAAGTGGGAAAAACACTTGAGGGATTGGAGAGTCAATTATCTTATCCTTCCAAGAGATGACTGGAAAGTACAGCTCTGCCTTATACTTAAACATTTCCAAATAAAGCCCAAACTTCTGTTAAACAGATGTCCTCATTGCAATGCGGAGCTTGAGCTTATAAGTAAAGAAGATGTAAAGAGTGCTATTCCACCTATGGTTTACCAGTTTGGCTACCACTTTACACGATGCGCAGAGTGTAAGAGTATATTCTGGAAAGGTACACACCTACCAAAGATGAAAAGGACGCTTAAGAGTGTCCTCAAAAGATGCTAATTACTGCTCTACTATAAAACCAAGTATGTTAAAGTTCTTCAAAAGGTTTTTTTTCTCCTTTTCGGCTTCTTCCCTTGTTGGAAACCTTCCGTAGAGAACTCTGTAAATTCCTGATTGCTCTACTATCCTTACATCTTTTAGTTGTGCTTCTATCCTCTTTTTGAAGGCGTCCGCTCTATCGTAAGAAGAGAAGCTTCCTATCTGTATGGCAAAAGTTTTTTTTATAACTGGATTTTCTTCTACCT
>JAPYWJ010000048.1 GCA_028276405.1 Hydrogenobacter sp.
TCTACCTTAGGCTTTTCCTGTGTTTTTTGCTCTATTTTGGGCTTTTCTTGTGTTGCATGTAAGGTTATGTATCTTTCCTGCTCTTTGATAAGCACTTTGTTGAGGAGTTCATAAGCTTGGTTTTTTACTGAGCTATCCGTGTCTTTTCTTTCTATAATGGTTTTTATTATGTCCTTTGATGCATCGTAATTACCTAACTCAAAATTTACCCTGGCAAGGCCTAAAAGCACTATAGGACTATCCACATTGTTGTTCAAGAGTGTGTTGTAGACATCTCTTGCCTTTGTGTAATTACCTTCTTTCTCGTAGGCTTGTGCAAGTTCCATCTGAGCTTCCAAGAAAAGAGGGTTGTAAGCAGTTGCCTTTTCTAAACTGTCTAAATACATATCCTTATCTCCAAGCTCTTTGTATACCTTAGCAAGATAATAGTAAGCCATATGCTTCTGAGAAAAGGCTTCATCTTTGAGGGTGTCTGTAAGAGTGCTTTTTGCCCTTTGGTAGTCTTTTGTATTGTAATATAGTATGCCTAAATTCATCTTTGCTTCAGTATAGGAAGGGTCAACCTCAAGAGCTTTTTGGAAAGCACTTTCTGCCTTCTGGAACTCCTTAGCTTCCATGTAAGCAAGCCCCAAAGCGTTCCATACCTTCGGCTCTTTCGCTGATAACTGCACCGCCTTATAAAAGTTAGCTATGGCATCCGAATAGTTCTTTGCCACATATGAAGACATGCCAAGATCATAGTAGTACTGCCACTCCTTTACCTCTCTCTGCTCTCTAACCGCACAGGATAAAACCAGAAGGAAGACAAAAAAAGCAAAACACTTTTTCATCGTTTAATAAGCACACTTCCAAAATGGCTTTTGAGCGGACCCAGGTCCTTCTTTATATCTGCGGTGATTACCTTTAACCTTACTTTATAAAGACCGCCTTCTTCTACTATAACACCTTTATAACCTAAGCTTTTTGCTTTTTTTAGGGCTTTTTTCGCGTTTTCCATATTAGAAAAGGCTCCTACTTGAACTATGTAAGTTTTTTTCACTGTTTGCTCCTTCTTTTTCTCTTCCTTTATCCTTTTCTCAACAGTTTTTTCCTGTTCTTTTTGTACTTCTTTCTTTTCCTCCACCTTTTGCTTTTGCTCTACAGTTTTGGTCTCTTGGGGTTTTTCTGTAGGCGCAGTAGGCTGAGTCTGCTCTGGCACTTCCTTAGGCTGGGGTTTAACTACTACCGGTGGTGGTGTTATTTTCTCTTCTTTGTTTTTTAGCCAGGTGTTAAAGCCAAGATAGAAGAAAATTATAGCGACGAGCGTACCTATTAAGATTATGAGCCTTTCCCTCTTCATATTTTCCTCCTTCACATCCTATCGGGTGCACCAACTCCCATTAATTTTAGCCCAAATTTTACTGATAATTCAATGCCTTTGAGTAAGGCAATACGGGACAGCATGGTGTTCCTGTCTTCAAGGATCACCCTGTAATGGTTATAGTAACTGTGAAAGTCCTTAGCTAGATCTAAAAGCTCATAAGTTATTATGTGAGGATGCAATCTTAAAACCGCTTCTTTTATGTTATCTTTCAAGAATAAAACCCTTTTTATAAGCTTTATCTCCTGACTTTCTTTGAGAAAAGGTACAAAAGTTTGGAGATACTCTTTATCTATATCGATCTGGTATCTTGTGTGAACTTCCCTGAACACACCCATTATCCTTGCGTGCATGTACTGGACATAAAAAACAGGATTTTCTGAAGTTTTTCTTTTTATGAGCTCTATGTCAAAATCCAAAGGTGTATCGCTCCTTTTTGTAAGGAATACAAACCTCACCGCATCAGAGCCTACATCTTCTATCAGTTCTTTTAGGGTAATAAACTCTCCTGTCCTTTTGGACATTCTTATCTCCTGACCTTCGCTGAATAGCCTAACCATCTGGACCAACTGCACATTAAGCCAGTTTTCTGGAATACCTAAAGCTGTCAACGCACCTTTCAGTCTAGGAAGATAGCCATAATGATCAGCCCCCCATATGTTTATTACTTTACTAAAGCCTCTTTGGTACTTTTCCCAATGGTAGGCTATGTCTCCTGCAAAGTAGGTGTATGTACCATCAGACCTTATAAGCACCCTATCTTTGTCATCTCCAAACTCTGTAGACTTAAACCACAATGCTCCATCTTTTTCGTAAGTATAGCCCCTTTCCATAAGCAGATCCACTACCTTTTGAACTTTTCCCTCAAGGTAAAGAGCCTTTTCGCTGTACCACACATCAAACCTTATGTTAAGGAGTTCAAGGGTACTTTTTATTTCTTCTAAAAGCCTTTTTACGCCGTAATCCTTTAATAGATTTATAGCTTTGTCTCTGTCCTCTTTCAAAAGGGAAGAACCGTAAAAGGCTTTTACATCTTTGGCAAGTTCATCAATGTATTTACCTTTATAACCTTCTCTTTCGTAAACATCCTTTAACTGCTCATCTTCTTCACCAAATAGCTTTTTGTATCTGTAAAGTATGGAAAGCCCAAGTAAATAAACTTGGTAGCCTGCGTCGTTTATATAGTATTCTCTAACAACTTTATAACCATAGGTTTTCAATAGATTTGCAAGGACATCACCCACCACAGCACCCCTCCCATGACCCAGATGCAGAGGACCAGTAGGATTAGCACTTACAAACTCCACCTGCAAACTTTCCCCTTTGCCCATATCTTCCACAAAATACGCCTCACCTTTTCTAAGTAGCTCAGTAAACTCCCTCTTTAGATAATCATCTGAAAAGGTGAAGTTTATAAATCCACCTAGAGCCTCTGCCGAAAACTCTTCATTACTTAAATGCTCTGCCATCTGCTGTGCAAGGCTTTTAGGGTCGCGCCTGAGCTTTTTTGAGAGTAGGAAAGCAACATTGGTAGCTAAATCTCCAAGATTATCGTCTTTTGGCTTTTCTATTGTGAAGCTTTCTATCTCTAATCCGTATATTTCCCTTACCTTTTGCTTTATGACAGCTTCTAAAGCCTCTTTCACACATAAGAATACTACACCAAAACATAAGAATAGTCAAGCCACTCTGTAAACTGTTCTAAAAATACAAATCCAATTCAGCGCCTGAAAGTCCTGAAGAATTAAATGCGCTTTTATCTTTGTGTCTAAGAAGCCTTAGTGAGAACCCGCCACAGCCCAGCCTTCTTATCCTACAATGTGCAATGTAGGATAAGACGAACACACAAGTTTTCCACCACCAGCTTTCTTATCCTACACCATGAAATGTAGGATAAGAAAACTCGGTAGGAACCTACACAGCCAACCTCTTTCTCACTTCATCTCCACCTTCTTAGAAGATGGAGAACTTTTGCGGCAGTGGGTTGAATGTTTGTTTTACTAAAATAACCTTATGAGGGTAGCAAACTTTGCAGAAATTGACATCTACGCTATCAACCTCATAAAACAGCTTGGCTTTTCTAAGGCTTATGAGGTGTTTTACGAGAAGTGGAGAAACAATCCACTCCCTCACTATACTGCAATTGTTATGGCACTTGCAGAGATAACAGGGAGAGAGAAAGTGGAAGGGTCTTACAAGGGTTATTGGGGCATCTTTTCAAAGTTTTTATACCTTCGCCGAAGAAGACTTGCCTACCAAGAGGGCAAGCAATACACCTCCGCAAGCTATCTGAGAGAAATCCTAAGCAACATCAAAGAGGAGGAACCCATATACCTGCCCGAGGTGTTTTTGATGGGAGTGATAATGAAGGAGAGATACCCTGCAAACTTTCAATCCCTTGAGAGACATCTTCTTACCAACGCCACAGTTCACACAGTCTATATGTTCAAGCTTCTCCACTCTACAAGATTTGTCCTCCCTCCGCCAGATCTGACATCCAAGCTCCTTGCATACTACCACACCACTTTACACTCTCTCCCCGAAAGTGAGTGGCTAAAAAAAGAATTGGGGTTGTTCTAAAAATACAAATCCAATGACACAAAGAGGGTTTTCCTTTGTACGCTACAGAACACGGATTTCCTCCTCTCGGAGGTGTTCAAGAACTGTAGGGATGCTTTCAGGGTTCTTAAGCATAGCACCCAACACCGCTTGCAATGTGGGACAAGCCTAGCAGATATCCATGCCTGCCAGCCCGCCCGCCAGAGAAATTTCTCTTTGTGGTCTTTTAGCTTTTTAGTTTTTTTCCCAGGAACGAAAAAAGAAAGAGGATGTCAACTTTTTAGGTTCATGATGGTATAAATGACAATAAAGGAGGCTAACCATCTATAGACGTTTTCATACTTAGCATTCTAAGGGAACCTTTTGCTAATCATTAACCGACCCAGTCTATGGTTGCCAAAAGCTGACCTCTTCCTTAGGGCTGTCCTAAAAATTTACAAGTTCCGTAAGCTTCTCTCGTAAAAGACGTTCAAAGTTAAAATTATATTTTGTTGGAGGGCTTGAGGATGAAATTAACCCTAAAACAGCTTGAAACACATCTTTTCAAAGCGGCGGACATACTGAGGGGGAAGATGGACGCCAACGAGTATAAGGAGTATATCTTTGGCATGCTCTTTTTGAAGAGGCTCTCCGATGTTTTTGAGGTAAAAAGGGAGGAGCTAAGAAAGGAATCTAAAAGCAGGGGCTACCCAGACGAGCAAACAGAGAAGGACCTTGAGGACCCAGAATTATACGAAGGCACCTTTTTTGTTCCGAAAATAGCACGATGGGAATACCTTTTGAACCTAAAGGAGGATGTGGGAAGCCAGCTAAACAAAGCCCTATCCGCCATAGAGGAGGCAAACCCAGAGCTTGAGGGAGTTTTAAAACACATAGACTTTAATGCCCAAAAGGGAAAAACACGACTAAAGGACCAACAGCTTATAGACTTGATCCATCACTTTAACAAGTATAGGCTTACCAACGAAGATTTTGAGTTTCCAGACCTTTTGGGTGCAGCCTATGAGTATTTGCTTAAAGAGTTTGCAGACTCTGCGGGCAAAAAGGGAGGAGAGTTTTACACGCCTCCGGGAGTTAAAAAGCTTATGGTTATGCTTGTTAGACCACAGGAAGGTATGAGCATATACGACCCAACGGTGGGTTCTGGTGGTTTTCTCATTTCCGCCCGGCAGTATGTGGAAGAGCAAGGACAAGACCCCACCAAATTATCCCTTAATGGGCAGGAGCTTAACGGTCT
>JAPYWJ010000016.1 GCA_028276405.1 Hydrogenobacter sp.
TGATGTTAGAAAAAGGTTATATCAGAAAGGGTCTTGAGTATTCCTTTCATATCACCGCTGGCGACTTCAGGGATAAGCCGGGAGATAACCTTGGTTTTGACGCATGTGGTAAAGGTGAAAAGTATGTGAAGATGATTATGCCTTATGGTACTATAGGTTCCCATGGTGGATGGGCTCACAACTGGTTTTCTTATGGAATACTTGACAGAAGGATTTCCAAAAAGGACATTTACAAGTATATTGAAAAAAACAACCAATGCCTTGAGTCTATAACAGGCTACAAGATAAGGGAGTACTCTGCGCCCAACGGTGTTCATCCCCAGCCTGAAACTACTAAGATCCTTGAAAAACTTGGTGTCGTTGCTTATTACTATACGGGAGATAGCGGTTCATCTCCTAACAGGACCTTTATAGATGGCAAAATGGTTTCTTCCAAAGTCATAGCCTTTCCTATAAACCCTTATGGAGAATCTGCCTCCCTCTATGAGATGCATAAGAATGGTGTAAGCGAAGAAGAAGTTTATAAGTTTTTGGTATCCCTTACGGACTTTTGTATAAAAACTAGACAAATTAGACTTTTTTATTCACATCCTTACGACATTCCTTTGTATCCTAACGCTATTCTCAGGACTATAGATTACTGGGAAAGTAAAGAGAACGACGGATTACTGGAGGTGCACTCTATGAGTTACTTTGCAGACTTCCTTTTAAGATTTTTAAAAACGGAATATAGCTTTAGGAAAAAGGGTGATGAATTAGTTGTTAGGCTCAAAAATCCAGAAGGATTAAAAGACATAGGAATTGCTATCCCGAATTATTATGGGAAAGTTTTAAGTTTTCCAAAGGAAGTAGCCTTTCTTGCCCAGGATGAACACTTCTATTACTTTTATATTAAGAAGAATGCTAAGGAGTGGGAGCTTGCTTTTAAATTCTATTAATACGAAAGTGTGGAAGCTTCTATTGGCAACTTTTCTTTTAATGAAGTTTTCTTTTTCACACCCTGTCCTTGACATCCTAAACAACCCTTATGTAGTGCCTTATTTTGTGAACCTCACTGCTATAGACCTACTTCCCTACGACCCAGAAAGGGTCAAGAGATATATAAAATGGTATTTGGAGCATCTTAACTATCCAGACATGTATGGTTTGACGGGAACCATTTATGATTATTACATCACCGGAACTTCAGAAGTTCCTGCTTACACTTACGATTCTGCGGACTCTTATGCTGCTACTTTTCTTTTACTTACTTTTCTTTATACAGAAGAAACTGGAGATTACCAGCTCATAAGAGATAACTTGCAAAAGCTAAAGGACATAGCTTATGTGATAGCTTATCTGCAAGATACGGACGGACTTATAAAAGCTCTTCCTTATTTGAACCTCAAGTATCTTGTGGATAACATAGAAGATACATGCGGGCTTAGAGCTTTTTCATTACTGCTGTGGAGGTTAAAAGATCCTAATTGGCATTATCACTTCACGCTCTCTCATAATGTAGAAAGCTCTGTGATGAGAAATTTAATGTGGCGTGGACAAATAGCGTGGGCTAAACTTGACGATGAACTTTTTATTGCGAACGATTCTACTGTATATCCTGATCTTTATGCTAAGGCTGTTTTCTACAGCTTTGTGGGCAGACCTGTTCCTGATGAGTGGCTAAGTAGGTTTGACTATTTTCAGAGAACGGTGATAAAGATGGTAAAAATGTGCCGGAGGCGGGAGTCGAACCCGCACGCCCTTTCGGGCGGGGGATTTTGAATCCCCTGCGTCTGCCAGTTCCGCCACTCCGGCTTTAAGTATAATTATAACATGCGAAAGATGAACCTTTCTGTTTATCTGGTCACTGATGATAAGTACTTTAAGGACAGAGACCTTGTAAGCACCATAGAACAGGCTTTGCAAGGTGGGGTTAGTGCAGTTCAATACAGGTTCAAACACAAAAACGCAAGGCAGATGTACGAAGAGCTACTTGTTCTCAGAGAACTAACTAAAAGGTACGGTGCAGACCTTGTGGTAAACGACAGGGTTGATCTGGCTATGGCAGTAAATGCTGATGGCGTGCATGTGGGAAAGCAAGACCTACCACCAGATGTGGTCAAAAAGATCGTAGGGGACAGTATGTATATAGGATACTCGGTAAACAGTGTAGAAGATCTAAGAGATGTAGAACACCTTCCTATAGATTACATAGGCTTTGGTTCTGTTTATGAAACCACCACAAAGGAAAACTACAAACTTGTAGGTATTGAAGGTCTGCGCCAGGCGGTAAAGCTCACTTCAAAACCCATAGTAGCCATAGGAGGCATAACTCACTACAGGGTAAAAGAAGTATTACAAGCAGGAGCTAAAGGCATAGCTGTAGTCTCTGCTATATTAGGTTTTGAGGATGTCAAAAAGGCTGCACAAGCTCTGGTAGAAGCGTGTAGGAGCGTTCACAGGGAGAAGTTCTTTATGCCATGAAGGTGCTCTACATACTTGACGGCTCTGCCTTTATATACAGAAGCTTTTTTGCCCTCCCTCCTCTCTCAACAAAAAGCGGTTTCCCGACAGGTGCTGTTTATGGCTTTATCAGAGCTGTTTTCTCCTTACTTAAAACGGAAAAACTCAAGTGCTTTATTGTAGTCTTTGATCATCCTTCTCCTACCACAAGAACTAAGATTTACAGAGACTATAAAAGCAAGAGACCTTCTATGCCTGACCCATTGAAAATGCAGATACCCATCATAAAAGAGCTCCTTTCACTAATGGGCATACCCACCTTAGAGGTAGAAGGATACGAAGCTGATGACATTATAGGCTACTTAGCTAAGAAGGCGGTGGATATGGGATTTTTGGTAAAAGTGTACTCTCCGGATAAGGACATGCTTCAGCTTGTTTCGGACAAGGTAAGCGTGATAAATCCTATGAACGGTGAAGCGTTTACAAAAAAAAGTGTTATGGAAAAGTTCGGAGTTCCACCTGAGCTCATACCGGATTATCTTGCCCTTACTGGTGATAAGGTGGACAACATAGAGGGTGTAAAAGGTATAGGCAAAAAAACAGCGGTTAAAGTGCTTGAAAAGTATGGCAATGTGGAAAACATTCTAAGGAACTTTGAAGAATTCAAGACCGCTTTCCCACAAGCAGATAAAGAAAAGCTTGAACTTTCTTATTTTTTGGTAAAACTCCAACCTGTTCCTGAGCTGGACCTAAAGGAGAGTGATATGTGTATGAAGGAACCTGATACAGAAAAACTAAAAGAAAGACTCACAGAACTTGAAATGAAGAGCTTACTCAAGGATGCAGATGCCATCTTTAGGAGTCTTTCTCAGAAAGGGCTTTTTTAAGGTGCACATAAGAAAATTCTTAATTCCTACTTTACTCACTTTAATTTTCTTTTTGTTTTTTTCCAAGTACATTCCTCTAAAAGAGATCCTAAGAGCTTTCAAACATATATCTTTAGAGGCTCTTTTGTCTGCCTTTTTCTTTTACACACTGAGCCAAGCGGTTAGAAGTATAAGGTGGAAACCCCTTATGAAGGAGTTGAGTTTTTTAGATATATACTTTATAAACAGTGCTAACATATTTTTTAATAACATACTTCCCGCAAGAACGGGTGAGCTAAGCTGGTTTTATTACGCAAAAAAAATGGGAATTTCCCTTAAGGCTTCTGTATGGTCTTTCTTTCTGGGAAGGATTTTTGACCTATCTGCACTGATCTTTACGGGTCTTTTGGTTTACTCCTTAGTAAAAGGCTCCCTTTTTGCCTTTCTTACTTCTTTTAGCGTGTTTATTGTTTCTATTTTTTCTTACAAAGCATACATTATAATGCCTTCTTGGGGTAAGCTCAGAGACCTTAAAATTTACATAAGGAACAGTATGAGCTTTTCGCTGTCTCTTTATCTTTTTGGTTGTTCTCTTCTGTCTGTAATTTTGAAGTTTTTAGCGGTGTTGGAAGTTATGAGTGCGTCTTCCTATTTGCTGGGTTTTTTATCCTTTTCTTTTGGTGAATTGAGCACTATACTGCCTGTGCACAGTTTTATGGGTTATGGTACTTACGAGCTTAGCTTTTCTGTTCCTGCTAAATTCTACGAACTTGACCTTAAAGACTGGATAGTAAAAGGTTTTGTAGTGCACAACTTCTTACTTTTATCTTCTGGTATATACGGGCTTATCTCACTGTTTTGGCTTCACGGGTCGCGCTGAGTTTTTTTCACTTTTAGGATTAAGCCCTTTGCTCCTTCAACCGCAACAGGATCACCCTTCTTTATCTCTTCCTCACTTACAGCATTCCATATCTCTCCGTGCACAAATACCTTGCCTTTACCGTTAGTGAAGTCCGTCAGAGCCTGTCCTACCTCTCCTATGAGCTCTTCTGTACCTAACATCTTTTTCTTTTTTTGGGCTTTTAGTCCTAACTGTCCTATCACTATAAAGAAGACAACACTTGTTAGCACCATGGTCACTACTACAGATAATGGTATGTTTCCATAGGGTGATCCGGGACTTACCAATATTAAAGAGCCTATGGCTAAGGCTATTGCGCCTGCCAAGGCAAGTCCGCCAAAGGTAGGAGTTATAACCTCAAGAGCAAGCATCAGTATTCCTGCTATTAACAGTAAAAGCCCAAGCCAGTTTATGCCTACCACACCCAAACCGTAAAGACCCAAAAGCAAGCAGATGACACCAACGGCACCAGGTACTACGCTTCCGGGGTTGTAAAGTTCAAAGAATATACCGTAAAAGCCTATAAGTAAAAGCATATAAGCTAGTGTTGGATCTGTCACTAAGGTTAAAAATTCCTCCCTTAGACTTTTGGAAATGTATTCGACGGGGACATCTTGTGTGTTAATGACTATCTGTTTACCCTGTTTCTTTACAGTCTTTCCGTGTATTTTTTTAAGAAGGTCCTGTGTATCCTGAGCTATTAGGTCTATAACTCCTGCTTCTAAAGCTTCTTGTGGTGTCAAGGATATGCTCTCTTTAACCATTCTCTCTATTACTTGTGCGTTTCTACCTTTTTCTTTAGCTATGCTTCTTACAAAAGCTAATGTATCCTGAAGCACTTTTTCTTTCATAACTTCGTCCTGTTGACCGCCCATCTGTACGGGATGAGCTGCACCTATATTTGTGCCCGGAGACATAGCCGCTATGTCTGCTGATATGGTGATTATAGCTCCTGCGGATGCTGCTCTCCCCCCCTGAGGATATACAAACACTACCACTGGTAGGGGTGTTCTCTGAAACTCCTGAACTATTTCCCTCATGGAAGACTCAAGACCACCTGGAGTGTTAAGCTCCAGCAAAAAAAGATTACCACCTTCCCTTTCCGCTATGTGTATACTTCTTTTTATGTATTCTACGGTAAGAGGTGTTATGGCAGACTGCCACTGTGCTACAAAAACCTTTGAAAATCCCACACACACCAAAAGAAAAAGGGTTATAATAAGCCCCATAGAGAATAAATTTTAAACTTAATGAAAAAAGAAAGAGAGAAGTTTGTATGTCAAGAGTGTGGGTATGTATCTTTTAGATGGCTGGGTAAGTGTCCCTCGTGTGGTAGTTGGAACTCTCTCGTTGAGGAGAAGGATTTTCCACAGCTGAAGGGATACAAAGATAAGCCTTCTTATAAGCCTTTAGTGGAATGGTATCAAGAAAACCTTGTTAGAAAGAGCACTGGTTTTGAGAAGTTAGACACAGCCATAGGTGGAGGTTTGGTACCCGGTCAAGTAGTACTGCTGGCAGGAGAACCGGGCATAGGGAAGTCAACTTTGCTCCTTCAGTTATCTGATAGATATGCCAATGCGTACGGGCAGGTGCTTTATGTTTCTGGAGAGGAATCGGGTTCTCAGATATCTATAAGGGGGGAAAGGATAGGGGTAAGCGGTAAAAATTTGTTGGTGCTTCCTGAGACAAGGCTTGAAGTTCTTATGGATGTAATAGAAAGCGTAAATCCTGTTCTTTTGGTAGTAGACTCGGTGCAAACTCTTTATTCGGAGAGCATCTCTTCATCACCAGGGTCTGTATCTCAGGTAAGGGAGTGTGCCTTTAGAATATCGGAACTTTGCAAGTCAAAAAACATTCCCGTCTTCCTCGTAGGTCAGATAACTAAGGAGGGGCTTATAGCCGGTCCTAAGGTGCTTGAGCATTTAGTGGATACTGTACTCTACTTTGAGGGAGAGCGTTTTAACTTCTATAGAATAGTAAAAGTTGTCAAAAACAGGTTTGGGTCCTCGGGAGAGGTGGCTGTTTTCAGGATGTCAGATCGCGGATTAGAAGAGGTGCCTGAGCCTTCTGCCTTTTTCCTTCAGGAAAGAGTCAACTCTTCGCCTGGAAGTGTAGTGTTTCCTTACACAGAAGGTAGCAAACCGGTACTTGTTGAGGTGCAGGCTCTTACCATACAGGCTCTTTACACCACACCCCAAAGAAGAGCTCAAGGATATGACCTTAACAGGCTTTCCATCATACTTGCGGTGCTTGAAAAGGAATGCAAAATCTTCATAAGAGACAGAGATGTTTTTGTAAATGTTGTAGGAGGTATGCAGATAAAGGAACCCGCCGCAGACCTTGCGGTCGCCCTTGCAGTTGCCTCCTCTTTGAAAGATAAGCCAACAGGGGACCTTGTAGCTTTTGGAGAGGTAGGACTTGCCGGGGAGGTAAGAGCTATTCATTTTGCAGATATAAGGTTAAAAGAAGCGACAAAATTTGGCTTTAAGCGTGCGGTCCTTCCTAAGTCTGTAAGTATTAACTTGGATGGTATTGAGGTTGTTGGTGTATCCCACATAAAAGATGCTATAGAGCTTATCTTAAGCGGATAGTACTTCTAAAAATATGTCTCTCATCTCTTTCATCCTGTTTCTTAGTTCCTCTAAAAGTTCGTCTTTTTCCATATTAAGAGAAATGGCCACTTTTGGAACTTCTTGAGGTGTAAGCACAGATGTGCCTCTCTCTTTTGAAAGTCTTAGTTTAGTCTCTACAAGCCTGAAAAACATGTAGTGTTCGTATGCCTTTTTGAGTATGGGATGTTTGTTGATGAGCTTTTCGTAAGCTGATATCGTAGAAGGTTCCCTTAACCTTTCAATTATTGAAAAATACTGCACCAAAAACTCTCCGTCCATTATCCCACCTGGGGCGAACTTTAGGTCTATAACTCCCATCCCTCTTTTAGCTTGTCCTTCTAAGGTAAACCTCATGTTTTTTATCTCTTCCTTCTGCTGTCTGTCAACGGGTTTATCAAATAGAAAGTTTCTCAGCAAGATCTCAAAATCCTCGTAGAGCTCTTTATCCCCAAATACATACCTACAGCGTGTCCATGCAAGTCTTTCCCAAGTTCTTGCACTTTTTGAAAAGTATTCCCTGTAAAAATCAAAAGAAGGCACCAACTCTCCCTTTGTTCCCATAGGCCTGAGCCTAAAATCCACATGGTACAAGTACCCTTCTTTGGTGTGAGTAGTTAGAAACCTTATAAAGTCCTGCACAAGTTTTATCCTTTCTACCTTATAGTCTCTTCCTACAAATACCAAGTCAAGGTCAGAACCTACGCACAGCTCCGAACTTCCGTACTTTCCCAGAGCTACAAGCACCATATGGTCATCAAGCTTTAAGCTATCCCAAAGCTTTTCCATCAAAAAATCAGCGAGCTGAGTAAGACTTTTAAAAAAGTCTTTAAGTTTTTGGTATTTTTCGCCTTCTTTCATAAGATAAACAAGGACTATCCTTGTCTCCCAAACCTTTTTAAACCTTCTGAAAGTGTTTTCCAAACTTAGATTTAGGGTCATCTGGTACTTCTCAAATTCCTCTTCTAAAGCCCACCTTTCTGGAAAGTCTTGGTAAAGGGTCAGAAAGTCTTCTACCAAGTCAGGGTTTCTACTAACTGTAGTAGAAAGGTAAGAAGACAGAGAAAAAACCCTACATAGGAGCTTTATTATATCTTCTTTTGAAGGGCTAAGCAGAACCTTTCTCCCCGTTGGATTGGAAAAGAATTTATCAAAGTTGTTAAGAGTCTCGTCAGGTTCGTAAGATTCAGATACGCATGAAACTATCTGGGGAAGCATGTCTATAAACCTTTTCCTTTCTTGGTTTGAGAGATGGGCACTGTGCACATAGCTCAGGAGTATGTGAAAAGCTCTCGTTGGATTTTTGAACCCCATCTTAGAAAGTATCTCCTTTGCGTGCAAGGCATCCTCTGATAGTATGGCTTGCTGTATTGGGGTAAACTCCTTTTCTTCTTTTGACGGTATGATACTCAAAAAGATCTTACTCACACCCTGCGTATAGTACTTGAGCTTGCTTTCAAACTCCTCGGGTGTATAACCCATCATTTTAGCTACGGTAGGTGTGTCTCCCTTGGTTAGTTTTTGGGTTTGCAAACATCTGTAGATTTGCAAACGGTGTTCTAATCTTCTGAGGAATTCGTAAGCAGATGCTAAAAATTCAGCCTCTTGGTTTGAAAATATACCCTTTTGGTTAAGTCTCCATATGGCTTTAAAGGTGTTGCTTTCCCTTAAAAAGGGATGCTTTCCACCCAAAAGCAGCACTAAGGACTGGACTGCGAACTCAAGTTCCCTTATACCTCCATCACAGAGCTTTATATTTATCACACTTTCTGTTTGCCTCTTTGCCTGAGCACTTATCTGTGCTTTTATGAGCTGAATTTCTTCTATTACTCTATAATCGACAGACTTTTTAAATACAAAAGGTTCCTTCACTTCCCTTTCAAAAGCCTCATACAGGTCCTCATCTCCCGCAGAGAATCTAGCTCTTAATAAGGCAAACCTTTCCCAAATCCTGCCATAAGATTCGTAATAAAGCTCTGCACTTCTAAGAGGCATGCTTATAGGTCCTGACTTTCCAAAGGGTCTAAGGTCAAGGTCCACTTCGTAAGGTTTACCTTCTGGCGTTATAGTGTTTATCAGGCTAACCACCTTTTGGAACACCTTTGAGAAAAACTCATTCAGGCTTAACCTTCCCGCATGACCCTTGTCAGAAGAGTGTATAAACATAATGTCTATATCCGAATAGTAGTTGAGTTCAAGGCTACCTAGCTTTCCTAAGGCTATAATGCATGCTCTTGCTGGTTTACCATCTTCTTCAATGGGTGTTCCATAAAGGTCTTCACACTCTTTTAAAGCTCTGCGGTAAGCTATTTCAAGCATGGCGTCGGGAAGGTAAGAATACTCAGTGAGAAGATCTTCAAGCTTTGAGGTTCCAAGTATTTCCTTAGAAAGTATCCTCATAAGCTCTCTGTGTCTGTAATAGGCAAGTCCTTTGGAGAACTCTTGGTCTGAAGTCTGGTCTTTAAGGAGCTCCTTTAACTCTACTATGTAATCTTCTTTTTTCTTGGATTTGTACCAAAGTCCAGGTATAGTATTCTGAAAGTCCTCTGGGTGATTAATGAGAAACTTTCTCATACATTCCGAGTGATCAAGAAGTTCAAGAAGAAGGATAAACCTCCTTTGATTCAGATAGTCTAAAAGGCTTTTGGGGTCTGGATGCCTTTTCAAAAGCTCTTCTAAGCTTTCCTTTGCTTTGGTTGGGTTTATGAGCCTGCTCTGTGCAGACTGCCACCATTCTACGGGAAACATCACAGCCTTCTTGGGAAGAGTAAAAGCTTTTCTTTCAAACTGTAGGATGTAAGCAGATAAGGTTTTATGTACCCTGGTAATTTTTCTATAGCGAGAGCTTTGAAAACCTCCGCCATCTTCTGTGGCACAAAGGGATAAAGGAGATAAGCCAGTACAAATACACCGTCCACGAGGGTATAGAGGATGTCATTTAACTGCTCTTGGTCTTGTTTTGCCACTTTCCAAGGTGCTTTTTCGTCCACATACTTGTTGAGAAAGCCAGAAAGCTTAAGAACACTTTCAAGGGAGTTATAAAAGTCTACATTCTTCATGTTTTGTTCGTAGCTATTTATGACTTCCTGACAGAAGTTCTGGTAAGCGGTATCTTTTCTGCCGGATAGTGGTCCCTTGGTGTATCTTATTACCATAGAGCTTACTCTGCTCAAAAGGTTGCCTATCTCATTGGAGAGTTCTCCCGTTAATCTGTTTCTTAGTCCTTCTTGAGTTATGTCTCCGTCCTGACCAAAGGGTACATCTCTAAGGAGGAAGTATCTTACCTCGTCAAGACCGTAATCCCTGACCATCTCATAAGGGTCTATAACATTTCCCAAGGATTTGGACATTTTTTTACCTTCCACTTTCCACCAGCCGTGAGCAAAAATGCGCTCAGGAAGTGCATAACCTACTGACATAAGAAAGGCAGGCCAATAAACCGCATGAAACCTCAGGATGTCCTTACCTACAAGGTGTAGGTCTGCAGGCCAATAGTAAATTTTATCTTGAATTGCGGATATGTAATTAAAAAGAGCATCAAACCAAACATATATAGTCTGCTCTCTGTCAAAGGGAACTTCTATACCCCACTTTACCCTTGAGGAAGGTCTGGTTACGGATAGGTCTTTGAGTCCTTGTTTTACAAAGCTTACAACCTCGTTTTTCCTATAATGAGGCATTATAAAATCCTCTTTCCATTCGTAAAGGGCTAAAAGGTCTTTCTCGTATTTTGAGAGCCTAAAAAAGTAGGAGGGTTCCTTTATGTATTCACAGGCTCGCATGTGTATGGGGCAAATATTGCCTTCTAAAAGCTCACTCTCTGATTTGAACTCTTCGCATCCCACACAGTACCAACCTTCGTACTCTCCTTTGTATATGTCTCCTTTCTCGTAGCTTTTTACAAACACCTCTTGAACGAATCTTATGTGTTCTTGATCTGTAGTCCTTATGAACTTATCGTAGCTTATGTTCATTAATTCCCATAGCTTTTGGAAATTCTCCGCATTTTTGTCTGCAAGCTCTTTTGGTGAGATGCCTCTCTCTTGCGCTGACTTTTGGATCTTGAGTCCGTGCTCGTCTGTACCCGTCAGAAAGAAAACATCGTAGTTTCTTAGTCTGTGATACCTTGCCACTGTATCCGCTGCGATGGTTGTGTAAGCGTGTCCTATGTGGGGCACATCGTTCACATAGTATATGGGTGTGGTGATGTAAAACTTCATGGCTCAGTATTCACCGGAAAGTATTTTCTGATAGAAGCTCTCTGGAAGAAAGGCGTGTCTGTGCATATCAGCACTGTAGAGCTTGGTCTGTATATTCACATCCCTTGATGGTTCTCTTACAGGATGCTTCTTTGAAGCTATGGAGAAAGTCCACCAATATCCTGCATATCCGGGTATTACCGCTGTGTAAAGGTCCACTATGGGAAACACCTTTCTCAGAGACTTTTGGACCCTTCTTACTATATCCGCATGATAGTGTACGGATTCTGTCTGTCCCACATATATACCGTCCTCTTTCAAAGCTTTAAAAACATACTTAAAAAACTCTTCCGTTGTAAGCACATGGGCAAAACCCACAGGATCTGTAGAGTCCACTATTATCACATCAAACTCCTGCTCATAATCTTGCACATACTTGTAGCCATCTTCGTTAAGCACTATCACTCTTGGGTCTTCAAAGGCTACCGCCATGGTGGGGAAAAACTTTTTAGATACTTCTATCACCTGTCTGTCTATGTCCACAAGAACGGCTCTCTTGACCTCTCTGTGTTTTAGCACCTCTCTGAGAGCTCCGCCATCTCCACCGCCTATTATGAGGATATCTTCCGGTTTTGGATGGGCAAAGAGGGGAACATGAGAGATAAACTCGTGGTAGATAAACTCAAACCTTTCATCACATTGGGCTACACCGTCAAGAACGAGCACCCTTCCAAAGTGAGGGGATTCAATGACCATTATCTCTTGATACTCGCTCTTACCTTCGTAGAGTATTTTGGAAACGGGATAGCAGTGCCTTATAGGTGCATAAGGGTCTCTTTCGATGAAGAACACATCCATCATCTTTCTTCCACCTCTTGAGTTTTGGATAGATTATACAACAGTAAAATCTGGGATATGGAAAGCTGTTCAATCCTAGTGAGGGGATCGATCCCCATCTTTCTTAAAAGTTCCTCTTTTACTTTGCTCTTCATGGCTTTCCTTCTCATGGAGTAGAGCTTAACAAGGAAGTTCTTGTAATCTTTCAAGTCCTGTATACTTGAAAATTCTTCCTTTCTTGTCAGTTTAAGCACACCCGATTGGACATTGGGAGGAGGTATAAAGAACCTTGCTGGCACGCTCATAACATACTGGGCATGGTAAAAGGTTCTCAAAAAGGTGGATAGCCAAGAGGGGCCTTTTAGTAGTTTCTCTGCTACTTCTTTTTGGAGCATGTAAAGGGCAAAAGGAACACATTCTTTATGAAAGACTGTGTTTTCCACTATAAGACTTCCCACATTGTAAGGCAGGTTTCCCATTAGCTTTAATGCATCACCCAAAGAGCAGAAATCAAACTTAGTGGCGTCTCCTTGAAGGATAATTACCCTACTGTCCTTTATGTTTCTTAGCTCATCTATCATCTGGGGGTCTATCTCTAACAGGTAGAGCTTTTTGAGGGGTGTTTTGAGAAGTTCCTTTGTGAGATTTCCAGTTCCCGGACCTATCTCCACTACCACATCCTCTGGCTCTATCTGTGCATGCTTTACCAAAGCTTTTATAACCCCAGAGGATACAAGAATGTGTTGTCCGTAACTTTTTTTCAGCCTCACAGGTCTCTTGATGGGCAAAGGTCGTAAAGCACACATTCTTTATGTTTGGGATTTTTTGCTGTGCATACATATCTTCCGTGAAGTATAAACAGGTTAGAAAGCTTTCCCCACTCTTCTTTTGGTGTTATCTTCATTAGGTCCTCCTCTATCTTTTCGGGTTTTTCTTGCTCTGTCAGTCCAAGCCTTTTGCTGACCCTTGCTACATGCGTATCCACCGCTATGCCTTCGTTGATGCCAAAGGCGTTATAAAGTATCATGTTTGCACTCTTTCTACCAATACCCGGAAGCTCTGTAAGTTCCTCAATGCTCTTAGGCAGTTCGCCTGAGTACTTTTCAACAAGCATCTGACATGCTCCTTTTATGAACTTTGCCTTGTTTTTATAGTAGTTGATGGAACCTATGTCCCTTTCTAACTCCTCAAGGGGCGCTCTTAAAAAATCTTTAGGTGATGAGTATTTTTGGAAAAGAGTGCGGGTTATTTCATTTACTTTTGCATCCGTTGTTTGAGCAGAAAGGATCACCGCTATAAGAAGTTCAAAAGGACTATTAAAGTTAAGCTCCAGTTTATTGGGATAAACTCTTTCTAATCTGCGTATAATTTCTATAACGAGCTTACTTTTTTCCTCTTGCATGGAATAATTATATAATGCTTTGTGCTTATCTATGACCAACTAGCCTTACAGGAACACCTCTACTAAAAAGGTATTCTTTTAGCTGGGGAATGCTTACTTCCTTAAAGTGGAACAGAGAGGCAGCAAGGGCTGCGTCTGCTTTTCCTTCTGTAAAAACTTGGTAAAAGTGTTCCACACTACCCGCACCTCCCGAAGCTATAACAGGTATGTGAACGCTTCCCGATACCATCTTGGTTAGCTCTATATCATAACCGCTTTTTGTGCCGTCTTTATCTATGGAAGTAAGCAGTATTTCACCTGCTCCAAGCTCAGCCACTTTTTTAGCCCACTCTATTACATCAAGCCCCGTGGGAGTTCTACCACCATTTATGTAGACTTCCCATCCCTTTTCTTTTCTTTTAGCGTCTATGGCTACCACTATACACTGAGAACCAAACAGTTTGGCAGATTCCTTTATAAGATCAGGGTTTTTTACTGCGGATGTGTTTATGGAAATTTTGTCCGCTCCAGATAGCAACAGCTTTCTTATATCCTCTAAATTTCTTATGCCACCTCCTACAGTAAAGGGCATAAAAACATTCTCCGCAACAGCTTTTACCACATCCAGCATGATGCTTCTGTCTTCGTAAGATGCTGTTATGTCAAGGAATACAAGTTCGTCTGCTCCTTGCTCTTCGTAAGCTAAGGCAGTTTCAACAGGATCTCCTGCATCCACCAAGTTTTTGAACTTTATACCTTTTACTACTCTGCCTTTGTCCACATCAAGGCATGGTATGATCCTTTTTGCAAGCATCACTTTCTCCTGTCAAGGTTTTTGTATATATCTCCTATATAAAGCCTGTAATATATGGGTCTGCCGTGAGGACATACCTCTTTGTTTTCAAAGTTCAGCCACGCACGCACAAGCTCCAAAGCAGCATCCTTTGACATGTCATCTCCTGCTTTCAGTGCACCTTTGCACGAAGCCATCAGATCACCGCTTGCTTCGTAGAGGAGTCTTTCAGAAAGAAGGTGCTGATCGAAGAAGTAAAGGTAATCTCCTATCTTTGCAAGGATGAGCGTTTTGTCTATGATGCCTATGATCTCAACACTGGGCGTGTAAGATGCCTTCTCCTGGGCTAACACGAAGTTAAAGTAAGATGGAGTTTTTTTGAAAAGCTCTCTTATGAGTTCTTTTACCAAACGCTCCTTGTATATTCTTACCTCTCTTTTTTTGGGATGCACATTTACATCTACCATGTAAGTAGGTAGGTCTATGTAGCACACACAGACCTTTTTATACCCCACTGTCTTTCTTATGTACTCCAAAAGGTTTCTGTTCTGCACAGGTCTTGAGTTAACAAAGAGGTATATTTCCCCTCTTGTATTTTCCAGCGAAGTGTAAAGGCTTACAGATACACCATCTTTTGAGTTTTTTCTCTCTTCAAACTTTTGTCCAAAGAGGAGCTCTACTCTCTCCTTTACATCTTGACAGGGATAAAGGTCAAAGACTTTCCTTCCGTTAGAGGTCAGAGTAAAGTGTACATCCCACTTGGACAAAGCATACTCCTTCATAAGTTTGATTATTCTATTTCTTTCTGTATCCTCCTTTTTTAAGAACCTTAGCCGAACGGGAAGGTTGTAAAAAAGGTCGTAAACTTCCACGCAAGTGCCTATCTGCATGCCTGTTTCTTGCTTTTCCAAAACTTTACCATCTTCTACCCGCATTTTTATACCCAGCTGATCCTGAAAAAACCGAGATCTAATAACCAATCTACTTACCATCGCTACAGCATACAGGGCTTCTCCTCTAAAGCCAAAAGAAGTTATACTAAGAAGGTCGCTTACATCCTTTATCTTACTGGTAGACCACCTTTGTATAACCTTTTCCATGTCATCTCTGTGTATACCTGTGCCATTGTCCCTGACACTTATGTACCTCTTTCCGCCTTTAATGATTTCTACATCTACCCTTGAGCTTTTTGCATCAAGAGAGTTCTCCACTAGTTCCTTTACACAGTCTACTGGGCTTTCTATGACCTCCCCTGCTGATATCTTCTGTATGACCTCTAAGGGCAGACTCTGTACAAACATGTCTTATTTGACCAATCTTATTATCTTCTTATAACTGTTATATACTTTAAGCACATAAGCACTGTTGCCGTTAGCCTTTGTACCTCTGTTATAGCAATCTATAGCAAGTTGCAAATTGTTTTGATAAATGTCCATGCAGTTTCTCAAAACCATGGCTCCAAAGTGTATGTTGTAGCAAGGTTCTTGTATCCACTCTAACGGTATCTTGTAGTGTAGTATCCAGTAGGAGTTTATCTGCATGATGCCATAATCAACACTTCCATTCTGATTCCTGTTTATGGCTTTTGGGTTAAAAGCGCTTTCCACCTTTGCTATGGAAGCAAGAAGATAAGGGTCCACTGAATACCTTTTACCTGCAAAAAAGAAACACTCATAAAAGGCGTGGGCAAAACTCACAAGCACAAGCAATACAAATAAAACCATTCAGCAATAATTATAAATCTTACACACCCATGATGCATTACCGTTATAATTTAGAGTTATGACAAGAGTGGCTTGGAGTATAACGCATCAGGAGTTTACCATTACCGACTATTACTACTTTTCTAAGCTGAGCAAAGAAGCGCAAAAGGTAGGTATTCTCATAGAAGAGGTTGATCGCTGGGAAAAGCTCAAAGAATACGATACTATTGTGTTTAACTATCCGGAGATACCCTTCACGGGAGAAGAAGCCCAGGATATGGAAAAACTCGTCTGGGAAGAAGGTAAGAAGGTTATCCTTTTAGGATACTACAAGAACGAAGACCGTATAGCGGATACATGCAATACCCTTGCAAGGCGTTTTGGCATGGAGCTAAACTCTGACGAGGTTATTGACGAGGTAAACAATCACCAAGGAGATAAATACTTTGTGGTCACATCCAAGCTAAGAAGGTACACAAAGAATGAAAAAAACGAGGTGGTGGTTCAAAAGATAGTCCTTCCTTGCACCGCTTCCATCAGACCCCTCATGCCTGACATAAAAGTGGTAGCCCGTGGAGAAGATACCGCAAAGTCCAACCAAGAAAACTACACACTCCTTATAGCAGAGCAGATAGCACCCTCCAGTGGTGGATACTTCTGTCTTGCGGGTACCTGCGTCTTTTGGGATAACTACTCCATAGACATGTATGATAACTTAGCCTTCTCTCTTAACCTTCTAAGACACAAAACACCACTAAAAACCTCAGGTGGTAAACCGGTGATTTTAGGTTTGTAGCATGCTGGGAAAGTATAAGATAGCTCTAAAACCTTGGGAAATCCCTGATGTGGATCTGTTAGAGTACGAAGAGTCAGAGCAGTTTGTCAGTATGGAAGAGGAACCCATACCTTACTCAGGTACTTTGCCAGAGGAAGACATCACTATAGCCTTTGTGGATGGTGTTAGAAGGACAGAGTACGCTTTGTATCTTATGGATGAAAGTGGAGTGAGTTATGAGGGTGCTTTTGTCTCTCTTGGAGCGGGTGCTGTAATGGTAAAGTTAGGTAGGATAAACAGGGTAAGGGAATCTATGAATAACCCTACAGTAAGGCGCTATATGGTACTTAAAGGTGCGTTAAAAGACATGCCTCCTTTGGGTTTAGGTTTTGAGGTGCATTTTACAGAAGATGACATTTCTAAAGAAATAAACAGGATCATGAAGGAGGAACTTGAGGTAAACGTGGCAAGAAAATTAGCTAAAGGTGGAAAATCCTATCTTCTAATATGCGATGGTACTCTTAGCGGTAAACTTAGAGGCACACCGTGTGTAGGTTACATCAAAACTATAAAAAAGCTCTTTATAAGGAAGGAGGACGCACACTTGCTTAACCATCTAAAGCGTGGTCAAAGAACACCTATAATAAAGTTACACTATCAGCGCACGCAGGAAGAGAAAGAAAGAGCGGAAAAGTACACTTGGTATGTAAAACTAACAGATGGGGAAGGCATAGGTTCCCTTGCAAGGCTTGAGGTCTTTGAAAAAGTAGGTCTGGAAGCAGCCAAACGCATAGCAGACATGACAGCAGGAATACTTCCCATGCTTGTAAGCAGTGCTTTCCAAGACAGAAGAGCTCCCCAAAACCTCCTTCCTATAAAGAGCCTTGAAAACTTCCTGAGAAGACACCTAGGTTCTTACTCTCTGGTAAGAAGGCAGATAGAAAAGCTCATATATGCTTGAAGTTTTATTTCTAGTTGCTTTAGCTTACATACTCAAGAAAGCTGGCGTATTCAAACAAGAATCTGCCAAGGCACTTATTGATTATGTTATGTACATAACACTTCCCGCGGTGAGCTTTAGGTCTACATACAGCCTTGAGATAAACAGGGATGTAATATCTGTTGTAGTTCTTGCTTGGATTTCCATACTCTCCTGTATGCTTGCATCTTTCCTTATGGGGAAGGCTATTGGGCTCAAGGGGAAAGACATCAGAACTTTTACACTGATCTCCTCATTTGGCAACACAGCTTTCTTAGGGTATCCTTATGTGCTTTCCTTTTTTGGGGAGAAAGGTCTTTCTTATGCGGTCATATACGACAGCCTAGGGTCCTTTGTGTTAGTTTCTACATTAGGCTTTTTTGTGTCCATAGGAAGGGTCAACATAAAAGAGCTTTTCACCTTTCCACCCTTTTTGGGTTTGGTCCTTGGCTTTCTGCTAAAAGGCTACGACCTTAGTCCCGAGGTGATGAAGGTTTTGGATACTGTTGCTGGCTCTTTATCACCTTTAGTTCTCTTTGCGCTTGGCTTGTCCTTGAGCTATTCGGGTATAAAAAAACACTTGCCAGTTAGTCTTTTTGCATTACTGGTAAAAATGGTTGTATCTGTATTGATAACCTATCAAGCGGGACACCTCTTAAAGGTTCAAGGTATAGCTTTTAAAGTGTCCCTTCTGGAATCTGGGATGCCAAGTATGATGATGGCTGGCATTCTATCTTTGAGGTACGGGCTAAACTACGAGCTTGCCTTTGCAAGTATAGGACTTGGAGTACTCCTTAGCTTTATTACCGTTCCTGTCTTTATGCGGTTTTTAATTTCTCCGTGAACCAGCTTATGGTTTCTAAAAGTCCCTCTCTGAGAGGCTTTTTGGG
Source organism: Hydrogenobacter sp. (assembly GCA_028276405.1). GTDB lineage: Bacteria > Aquificota > Aquificia > Aquificales > Aquificaceae > Hydrogenobacter. The sequence goes on from JAPYWJ010000016.1 coordinate 18,376, forward strand.
CTCCCACAAAAGAAGCTTTCTGGCTTTGCTTATATCTGGACATCTCCTTTTGGGATCGTCTGGTAATGACGGATGAAACACTATCTTGGAAGAGGTATTTGTCAATTCTATTATAAGCTTAGCTATATCTATAACCTTAACTTCCTGAGGGTGTCCTAGGTTTATAACTTCTCCTGATAGACCATCTTTCACAGATGCCCTGAAAATACCTTCTACTAAATCGTCTATGTAGCAAAAACTTCTGGTCTGCTCACCGCTTCCGTATACAGTAATAGGTTCTCTCCTGAGCGCTTGCGTTATGAAGTTGGGTATAACTCTACCGTCGTTGGTTCTCATACGAGGACCGTATGTGTTAAATATCCTAAGTATTCTAACATCAATACCGTGTTCTCTGTGGTAAGCCATACACATAGCTTCTGAGAACCTCTTAGCTTCATCATAAACGCTTCGCGGTCCTATTGGGTTTACATGTCCCCAATAAGTTTCGGGTTGCGGGTGAACAGAGGGGTCACCGTAAACCTCAGAAGTGGAAGCAAACACATACCTTGCCTTTTTTAACTTGGCAAAGCCTAGCGTATTCAAGGTACCCAAAGAGTCCACTTTCATAGTGTGGATGGGGTTGGACATGTAGTCTGCAGGTGAGGCAGGACATGCAAAGTGAAGCACCATATCTACAGAGCCTTCAAGGTATATGTAGTTTACCACATTGTAGTGTAAAAACTTAAACCTGGGATGACCGAAAAGATGCGCTATGTTATCCGGTGAACCCGTAAGGAAGTTATCCATACCTATAACTTCAAAGCCCTCTTGAAGAAATCTATCGCACAGATGAGAACCTATAAACCCAGCTGCTCCTGTTATAAGCACACGCACTCTATAACTCCCCTACGATTTTTACCACCACCTTCCTCTCTCTGGGACCATCAAACTCAGCTAAGAATATGGACTCCCACCTTCCAAGAAGCAACTGACCTTCTTCAACGGGTATAACCCTTGAGTTTCCTATGAGAGCACTCCTTATGTGTGCTGCGGAATTACCCTCTGCATGAGTGTAGGAACTGTCTTCCCAAGGTATAAGCTTTTCTATACTGTTAGCTATGTCTCTGATCACATCAGGGTCTGCACCCTCATTGATAAAAACCGCTGCGGTAGTGTGTGGCACATACACTAAGCAGATACCCGACTTTATACCTGACTTTTTTACTTCTTCTTTCACATTTGCGGTTATGTTTACAAAGCTTGTCTTTTTGGTGGTTCTTACAGTAAAGGTCCCCATCACTTTTGCGTTATCTTAAAAATGCACCTTTCGTATCCTTGTGCCTTGCACTTTATCTCTTTTACTTCAAGCTTTTTATCAAGGAGCGTACTCAAAAAGCCCTCAAAAAAACCAGCCATAGGTTCGCAGACAGGGTTCTTACTCTTTCCCACTGCTTCAACAAGTATAGAACCATCCACCCTTATCTCCATGAGATCCATGTCATACTCAAATATATCCAGAAGTCTTGAAGATTCCGCTATTACGGTAAGTATCTCAAGAGCTTCGTCAAGTCTGTCTGTGTAAACACCATACCTTTCTTTTAATATCTTTGCACCTTTTTTCCCTCCATAACTTGTAGCCCTTTTTATGACCTTTTCTATACCTAGCTTGGAAAGTTTGTGCAGATCTCTATAGCCATCTATGAGCGCTGCGCGATGGATAAGCACAGATTCTCTCTCTATGGCTTCTGCTAAAGCACGAAACTTATCCTTCAAATACTCCATCCCATACTCCTGAGCTTTTGTTTACCTTCTTCAGATATTTTATCCTTGTTCCATGGAGGTTCAAAGACAAAGTTTACTATTACATCTTTCAGATGAGGAAAATTCTTAAGTATATAGTCTCTTATGTGTTGAGCAAAGTATGACTTTGCAGGACACCCTTGTACTGTTAGGGTCATATCTATGTATGCGACGCTGTCTTTTACCACAACTCCGTAAACCAAACCCAAGTTTACTATGTCAATGGGTATCTCCGGGTCTCTTATCTCTTTTAGCCTTTCGTAAATTTCCTGTTCCATTGTCTAATAAATATAGTTCATTTCCCACTTCCATGCGGTATTTATGATAAAGCTTATGTCGTGGTAGATGGGCTTCCAGTTTAGCTTTTTTTTGATCTTTGTACTGTCCGCAACCAGCTTTGGTGGGTCTCCTTTCCTTCTTTCTGCGTATATTACAGGAAAGTCCACTCCAGTGATCTGCTTGACTTTGTTTATTACTTCAAGAACCGAATATCCATGTCCGTAGCCCACGTTAAAAACATCACTTTCCCCACCTTCAAGTAAGTAATGCATAGCATCAACATGCGCTCTTGCTAAATCTATAACATGTATGTAGTCCCTTATGCATGTTCCATCGGGTGTAGGGTAATCTGTACCGTAAACTTCAAGATAAGGTAGCTCTCCTTTAGCAGTCTTTAAAGCTCTATCTATTAGGTGAGTGGCATCCTTTCCCATATAACCTAACTTTCCTTCTGGGTCCGCTCCAGCAACATTAAAGTACCTTAGTATAACAAATTTGAGGTTATAACCAGAAGAAGCTAAATCTTTTATAGCCCTCTCTGACACGAGCTTGCTCCAACCGTAAGGATTTATGGGAAGAGGGGTATCTTCTTCTTTGACGGGTACACTCTTGGGTATTCCGTAAACCGCCGCGGTAGAAGAGAAAACTAAATACTTAACACCAGCTTCCACCATGGCAGACAGCAAATTGAGGGTTCCACAGAAGTTTTCTTTATAGTATCTAAGCGGGTCCTCCACACTTTCTGGGACAGATATTTTTGCTGCAAAGTGCATAACCACATGGGGCTTGAAATCTTTTATGACCTCTTTGAGTTTCCTTTCATCCGTCAAATCCGCAACAACGAGATCGCCGTAAAGCACCGCCTTTGGATTTCCCGTAGAGAGATTGTCATAAGTTAACAGGGTGTATCCTAGCTCACCTAAAAGTTTTGCCACATGAGAGCCTATATATCCCGCACCACCAGTTATGAGTATCTTCACTCCACCTTCTCACCAAACAGGGCTTCCAACTTCTCCTTCTTCTTTATGGGCTTTAGGTGGGGTTTGTCATCTTTTATCCTAATCTCCACTGTATCTACATCTTTTAGACTTCCCTTTAAAAGCTCTTCTGCGAGAAGGTCTTCTACATGATGTTGCAAAGCACGTTTGAGACTCCTTGCTCCATATTCTGGTTTGTATTCTCTATCTATAAGCCAGTCTACAAAGCTCTTGTGTAGTTTTACATTGATACCCCAATCTTGGAGATTCCTGTTGATCTCTTTGAGCTGTAGCTCTACTATTTTAGCCACATCTTCCCTCTCTAATGCTCTGTACACTATTATTTCATCAAGCCTGTTGAGAAATTCTGGGTTGAAGGTCTTTTTTACTTGATCCATAACATTTTTCTTCATCTGCTCAAAGTCTATGACACCAAACTTCTGTTCAAAACCCATCTTACCTCCATGGGTTATAAGCCTTGCACCCAGGTTGGAAGTCATTATGATTATGGTGTTAGAAAAATCAACGGTTCTTCCCATGGCATCTGTAAGCCTGCCGTCGTCAAATATCTGCAAGAATATGTTAAATACATCGTGATGAGCCTTTTCTATCTCATCAAAGAGAAGCACAGAGTAAGGTCTTCTACGCACTCTTTCAGTTAACTGTCCTCCCTCTTCGTATCCCACATACCCCGGAGGTGCACCTATAAGTCTTGAAACCGTATGCTTTTCCATGTATTCAGACATGTCAAACCTTATCAGAGCGTCTTCTGTGCCAAACAGATACTCAGCCAAGGCTTTTGCGGTTTCTGTCTTACCTACACCTGTAGGACCCAAGAAGAGAAAGACTCCTATGGGTCTGTGTCTACCTTTAAGACCTACCCTTGACCTCCTTATAGCCCTCGCAATGGATTTTATGGCATCGTCCTGACCTACAACTCTTTTCTTTAGCTCCTCCTCTACATGCAAAAGTTTTTCCATATCGCTTTCATGGACGCGCTTTACAGGTATACCTGTCCATCTGGATACTACCTCTGCCACATCTTCCTCTGTTACCTGCGGTCTGTTTTTGGCCATCTCCTGTTTCCACTTAGTTTTAAGATTTTCAAGCTTTGCCCTGAGCCTTAGTTCCTCATCTCTGAGCCTTGCTGCCTTTTCGTAATCTTGTTCGTTGGCCGCGTTCTCTTTCTCTATCTCTATCTGTTTTATCTTCTCCTCAAGTGTCTTAAGGTCAGGTGGTAAGTTCATAGCCCTGAGCTTTACCAGAGAGCCTGCCTCATCTATGACATCTATAGCTTTGTCAGGTAGGTTTCTCTCTGTTATGTACCTTACAGAAAGCTGGACTGCCTTCTCTATGGCAGACGCTGTGTATTCTACATTGTGAAACTCTTCAAACTTCTGCTTAAGACCGTATAGTATGCGTACAGCATCTTCTTCGCTCGGCTGGTCCACCAAAACGGGTTGGAACCTTCTTTCTAAAGCACCGTCCTTTTCTATATACTTTCTGTACTCGTCAAGGGTGGTTGCACCTATAACCTGTATTTCTCCTCTTGCCAAAGCGGGTTTTAGCATGTTGCTTGCATCTATGGAGCCTTCCGCAGAACCTGCACCCACCAGAGTGTGTATTTCGTCTATGAAGAGTATGACATTAGGTGCTTTTTCAAGCTCTTTGAGTATGTTTTTGAGCCTTTCCTCAAACTGACCTCTGTACTTAGTTCCTGCTACAAGAGCTGCAAGGTCAAGAGCTACAACTCTTTTATTTTGAAGAGGTTCTGGCACTTCTTTATTGGCTATTCTCTGAGCCAAGCCCTCCACTATAGCGGTCTTTCCTACGCCCGGATCTCCTAAAAGAACGGGGTTGTTCTTTCTTCTTCTTACAAGTATCTGTATAACCCTCTCTATCTCCTTTTCTCTTCCTACCACCGGGTCAAGTTTGCCTTCTCTTGCCATCTGAGTAAGGTCCCTTGAGAACCTATCAAGGTTAGGAGTAGGTGCGTACTTGACACTTTCCTGAGGAGGTAGCTCTCCCAAAATCTGGAGTACCTCGCGCCTGACGGAGTATTCGTCAAGCCCAAATCCTCTGAGTATCCTGCCACCAAGACCGGTCTTTTCCCTTACCACACCTATAAGAAGGTGCTCTGGACCTACAAACTGATGATGCAATATCCGAGCCTCTTCTACCGCAAATTCAAGCACCCTCTTTGCGTCAGGAGCAAAGAGTATCTCACCCGAATGACTACCCCTCGTGATCTGACCTATGATGGCTTTCCTAACCTTGTCTGCAGTGAGCCCAAACTTGGAAAGTATGATGGTGGGGAGGTCCTCATCTTTTATAAGGGCTAATAAGATGTGTTCGCTTCCAAGGTATGTATGTCCAAGCTCTAGGGCCTCTTCCCTTGCCTGTAGTATTACTTGCCTTGCTTTTTCTGTAAATTTCTCAAACATCTTTCACACCTCACTTATTTAATAAAGATATGTGAAGGAACGCCTTTGGCAAGCTATCCATAACCGAACATAAGATCAAGTATTCCCGCCTCTATCTGTATCTCCCAGTTTTTAAAGCTCTCCTCCTTGTTGAGTACGGTAAGATACCCTTCCCTCTCAAGATACAAGATGAGTTTTGCAAGATTAGAAAGTCCGCATATTCTTGCGCTTTTAAGGTTTTCTATCTTTACCTTAGGTTGGGGCACCTCTGCCTCTTTGTATATTCTCAAAAGTTCATCTTTTAGATGGTAGTGTAGGTTCTCAAAGTCGCACACTTAAAGCCTCCTTTACTATCTGTGAGTCCTTAAAAGGGTACTTTACTCCTTTTATTTCCTGATAATCTTCGTGTCCTTTACCTGCAATAAGGACTATATCCCCTTCCTCTGCTTTGTTTATAGCAAGCTCTATGGCTTTTCTTCTGTCTTCTTCTATTAGAACTTTTGATGGGTCATCTATACCTTCCAATATATCCCTTATGATCTCTCTCGGGTCTTCGTCTCTTGGGTTGTCTGATGTGATCACCGTAAGGTCTGACCACTTTTGGGCAACCTTCCCCATTATGGGCCTCTTGGTTCTGTCTCTGTTGCCACCTGCACCAAATACAGCTATTACCTTTCCTTTGCAAAGTTTTCTTACACTTTTAAGCACATTTTCAAGAGCATCTGGTGTGTGTGCATAGTCCACTATGACCAGAAAACCGTCTCCCCTGTAAGTTTCAAACCTTCCTGGCACATAAACTTTCTTTATACCTTCCTGAATAGCCTGGGGATCTATGCCAAAAAGAAAACCGCAAAGTATTCCCGCAGACAGGTTGTAAGCTTGAAATTCCCCAACGAGGTTTGAATAAAAGTTGTACACCTTGCCTTGGTATTGGACTTTCAACCTTGAACCATCAAAACTTGTGCTGAATTCAAGTATTTTAAAATCCCCCTCTCTTCCGTAAGTTGTGACCTTTCCTTTTAACTCCTCATTTATCCTTTTCCCATAAGGATCATCTGTATTTACAATGGCATGTTGGTATTTGTACTCTTTGAACAGTCTTAGCTTTGCCTTAAAGTACTCTTCCATGCTTTTGTGGTAGTCAAGGTGATCATGAGATAGGTTAGTAAAGCCTACAATTTCAAAGCATGTAGGCCATACGCGTTTTTGGTCAAGAGCGTGAGAAGAGACTTCTGCAGATACCGCCTGCGCTCCCTCTTCCCACATTCTTCTGAGAGTGCTGTGCCATAAAACAGGGTTGGGCGTTGTCCTACTTTCATACCGATAAACTTTGTCCATAAACCTGTAATATATGGTGCCTATAAGTCCTGTCTTTATACCGCCTTTGTTTAGCACAGATTCTATTATGTGAGTTGTGGTGGTCTTTCCGTTGGTGCCAGTTATACCTATCACTTTTAGCTTTTTAGAAGGCTCGTCGTAAAAAGCATGGGCCAGCTGTCCCAAAATAGACCTTGTGTCTTCTACCCTTACTATTCTGCTGTCTGAGATGTTCAAGTCTTTTTCTACAATTACCCACTTGGCACCTTTTTTCAGGGCTTCTTCTACAAAGTTGTGTCCGTCCGTATTATATCCCTTTATGGCTACAAAGATGTAGCCTTCCTGCACTTCTTTTGAGTTATCCGTGATGCCTTTGACATCTCTTAGTAAGTTTAGTATGTCCATTTTTACTTTTCTGTAATGGTCTCCTCTACTTTCATGCCAAAGTGTCTTCCTGCTTCTTCTGTATAACCAAGCACCTCATCACCTTCTTTTAGTTCCACTACAGATATGGGTGTGCCGTCAGGTCTTGTCAGTCTTATGGTTTCTGCGTTCTGAAGCACAGCACTCACTTTTTTGTTTTCAGTCTTTCCCTCTACGAGGATCATGGGGCGCCTTTCTACCTTTGCTCTTCCCACATAAGCAAGCCTCCCTCTTCCCTTGTAGTCATAAACCATTACTGGATCTCCTGTGGAAAGCTCACAAAGGTATTTGGTCTTATTGCCGGGAACCCTTATGTACATGTGCACCGCACCTGCGTTAACCCTAAAGGGTCTGGAAGCCACATATGGGTTCTCTTCCGTTTCCGCATGCACCAAAAACATGCCTGCGGAAGAGTTTCCTACCAACATACCCTCACCCCTGCTTAGTATAGAAGTAGTATCCACGCAAACCCGATCTCCAAGTCCCAAGGGCAGTATGCGCGTGATTCTTACTAAGCATAGGTTTAGTTTCTCTTCCTCTTCTTCAAGAGCTTTTCCTACGCGTTTTATGGTGTTAATATCTGGACTTTTCAGCACAATACCTTTAACACCCTTTTCTAAGATCCTAAGGGCGATCTTTGCCTCTTCTTCATTTTTGACAACTGCGTAGATTTCTTCCCTCTGAGCTATGATGTTCTCAAGGGGTATGATGGTCCAGTCTGTGGTTTCCACTATGACCTTTACCTGGGGGGGATACTTGGCAGCCTTTTCCTCATCCTCCTTACCCTTTATGAGCACATGGACCACATCCTTTCCCAGCTTTATGTCTCCTTCTTGGGATATGATGCTTACTCTTCCGAGCTTTTTCACCTCATCCTTTTTGGATGGGTCACTGAGGACTATGGCAACAGCTCCAGATTCTATAGCGGTAGTTATGAGTTTCTTATCGTAATTCTCTGCCCAATACCAAAACTCTTTCATGTAAAAACATTATAACATGGTAGGTGCGGGGGGACTCGAACCCCCGACCTCTGGCGTGTCGGGCCAGCGCTCTCCCTCTGAGCTACGCACCTTACGGTTTAATTATACTACTTCATAAGGTAGTAAATCATGGTCTTGTATTGATAAGAGTCCAAGTCAGATAAGTTCATTCCCAGAAATCTTCTGAAAAAGCCCTTCTTATCTTCCATGTAAAAGACCTTAGCCTTTTTTACATGCGCAAGCTTTTTAGCCATATCTATGGCATCTTCCATGTTGCCTACACCATCTACAAGCCCAAGCTTTTGAGCCATAAGACCAGTCATTATTCTACCGTCTGCTACGCTTTTTAATCTCTCTTCGCTTATCTTTCCTGACCTGTATTTTAATATGGCTGAAATAAACTGTTGGTAAGCGTCCTCTATGGTATTTTCTAAATATGCTTTTTCTTCTTCTGTGAGTTTTCTAAAGGGTGAGAGAGTGTCTTTGAACTTACCCGTTTTTATAGCGGTAGCGCTAACACCTATACGGTTTAGAAGCTCCTTATAGTCTATGTGCTGTATAATCACACCTATGCTACCTGTTATTGTGCCCGGGTTGGCGTATATATAATCAGCGGGGACAGATATGTAATAACCACCAGATGCTGCAACATTTCCCATAGATACCACAATGGGTTTTTTACTTTCTTTGAAACGCTCTAAAGCTCTGTATATCTCCTGAGAAGCTCCCACGGATCCACCGGGACTGTCTACCCTCAGAACCAGAGCTTTTACGCTTCTGTCTTCTTTTGCTTTTTCTATTTTCTTTATTATCGGCTCTGGGTCTACTATAACACCATCTACTTTTATAACCGCTATCCTGTCCCCCACAGGTAATCTGGCTATAAGATTTGTTAATGCCATCACACCTACCAAAAGTATCACTACTAATATAAACTTTTTCATGATAGATTGATTATATGCTATGAAGGTGGTGGTCACAGGAGGAAGTAGAGGTATAGGGAAGGCTCTTGTAGAGAGATTTGTAAAAGATGGACACATGGTATGCACATGTTCAAGAAGTGAAGAAAACCTAAGAGCCTTATGGGAAGAGCTGGGATGCACTGACAGACTAATGTTCAAGGGGTGTGATGTGGGTAACAGATACTCTGTCAAAGAGTTTATAAGTTTTTGTAAGGATAGGATGCAAGAGTTTCATGTTCTTATAAACAATGCGGGTATTCTTGGACTGAGGCAAAGCATAGAGAACTACCCAGAGGATGTATGGGAGGAGGTCATAAGGATAAACCTAAATGGTGTGTTTTACATAACCAAGTATGCCATACCTTTTATGAAAGACGGAGGGGTGATAATAAACCTCTCCTCAGGAGCAGGGAAAAAGCCAGCACCTTATTGGGGAGCTTATGCGGTTTCTAAGTTTGGGATAGAAGGTTTCTCTCTTTTGCTGGCGGAAGAGCTAAAGCACAGAGACATAAGAGTGTATGCCTTCAATCCGGGTGCTACTAGGACCGAGATGAGAGCCTTAGCTTACCCTTACGAGAACCCAAACACTCTTAAACCACCCGAAAAGGTAGCGGATTTTATTATAAAGCTCTTAAACCTGCGCCCGCCCTCTGGCTCTATCGATTTTTACGAGTAAAAAACCTGCTCCTTGTAGCAGAGAGCTCAAGATGAAACTTAAAGAGCCTACAAAGACTGTAGCGTCAAACCAAAACTTCATGGGATAGACGCGCAATAACATGTCATCATCTTTAAAGCGCCAAGAATAGGGATCAAATACATAATTATGAAAGGTGGTAAAGAGCCAGTTGTAATTTATCAGGGATATTAAGAGAACTATCAGCACTAACACATCAGTTATTGTGCCGGATATTATAAGCACATACCCTATGTCCCTTTTACTGCCTAAGGATAAGGTTAGAAACAGCCACCAAATCCCAAGGAGATAAAGAGTAGGAAATAGGAAAGAGAGAAGCTTTTTTACATCTTCCATGTGCTTAATCTCTCTTTCTCCGAAAAAACCGCTCCCTTTGAATTCTTTCATACCTCTGTCCGAAAGGACCGCTCTGAGTCCTAACTTGGCGATCTGAAGTCTTACCTCATTACTGAGTCCCCATCTATCTTCTGGAAAGTCTTTCTTGGAATACTCCCAACGAACGAAAAACTCCGTAAAGGCCAACCTGACGGAGAGTAATACGACAAGTATTGGTAGTATAAGGATAGTCAGTAGCTTCCTCAGTGAACTACTCCACCTTATAGAATGTGGAACTTCCTGTTTCACAGAGGCTTTTACCTCTCCATCCTACGCCGACCACGCCCAGGCTTAACCTCGGGTCGCTCCAGCTCTAGGTCCCTTGATTATCGGGACATCTATTAGTATAGTCCAAAATAAGAACCCTGTCAAGTCTTTCGAGAGGCTGTTCTAAAAATAATGTCTTAGGGGTGGGAGAGAGATAATTTTAGATGCTACTGGCTTTAAAAAGGACTACCTGAAGATATTTGGTAGCATAAAGCAAAAGATTGGTTCAAGTTTTAAATTGCTGAGGGAGGACTTGGCGAGGAAGGCATCCCTTGCTTGTGCTATTCTTTGGAACTTCTGGGTGCTTGCAACTTACTTATTTTTGTTATTTCTGTCTGGTATCTTGCAGTATAGCTACGCTAAGGGCTATGGTAGATTTTTAGAACAGCCT
>JAPYWJ010000017.1 GCA_028276405.1 Hydrogenobacter sp.
CAGCACCAAGCACACAGGTTATGGCAGATGTCAAGGTGGATTTACCGTGGTCTACATGTCCTATTGTTCCCACATTGACATGCTCCTTCTCTCTTATAAACTTCTCCTTCGCCATTGTATTACCTCCTTTTTAAGCCCAGGACCGGACTTGAACCGGCGACCTCACCCTTACCAAGGGTGTGCTCTGCCTACTGAGCTACCTGGGCTAAGTAGTAAAATTATAATAAAAAACATTTCCTTTAGCAAACTGTTTTATTTGTGCTAAAATATGAAAGGAAGGAGGAGGAGAATGAAAAAGCTCACTATCTTATCCTTGGTAGCACCTTTTCTCTTCTCTTGCGGAGGTGGTAGCGGCTCTGGTATATACGGAGGCTTTGATACTGTACTTGTAGGTATAACAAGCCTTACACCTGCCAAAGTCAACAGCGATACTTTGGTATGGGTGGGGGAAACGGGTGTTTGTGGCGTAGCTTTTCAGGATGATGCCATCAACATAAAGATCAAGAGCGATACCATAAAAGATGCGTTAGGACAGCCGGTTACAGCCAATCCTTCACCCGTTTACTTTGACAGCTACAGGGTCATCTGGAGTAGCGCAGTTTCTAACAATGCCTGCGAAGGAGCACCCGAGTGCAAGCAGATATTTGCCACACCCTTTACCCAACTTACAGCTATAACTGTACCCCCAAATAGCGAAGTAGAAATTAAAGGGCTGGTTGTAGCTTTGGCAAGCTGGAAGTCAAGTGTTCTAAGCCAGTACTGTGTCTCATCTCTCGATAATTGTATATATAATGCTGTCCTTGAACTGCACGGTAGAGAGGTGTTAACAGGGAGAGAAAAAATAGTGAGAGCAAGCTTTAACATACAGTTTGCAAATTACAATCAAGGTAACGCTTGTGGTGCTGATCCTTGTACAGCGGACAGTACAACATGTATAAGACCATAAAAGGGGGTAAAACATGAGAAAGTTTTTGGTATTCACAGCAAGCCTTCTTACCGCTTTTAGCTTTTCCTATGCTTTACAGCCTGTGATAAGAATTTTTCCCTCCTCCCCTGCTGACTTTGGACCCACCACTATAGATACCACAAAAACTACGGACTTTGCGATAACCAACATTGGTGATCCTACAGCCGGTCCTTTGAGAGTATGTGGTGTTTCTGTACCTTCTGGATTTGAGAACTTCAAGATCGTTGCAGATGGTTGTAGTGGAAGCAGTCTTAACTATGGTGTCTCGTGCACCATCTCTGTGAGATTTGAACCCCATCAGAAACTCGCCTATTCTGGTACCTTGGCAGTAGTTTACGATGATGATGGGGATACAGTAGCTTGCAACACGCAGAAAACAGCCACTATCAACCTAACGGGTAGAGGTGTGGCCATAAAGATCTCTGGGGCTGGATGTGACCCATCAAGGTTTATATGTGATTTTAGCGATGTGAATGTGGGCACCAACGCCTATAAAACTGTAAGAGTATGTAACGCGAGCGGGGATCCCCTTTTCCTTTTGAACCCAGCTTTTAACCTGATAGAAAACCCCGTAGGAGATATACCATCTTATGGCATAGTTACCACCAACTGCAACGGTGCAAGCTTAAACTTCTTTGCGGGTAATACAGATGACTGTGTCAACAATTACTGTGAGTTAAGCTTGGCTTTCTCTCCTCATGATGTAAAGGATTACTTTGGAACAGTCAACATAAACGATGCTAATGGAGGACCAGGTGGGTCCGCAAATGTGGGCATATTCCTTCGTGGAAGTGGTAGTTATCCCAGTGCGGACATAGATTTTGGTACAGTTCCTTTAGGCAGTTTCATAGATAGGTTTGTAAACATCACCTTTACATGTCCCGACAACGGCAATGGCATACCAGGGGAAACCATTACCCTTCCCGCATCCTTGGTGAGTGTGTCTGGTACTTACTTTTCGTTAACTGCCAGCTCTTGTCCTACTTCCTGCATAGAGAACCAGACAGTTAGTTGTAATGTGGCGGTTAGGTTTCAGCCTTTTACTTCAGGTGTATTTACAGGAAATGTCATAATTGCGGTGCCCAACGGGACATCCATACAAAGGACGCTTGTAGGCAGAGGTGGTCCCGCTACCCAGAACTTCCTTAGCCTGTCCTCAAGCAGTATAGATTTTGGTGTGGTTCCCAGGTTCTCCAGCGTAGGTAAAGTTATAGTGGTCAGGAACATAACTTCTTCTACGCTGGAATTTAATGTAGCTGTTGCGGGTAGTGGTTTCTTTACGAGTGTGGTAGGATGCACATGTAATGATAATTATGTATCCAACGGAGCACAATGTATACCGAGTACTACAACACCTCCTACATCCATCAGAGCCTACAAGTTAAGACCGGGAGAAGTGTGCTCTGTTGCAGTGGGATTTTCTCCGCCTCTCTCCGCAAGGGGTACGCTTGGTGGTGTGCTTATATTTGACACTCAGGCTCAAGCTGTAAGCGTTCCCATGACTGCGCAAGTTGCTGTTTCTAACCCTCCTACTACACCCCCATCTCTTCCCTCGGTAGGTTCAGGAGGTGGAGGATGCAGTATGGGATACGGTAACGCATCTTTGATTTTGGCTTGGCTCTTTGTACCTTTAGCCTTCTTGGTGAAAAGGATGACAAGAAGAAAATGATCAGCTTTTGGGGGCTTTGCCCCCTCAATCTCTGTAAACCCTCAGTATTTCCTCTACGGTAGTTATCCCTTCTACAGCTTTTTTAAGACCGTCCTTGATAAGAGGTACCATACCCTCTTTTATCGCCTGTTCTCTAATCCTACCTGCGTCAGATTTTTTGACTACTAAGCTTCTTATATCTTCAGAAACCCTGAGCATCTCACCTATTACGGTTCTACTTAAATAACCCGTATGATTGCACTTTTCACATCCTTTCCCTTTATAAAGCTTTTCAGGTACATCAAGGTCGTTGAGCTTCAATATTTCCTCTTCAAAGGTGGCAGGTTTATATTCGTAAACGCAGTAGGGACATACCTTTCTGACAAGTCTTTGAGATATAACTCCTATTACTGCAGAAGCCAGAAGAAATTCCTCCACACCCATATCTATGAGCCTCGTAAAAGCACTTGACGCATCGTTGGTGTGCAAAGTAGCAAGAACTAAATGGCCAGTTAAAGATGCCTGAACCGCTATGCTTGCAGTCTCAAGGTCCCTTATCTCACCTATCATAATTACATCAGGATCCTGTCTTAGTATGTTCCTTAATGCGTTTGCAAAGGTGAGTCCTATCTTGGGCATAACCTGTATTTGTACTACACCTTTAAGGTTATACTCCACAGGGTCTTCAACAGTTATTATCTTCTTCTCCCCTGTGTTTATCTCCTTCATACAAGCGTACAAGGTAGTGGTTTTTCCAGAACCCGTAGGTCCTGTGACCAATATCATACCATAAGGCTTTTTTATGAAGGAAAGTAATGTATTAACATCTTGATCCTTAAAACCTAAGGTATGAAGGCTGAGATTCATCTCTCCGCGCTTAAGTATCCTTAGCACAGCACCTTCGCCGTGAACTGATGGCACTGTAGAGACTCTTATGTCATAGTCTTGACCGTTCAAAGAGTAAGAGAACTTCCCATCTTGAGGCAGTCTCTTTTCCGCTATGTTGAGTCGTGAAAGTATCTTTATCCTTGATATTACTGGTGGTGCTATGTACTTGGGGTACTCTCTTACAGTATAAAGAATGCCATCTATCCTGTAACGCACCACTACATAGTTTTCAAACTGCTCTATGTGTATGTCCGTGGCTGACCGCACTATAGCATCTCTTATCATATCGTTAACAAACTTTACTATGGGTGCTTCCTCTGCTATGTTCTCAAGCTTTTTCTCGTCCAGCACATCTTCAGAAAGTGCTTCAAGCTCCAACTCTATACTTGTTGGATCCTCAAGCAAACTGTTTAACCTCTCTTCATCTACCACCTGAAGAATTACTCTTTTACCTAAAGTCCTTTGCAAAAGTTCCTTTAGGTATGCGTCCTCTCTTAGGCATGCGAACTTTATATAGTCTTCGTTCTCTTCTAAGGGAGCTATACCGTTTGCCTTCAAAAACTCGTGATTTATTTGGACCTTCACTGTGGTATCCATAACCTGTAAACCCTCACCTCTACATAGTATGCAGTAGGAGCGTTTGGGTTGTCAACACCCACAGAAAGATCATCCACTATAAGCCCGTTTGCCTCTATGTCCCTTAAAAATTTTAGTATATTCTCCACATTTTGTGATGTGTATTTGGCCTTTACTATCACTTTTTTTATACCGTTCATATCCTGTATACTTTCTTCTAGAAAAGAAGTCTCCACAAGTCCATAAATTTTAGCTTTTTCGGAAAGAAGCGTCTTTATCTGCCCCTGGACGAGTTTTTGGTCACCACCTACAGAAAGCCTATTTTTCAATTGGGTGAGCTCTTTGTTTATCTTTTCTTCCTCTTTCATGAGCTTTTTTAACTCATCAGCTTTCCTCTTGTATTCATCTCTGAGCTTCTTATTCTCTTCGTAAAGGATTTTTAACTCTTCCCTTTTCCTCTGATAAGGTTTATAAACACCGTAGTAGGCAACCGCAAACAGTAAAATTGCAGGTACAAGGATAATCAAATACCTCTTTATATTGCCGGCGAAGACCTTCATTCTTCTCTTAGTAATTCTTTGAGGTGTTTGAGCTTACTTTCAAAAGATTCTTTGGCACTTTTTTCCTCTTCAGGAGTACTAATGACATGTGCCTTGATGAGGAGTATTAGTTCCGTGTTGGAAGAAGAAGTGGACTCATTGCTAAAAAGTATGCCAAGACCTGGTATGTCAGCAAGCAACGGTACACCGCTTTTCTGCCTCTGTAGCCTGTTTTGTATAATACCTCCAAGTAATCCCACTTGATCGTTTCTAAGTATGAGCGTTGTTGAGGCGGACCTTTTGGTTATGAGAGGAGAAGTCAGTTCTGGTTGAATGGTATTCTTTACCGCATCGCTCACTTCTTGTGTGATCTTCAGCGTTACAGAATTGTCCGCACTTACAATGGGTCTTACACGGAGTATCACACCCGTGGTTCTGTACTGAACCATGTTTTGCACATTAAGAGTACCACCAGTGATGGGAACGACCTGCTGAGTAAGGATGGGAACTTCTGCACCTACCTCTATCTTTGCTTCTTCGTTATCCTTCACCAGTATGTGAGGAGCAGAAAGTACTTTAAGGGATGTTTTGGATGCCAGAAAGTTTAGGATACCCCTTATGTCGTTGTTCTTATTGAATATGATGGTGGTAAAACCTTGCAAAGTTTGTGCCTGCGGTGCCAAGCCAAAGGATGTGCCTATGGTAAAGCTAGTACCATCTAAAAAGCCCTTCAGAAGTCCTTCCACACCGTACTGGAGACCTTGCCCTAAGGAAACCTCAGCTATTACCATCTCTATAAGTACCTGTTTGGGGACCACATCAAGCTCTCTCAGAAGAGACTTTATAACCTCAAACTCAATAGGTGTAGCTTTTATGATGAGTGTGTTTGTGGACTTATCCGCAACTATGTTTCCTACTTTGATGACCTTTTTCTCTTCCTTAGTTTCGGGCTTTGCCTTCTCCTCTATAACCGTGGGTAGTGTTTCCTCTTTCTTTTGGGTTTTTGCTTCAGGAGTTTGTCCCGTTTTAGGCTGTTCTACATTTTGTTTAGTGGTTTCCCCAGATGCTAAGCTTACCGTAGTAGCCTTTTGAGTTTCAGAAGATAACCCTATGCCTTCCTCAAATATGCCCAATGTATTCAAAAGCTCGGCAGTGCTCTGTGCATCCAAAAAGTTAAGTCTGTATATGTATATTTCTCGTTTGGTGTTTGAGGCTGTATCTTCAATAACCTCTATCCACCTCTTTATATCCTGGAAGAGTACTGGATCCTTTGAAACCACTACAACTATACCTTCCTTCTCAAGACTGTCTATAACTGAATCTGTATCAGTCTTACCTAAAAGCTTTAGTATCTTTTTAACATTGTCCCTTACTTGATTGGCATCAACTTTTGTTTTTATAAAGGCTATTTTCTTGTCTTTGTAGAAAGGACTGTCAATCTCTTCAAGGAGCCTTTTCAGTCTTATAAGTTTCTCTTTATAGTCCAGTATTACCAAAAACCTCTGTTGTGCTATGACCTTTCCTGCAGGTGAAAGAAAAGCAGAGAGAGCCTGAGCTAAAGAAGAAGGGGATACATTTTCAGGAGAGTAAATTATAGCCGAAAAGTTGGTGCCTAATGGAGACTTCCCAGAAGGAAGCACCAAAAGTTTACCCTTTTCCTCAGACAGGCTAAGACCGTATAGAGAAAGAATGTCCTGCATGTAAGTTATAACTTCTTCTCTCGTTAGGTGATCCAAATGCACAGAAACTCTCTGATTTAGGTCCGCAGGAGCTGAGTAAGATATACCCAATGTTTTATAAAATACTTCGTTAAGAAGTTCCGAAAGGCTTATGTCATCAAAGTGTATGCTTATGTTTCCTTTCTTAGCCTGTGGGCTCTTTTTTATACCCTCTTTGTAGTCCTGCTCATATATGACCTCTTCCCTCTTTTTTTCCTCTGCGGGTGCTCTTTTTTCCTCTTTAGGTGCGGATGGTACGGTTTGAACCCCAGAAGAACTTATGTTGTAAGGCTCTACTACCATCTGGGCGCACGAAGATAGTACAAAGGTCAAAAGTGCGAAGGTAGATTTTTTATTTATCCTTTTTATTGTAGAAAGGAACATCCCTTTCATTATAGCATAAAAAAAAAGCCCCGCGGTATGCGGGGCCTACGCTCAGTTTTTAAGTTAGCTCAGAACTGGGTCTGTAGAGCCAATGTCCAGTCGGTGTAATTCTTTTCGTTGGGTGCCTTATTCTTGAGGCTCACAACATCGGCACCAAGCTGGACCTTTGCATCCTGACCCTTTATGTAGTAGTTTAAGAACACACCGGTCCTATTGGTGTCTCTGTTATCTGGTGTTCTGTCATCAAGCTTTTCATACCTTATGGCAAGGGCAGGCTTTCCTAAGCCAACCACTTGGTCAAAGAGCAGTTGACCTTGCACATAGTAAGCTCTGTCTTTTACTTTGCCAGGAAGTGTTGCCGCAGGCATGTCCTTTCTGTCTTGGTATCCAAGTTGCAGGTTGGGGACTATGTCTCCAAACTTTTGCTCCCACATAGCATCTACGGTCCAAGCCTTTGCGGTTGCAGAGTTACCTTTGCCATCGTCCCATTTCTGGGTGTTGTAGCCAAGACCTATAGACAGAACATTTTGCTTTCCAAGGTAGGTGTCCGCAAGGGTAAAGCCTTTCTCACCCTTAAAGCCCAGCATGGTGGGTGTGAACTGTATCCTTCCTGCAAAGGCAAGATTGTCTTTGACACCATTTGGGTTTACATGATCCCATCTTCCATCAAAGACTCCTATTTGGTATTTGAGCATACCGTCCGCAACATTACCCCAGAAGGTAAGACCAGTATCCCTGTATCCGTTGGCTATGTTGGAACCTATGCTAAAGGGTACAAACATGTTACCCCTGGTGCTGTAGCCGTATTCAGTAGGAATAATGTATGTATAGCTGTCTGTTAGGGTTGCTCTGCTGAAGGGAAGCCTGTAAAGACCTGCCATAACTTGGAATTCATCTGCAAGCTTGAGGTTGATGAAGGCATCGTTTACTCTAGACTCTTTGGTTCCACTGTGAGAACCTCTTGTGCCACCACCACCGTAGACTGCAGAGTCTAAGTTTGCACCAAATTGGACCATCTTGTTGACTTGCCCGCTGAAGTAGATACGAGCATTGGCGATGGAAAAGTCGTTGTAATCTTTACCACCCGGTGTGGTCTTACCCAGATGCTGTGCCCAGATCTGGAGTTTTAGTCCCATGTTGGCAAAGGTGTCTTCGTCAACTCTGATGACTGCTGCCTGAGAAGGCAATACTGCTGCTCCCATCAAGGCTGCCATTGCCAAAAGGCTCTTCCTCATGTTCTTACCCTCCTTTGAAGGAATTTACTTATATGTTAGCATATAAAAATGAGTATGTCAAGAGTTTTAATAATCTACCTTTCCTTTGTTAGTTTAACTTTTTCTGCGGTGTTTTGTATAAAGCCCGTTGAAAACCCTTATAGGGATCCGTACATAAACTATAGACTGCAAAAAAACTTGGAAGATGCCGTGCTTGAAAGTGGACATAAAGTTAGTTGTAAAGAGCATACCTTTACCATTGTTCCTATAATAAAAGAGTTGAAAGAAACACCTGTTGGGTATACTTCTTACCAAAGGGTAAGCGCGTACAATCTTACCTTAAGCGTAGCTCTCAAAGATGGTAAAGAAGAAAAAGACTTTTCTTTCACTGTAACCTATAGCTTACCCACGGGTAGCTTGGGCGACCTTCCAAGAAGGAAGGCTATAGATAACATCCTTGATATAATATACATAGAGTTCGTTCAATACTTTAAAAGGAGGTACTGACATGCTCATAAATGTTGAAAGCACAAAAAGCTTAGAAGAACTCAAAAGCAAGCTTGAAGAAACTGCGAAAGCCAAAGGTTTTGGTGTTATGGCTGTTCACGAAGTCAGTAAGATACTTGAAAGTAAAGGTGTGCCAATAAGTTATCAGTGTATGATCGTTGAGGTATGCTCTCCCAAGCATGCAAGTGCGGTTCTACAAAAGAACCCTTATGTATCCACCGCTATGCCTTGTAGGATAGCGCTTATAGACCAAGGTGATAAAAGGATCATGAGCACCGTAGCTCCTACCGTGATGCTTGAGATGTACAACATACCAGATGCTAAAGAAATAGCGCAAGAAGTGGAAAGACTTATGAAAGAGATAATGGAAGAGGCAAAGTGAGAGTTAACCCTGTAAGTCCTTTATAAGCTCTTCCTTTACATTTAGTGGTATGTCAGCGACGGCTTTGTAATTAGGGTGGTTTATCTCAAGCTTTAGGGGTAGGTTTTTAAAATCTTCTACTTGCTTATCAGTTAGGTTAAACTTCAAAAAGTGTACCACCGCAGCTTTGCCGTATTCGTAGTCCTCTTTGCTCCTTTCGTCAGCGACTGCCCTTACTGTGTGTTCGTTGCCTATGTGTAGATAAAGATGGTCATGTATACCTACAAGCTTGGGAAGTAGTTTTTCTCTCTCTTCTTCATCGGGTATTTCTATAAACATAGTAACAGAAAGCTGATTTTTGTCAGGTATGAGCTCGTTATACACTTCTATTTCCTGTTTTATATCCTCATCCTTGACCATCCTCTCTGCCCTTATCATTTCTTGTATTTGAAACCAGACAGTTTGGGTATTCTCAAAAACCAAGTGAACCAGATCACCAAGAAAAACCCTTCTATTTCTCTTAAGCTCTATTATTTCCTTCTTCTTTTCCTCTCTTACCTTCTCGTATTCGTAGATGTTGAGGATGTCCTCCAGACTAACCTTTCTCACTTTTCCACCCCCAAAAGGTATAAGACCCGGCAAAAGCCGGGCGTGCTTTCAGGCTTTGAGGCTTTCCAAAGCTTTTTGGAATCTTCCGGCGTGGGACTTTTCAGCTCTTGCAAGGGTTTCAAACCACTCTGCTATGTCATCAAAACCTTCTTCCCTTGCGGTCTTGGCAAAGCCGGGGTACATTTCCGTATACTCGTAGGTTTCTCCGGCTATAGCAGCTTCAAGGTTTTGCTCCATGCTTCCTATGGGTTTACCGGTAGCAGGATCACCACCTCCGTACTTTTCAAGGAATTCAAGGTGTCCAAAGGCGTGTCCCGTCTCACCTTCTGCGGTTTCCCTAAAGATGTTAGCTACGTCAGGATATCCTTCTATGTCTGCCCTTCTGGCAAAGTACAGATACCTTCTGTTGGCTTGAGACTCTCCAGCAAAAGCGTGCTTAAGACACTCAAGTGTCTTTGTACCTGCTAAACTCTTCATGGCTAAACCTCCTTTAAAAAGTTTTACTATTATTTATTATATGCAAAAGTTTTGCAACTGTCAAGAGTTAAATTTAGGATTAAAATATTGTGCATGCTGGACATACTCATAAGATCCGCCTTTATACCAGAAAGGGGCACTTTTGACATAGCCATAAAGGACGGAAAGATCACATCCATAAGTGCCCATATAGAGCAGGAGGCAAGGTATGTGATAAAAGCAAACGGAAAGATAGCAATGCCTTCTTTTGCCAACATGCACACACACATTTCCATGAGCCTTTTGCGGGGGATAGGTGCTGACCTGACGCTTATGGACTGGCTCCAAAAGGTCATATGGGTGCTCGAGGGTGAGTTTGTATCACCGGAGTTTGTCAGAGATGGTGCACTGCTTGGCATAGTGGAAAGTATTATGTCGGGCACCACCTTACTTATGGACATGTACTTTTTTGAGGAAGCGGTGGCAGAGGTAGCTCTGTCTGCTGGTGTAAGAGTAGGTTTGGGCTTTGGTATATTGGACTTTCCCACAAAAGTAGCAAACACTCCGGATGAGTACATAAAGAGGGCTGAGCATTTTATAAAAACTTTTAAAGATCAGGACCTTGTCTTTCCCGTTTTGTGTCCTCACGCAACATACACTTGTTCACCCCCAACCCTTATGAAAGTAAAAGAGCTTGCGGAAAAAGAAGGGGTGCTTATTCACACACATGTAGCAGAAACTAAAGCTGAGGTGGAAAGCGTAAGAGAAAAGTACGGAAAGCCACCAGTAAAACACTTGGATGCCCTTGGGTTCCTTTCGGAAAAGGTGCTTATGGCTCACATGGTGTGGTTAGATGAAGAAGAAAAATACCTAGTTAAGGAAAGAGGTGCAAAGGTACTTCACTGTCCAGAAAGCAACCTAAAGCTCGCTTCGGGTATAGCTCCCGTTTGGGAGTATGTAAAGATGGGCATACATGTGTGCTTGGGAACCGACGGACCTGCATCTAACGACAACTTGGACATGCTTGAAGAGATGTCCACCATGGTAAAGCTCCAGAAAGGCTATAGCTTATCTGCAAAAGCTATGGATGCCAGAACTGCCATAAAGATAGCAACGCTAAACGGCTTTGCTGCATGCGGTATAAAAGCAGGAAAACTGGAGGAAGGCTATCAGGCAGACCTTATACTTATAGACCCAGACAAACCTCACTTGCAACCCCTATATGACCCTCTTGTTCAGATAGTTTACTCCGCAAAATCCTCTGACATAGATACTGTCCTATGTAAAGGTAGGGTCCTTATGGAAAAACGGGAACTAAAGACTGTAGATATGGACGAAGTCAGGCATGTAGCAAAAAAGTGGAAAGATAGGATCACAGGCTTTATAGAAAATTCAAAAAATATGTTATATTTTTAAAAGTGAAAAAAACCGTGTCTAAGGAGAGTATCATGGAAGAACAAATGTATGCAGTCCCGTTTAGTTTAGTAGGATTTTTTTTCACTAACAAACCCATTGAAGAGAGTATCAGAAGCGATCTTACCCCTGAAGAGATGGAAAAGCTTCAAGAACTCATTGCCCGTTTTCTCTTCACAGAAGACATAAAAATAGCTCTCTATCCATCTGTAGTACCACCAGATCAGGCAGAAGAAGCCCTTGAAGAGCTTGAAGACATGATGTTCGGACAGGATCAAGAAGAATGACCAGGGCAGTGCTCTGCGGTGCTCTTGGAAGAATGGGAAAAACCATATTAAGGCTTTCCCTTGAGTATTCGGACTTTGAGGTGGTGGCAGGTGTGGAACATCCAGACTGCATAAGAGTAGCAGATCTAGGAGAAGCATCAGGCATCCAAGAACTGAAAGGCAAGCCTTTAACTTCAAGGCTTGAAGAGGTTATTTCCCAATGCCATGTAGTTATAGAGTTTTCAGGCAATCCATCTGCTGCAGTCTCTCATACAAAGATAGCTTCTTTGACCGGTAAAGGTATAGTCATAGGAACTACAGGCTTCTCAGAAGAAGAAGTGCAAGAAGTAAAAGCACACTCACAAAATATACCCATTCTTCTTTCCCCTAACATGAGTCTTGGTGTAAACCTTCTTTTTAAACTCGTGGAGCTTTCTGCAAAAGCTCTGAAGGATAAGAACTTTGATATAGAAATATCCGAAATACACCACAGGTTCAAAAAGGATGCTCCCAGTGGCACCGCTCTTAGACTTGCAAACATAGTAGCAAATGTTTTTAACAGTACCCTCAAAGATACCGCAGTTTTTGGTAGGCAAGGCGTGCATCAAAGAAGCATGCACGAGATAGGCGTTCTGGCTCTGAGGGGTGGGGATGTGGTAGGTGATCACACTGTTTACTTTCTGGGTTTTGGTGAAAGGATAGAGCTCACACACAGGGCAACTTCAAGGGACACTTTTGCCAAGGGTGCCATAGAAGCAAGCAGGTGGCTAAAGGACAAACCAGCGGGTTTTTACTCTATGTTTGATGTGCTTGGACTATGAGTTTTTATGAGATTATAGAGGACATAACCGCTGATGCGGGTGTGCGCGTAAAAGCAAAGACCCTTGAAGAGCTTATATGCAAGGCTATCCTTGCAACTTTTAACGAAATTACGGACATAGGAAAGGTACAAAAGAAGGAAACTCATACAGTAGAAGTTTACTCCAATCTACCTTATATGCTTGCAGATGCCATAAATCAGGCTATAGTGCTACACGAATCAAAGGGTTTTGTAGCTTCCAGCTGTGAAGTTTTAGAGCTATCAGAAAATCATGTAAAGTTAAAGCTTATTGGAGATAAGTTTGATAACCAAAAAAACGAACCTAAACTCGTCATAAAGGCTGCCACATACCACAGGCTCAAAGTGGAAAAAATATCTGATGAGTACCTTGCGGAAATCATATTTGATATATAGAGTATGTGATATAATGTAATGGCTATGTTTCAAGGCTCAATGGTTGCTCTCATAACACCTTTCAAAGATGGAGAAGTGGATTACGCTTCAATAGATCAGCTTATTGAGTTTCACATAAATAACCATACTGACGCTTTGGTTGTGTGTGGCACCACGGGTGAATCAGCAACCCTTACTTTTGAGGAACACGAAAAAGTAGTTGAATATGTAGTAAAGCGTGCAAAGGGAAGGATAAAGGTCATAGCAGGCACAGGGGCAAACGCTACGCACGAAGCTATAGAGCTTACTGCTCATGCAAAACATGTGGGAGCAGACGCCTGTTTGTCTGTTGTTCCCTATTACAACAAACCTACTCAGGAGGGTATATATAGACACTTCAAAACTATAGCGGACGAGGTAGACATTCCCATAATCCTTTACAACATACCTTCAAGGACTGGTGTGGAGATAGCTCCAGAGACAGTATACAGGCTTGCCAAGGACTGTCCCAACATAGTAGGCACAAAAGAATCAACCCCAAACATGGATAGAATATCTGAACTGATGAAGCTTCTTGGAGATAACTTTGTGGTGCTTTCCGGTGATGATTCTCTTACGCTTCCTATGATGGCTCTTGGTGCAAAGGGCGTCATATCTGTAGCTAATAACATAGTGCCGGTAGAAGTAAAGAACATGGTGGATTATGCACTTAGAGGAGACTTCAAAAAAGCTTTGGAACTGCATCTTTATCTCTTTGAACTTTTTAAAGTACTTTTCATAGAAACCAACCCCATCCCTATAAAGACCGCATGCTGGGCTCTTGGCATGTGCGAAAAAGAGTTCAGACTTCCCCTCTGCGAGATGAAACCAGAAAACGAGAAAAAGCTTATAGAAACGCTCAAAAAGTATGGTCTTCCCGTAGTAAGGGAGTAAAGATGGTAAAGTTCTTACTTTTCCTAAATGCCTTTTATTTAGGTCTTGGGACATTCTTTAGCTTCTATGTAGCACCATTACTTTTTAGAGTTCTTGAAAAAGAATACGCGGGAAGAGTAGTAGAAAAGGTGTTTCCTGTGTACTTTGGTTTAGGCTTAATCTTTAGTTTGCTCTCCCTAATCTTAGGCTTTAGACTCGGCAAAGGTGTGGTCATCATTTTGATCCTCAACCTTATTATTCTTGCCTTTCAAGAGTTTTATGTGCTTCCCCTGTCGCACCACCTGAAATTTACAGACTATGAGGCGTTCATGAAGTGGCACGGTATCTCCATGGTTCTCAACCTCACTCACTTACTTTTAGTGTTTGTCCTGTGTATTTTGTTACTCCTGAAATGATAGAAATAGTCCTCTCACAGGTGCCAGTACCAAAAAGCAACCGCTATGTTAGAAAAAGAGGAGGGAGAGTGTTCAAGCCCCCAAGAGTGAAAAACTGGGAAGTTAGAGCCATGTGGGAGATAAGCCAGCAGTATAGAGGGGAACCTCTTGAAGGGAAACTATCTATGGAAGTTCTCCTTGTTCTTCCCAACAACAGAAAAAGAGACATAGACAACATATTAAAGAGTCTCTGGGACATACTTGAAAGGGCTAAGGTTATAAAGAACGATAACCAAATATACGAGATAAGAACTGTAAAAAAGGTGCTCAAAGGTCAGTCAAAAACCATTGTAAGGATAAAAGAATACTTAGAGGATCACTGAGTGTTTTTAAGATACTCAGTAGGGTCTAAAGGCACCCCGTCCTTAGTTCTTAGCTCAAAGTGTAGCACGCATTCATCTGAGTTGTTCTTTTTACCTACGCTTGCTATCTCCTGTCCTTTACTTACTGTATCACCTCTCTTGACCATATTTTTGGAGTTGTAAGCATACAGGGATATAAGGTCCTTATGTTCCACTATCACCATGTTGCCATAAGCCTGAAGATCTCCCCCGCTGTATATGACCTTTCCGTCATCAACGCTCTTGATAGGCTCTCCACAGTTGGTAAGTATGTCCACACCTCTTGAGGATTTAACCACCTTTCCTTCGACGGGCATGGGTATGCTTTTCTTCAAAACTTTAATCTCAGTGGGCTCCGTTTGTCTCTCTTCAGGTACATGCTCCAAGCTCCTTTCACTAAAAGAGGTTTTTTTCTCTTCTTCTTTGGGTTCTTTCATGGCAACAGGTATTTTTATGTGCTTGCCTGCTGTGAGCTTCTTGCTCTTGAGATGGTTTATTCTCATAAGTTCTTCCTCTGATATGCGGTACCTTCTTGCTATGGAACTTATGGTCTCACCTTTTCTCACCTTGTGCATCACATAGTGCTTAGTTTTCTTTTCCTCTTTCTTTTCTGACAAGCTTTCCTTTGGCACTTTAACTTTAGTACCTCTGCTCAGGAACTTATTCTTATACTCTGGGTTTAATGCCTCAAGCTCTTTTAAAGACACCCCCAAGCTTTTTGCTACATCTTTAAGCCTTCCTCCCCTTTTTACTGTATAAATGTCATACTCCTCTCTTTTTGCTTTTTGGACCGTGGTTTTTGGTATCCTTACTTTTGTGCCTTTCTTTAACCACACACCTTTATACTCAGGGTTTAGTCTTTCAAGGGTTTTTAAGGGAATGCCCAATCTTTTTGATATGTGTTCAAGCTTGGCACCGCGTTCCACTGTGTAAAATGCGTAATCGCCATGTTCTTCCTCTGCAGGCTGAGTTTCCCTCTTTGGCACCTTTACTCTGGTGCCTTTTGCTAAAAACTTATTTTTATATTCAGGATTAAGAGCCTCAAGCTCTTTGAGAGAAATACCCAATCTTTTGGCTACATCTTTGAGTCTTGCCCCTTTTTGTACCGTATAGTATTCATACTCTTGAGCCTTTTTACTCTCTTTTTTGTGTTGAGGTTTTTCTGCAATGGGTATGCATATCTTATCACCAGCTTTTATCTTGCTGGGGTCAAGATGCTTGTTATTGCTCAATATCTCTTTAACACTAACACCTTTGCTTTTGGCTATGCTGGTAAGGGTATCCCCTTTTTGGACCTTATAGTACTCACACTCAACACCGTAGGCAATCCCTATGAGCATACTAATACCTAATACTAAAACCTCTTTCTTCATCTTTTACCACCTCCTTTTGTATCTGGATGAGTTCCACCTTTGAGAGGGGTGGACCATCCGATAGCTTCTTTAAAAAGTCCCACACTATGTCTTTGTTTCCCTGCACAAAGACCTCCACCCTTCCGTCAGGCATGTTTCTAACCCATCCGTCAAGACCGTAGCTTTCCGCGAGATTTTTTGTGTATGCCCTAAAACCAACTCCTTGAACAATACCGCTTATGTATACTCTGTAAGCGACCATAAAAAAATTTTAACCTATACTAAAATGTTTCCTTTGACCTGACCTCTTCAACAAGGTTCCCCTTCTCGTCGTAAATCCTCATTATGGCTTTTGTTTTTCTTAGCTCCGTCTCTGACCTTAAAACTCCTCCCTTGTACTGTAGCCATCTTTGCCTTAAACCATCCTGAGTGAAGTATATTTCGGACCTTACATCTCCGCTGGTGATAACCAGTTTACACCAATTTAAGTCCTCATAGTCCACTATACCTTCAACACTTATGTTTGTTATCCCGCTGATGGCCACACCCATGGGACACCAGCTGTTTGATGTTTTGGAAACAGATGGATGCCTCTCTGTGCATGAGAAAAGAGCAAGAGCTATTGCAAAAAGGTTTATCCTTCTAAACATAACAGCATTATAGCATAGAAAAGAACTCTTTCCTTGTATAATAAACAGAATGACAAACAAAGTGATCAAAATAATTGAGCCTAAGTTTTCTCAAGAGGAAAAACTCACTATACTTAGCATTCTTGAAAGCAATCAAATAACCAGGGGGGAATGGACTAAAAAGTTTGAGGAGGAGTTTGCACGATACTTGGGTGTTAGGCATGCTTTTACTGTATGCTCTGGTACTGTTGCCCTCTTTATAGCTTTGAAATCTGTGGGTGTTGAAGGTAAAAGAGTAGTTGTTCCTGCTATGAGCTTTATGGCAACAATAGATGCTGTGCTCTTGGCTGGTGGTATTCCTGTAGTAGTTGATGTAGATGAGTATTATACCATAGACACATCTCAGTTAGAGGACGCAGTGAAAAGATACCATCCTCTGGTGGTTATTCCCGTGCATCTTTACGGGCAGACAGCAAACATGGAAGACATCATGTACCTGTCGGAAAAGTACCGCTTTTTAGTGATTGAAGATGCAGCACAGGCACACGGTGCAAGCTTCAAAGGAAAAAAGGCGGGAGCCTTAGGACACTTATCCGCTTTTAGTTTTTATGCATCAAAGAATGTTCCTATGGGTGAAGGGGGGGTCATTGCTACAAACGATGATACTTTAGCAAAACAGGTAAAAAAGTGGATAGATTTTGGAGACCACCCTGCCTTTAATGTAAGGATCACAGAGTTTCAGGCTGCTATTGGATATATACAGCTCAAACACCTTGATGAAAGAAATAAGAGGAGAAGAGATGTGGCACAAAAGTACAACGAGCACTTTAACGGCTCCTTGACTCCACCCACCGAAAGACCCTACGCTTACCATGTGTATCACCTTTATACTCTCAGGCATCCAGAAAGGGATAGAATAATAAAACATCTAAGAGACATGGGTATAGACGCACGCGTATACTACAGCTATCTGCTTAGTGAGATAAGAAAAGCGGACCACCTGACCATTAACAGAGCAGAGCGTTACAAGAGAGAGGTTTTTTCCATACCAGTGCACCCTTACCTTACAGAGGAAGAAATAAACTATGTTATAGAGGGTGTGCTTTCTACAGTAAATACCATTATGGAACGGACATGACATGAACCTAAGACCAACCAACCTACCCCTGACTGTTAAGGAGTTTGATGCGGAGCGTTGCGGACTGTGTGCAGGGTGTGGTTGTTCGTGCGGTTATATTCTCTACACAAAAGACCATACCCTAGTAGACCTTTACGGACATCCTGCGGACAAAAATGGTTTGGGAAGTTTATGCACTAAGGGAATAACCTACATACAGTCTACGGACACCAACCCCCTTAGACTAAGGAAAGCCTTTTTTAGAAAAGAGCAGGAATATGTAGAGATCTCACACGCATCTGCGATGAATTTGGCAAAGGAAAAACTCAAAGGCAAAAAAGTGGCCTTTTTACTTGACAGGTCTGCAGGTCTTGAGGAGTATGTCCTTGCTAAAGAGATCACGCCTTTTGTGTTTACTGATACAGTGTACTTACCCTTTAAGGCATCAACCCTTTTACCCAAAGAATGGAAGGACAGAAGGTTTATTTTTGCTCTTGAAGTAGACCCCGTTTTTTCTGAGGTTATGGCTACAAGATGGCTTATAGATGCTGTGGAAAAGGGAGCGTACCTCTATGTGATCTCCTCAAGATACTCAACCCTTAGCGCCAAAGCAAAAGAAACACATCTTATGCCACCCTACTTGGCGCTTGGTTTTCTTGAAAAGCTCTTTGAACAAGATATCAAGGACAAAAGAATGGAGTTTTTGAAAAGGAGCTTTCAACTGATAAAAGAGTCTCTTGTGTTGGTGTCCGCTACCCTTATGGCTTCTCCCTTCAAAGACAGAGTCCTAAGGCTTATAAGGGAACTAAGAAGAAAGTTCAAAACCCAATACGCCATAGTGGGAGATATAATGCCCTTTCCTTCGCACTCTATTAAAGATATGTGCGAAAGCATAGATGATTTTGATGCTCTCATAGTGTTTGGTAATCCTCTTAAATTCTTAAGAGATGAACACTTGGAAAAGTTAAAAGATAAGTTTGTCCTTCAATTCACGCTTTTTCCTAACTTTACATCCCATCACGCAGACCTGATTTTGCCCATGACCAACTTTACAGAAAGGGACTTTATAAATTACAGACACGGCTTTGGATTTTTGGCATACACCCCAAAAGTGCTAAACAGACAAGAGTACATAAACCCTTACACCTTTTTGAGAGAACTGTTTGAAAAGGACATAAGTTTAGAAGAGTTTTTGAGTCATTACGGCATTGACTATCAAGAGCTTAAAGCTTCCCATGAGGTAAAGCTCAAGCTTCCGCATTTGGAAGAAGTTTTTCAACAAGAAGAGAAAATAGAGCCACTAAAAGAAAGCATTTATCTCTATACAGATAACACACTTGTGGAGGACTTGGGACACTGGCATGCTTGGACCCACGACATGGAAAAGTACCAGATGGCATATTTAAACGAAAGGACCGCAAAAAAACTCAGAGTGGAAGACAAGATCTTTATAAGTGGGCATGAGTTTAAGGTTATCATCACACCTAATATAGCGGATGATGTGGTGTTTGTGCCACTATCTTATGAAGAGTATCAGCCTTTCCATCCGGGTGTGAGCGTAGGGAGGTTCCTAAGACATCCCTATTATAGGTTTGAGGCTTTGGAATGATAGTAACGGTTTGTAAAAAGAGAAAAGCTAAGTCCTCTTACTTGCTTAGAACATTCGGGCTTGATGAGAACACTCTTAAAAACTACAGTTATAAAAAGTGGTTGGGAGGAGCAGACCTCTTTTTTCAGACTCAAGAAGAGAAGATGAGTGCTTACGAAAAGCTAAAAGACTTTGTCTATGCAGACCGCTTTGTGGAAATGGAAGAAGTTGTAGTGAGTATGCTCAAAATATCTGGGCTTAAATTAGCTGTTGCGGAAAGCTCCTCTGGGGGGCTTTTATCAGCAAGGATAGTGAATGTAGCAGGAAGTTCCGAGGTGTTCTTGGGTGGGTTTATTACTTACGCCAATGACCTGAAAACTAAGCTTTTGGGGGTTGATGAGAGTCTTATTATAAAGTTTGGTGCTGTATCTAAAGAGGTGTGTAGGGCTATGTGTATAGGTGTGCTTGAAGAAACAGACGCGGATGTGTCTTTGGCTATAACGGGTATAGCAGGTCTAGGCGGAGGCACACCCAAAAAACCAGTGGGCTTGACTTTCATAGGCTTAGGAACTGATAAGGAAGTGGTAGTGGAAGAACACAGACTAAAAGGTAGCAGGAATGAAAACAGGTTTATTTCTACGCAGATAGCTCTTGATATGTTAAGAAGGTTTCTTAAAGAGAGGTTCCCTCATGAGTAAGATACACCCAACAGCGGTCATAGACGGGCAAGTCCGTATGGAAGATGGTGTAGAGGTGGGAGCTTACAGCGTGCTTATAGGTGATGTGAGCATAGGTAGGGGCACAAAGATAGGAAACAGGGTGAGCATAAAAGGAAAGGTAAAAATAGGGCAAGACTGCAAGATATACGATGGCGCGGTCATAGGAGAAGAACCCCAGCATCTTAGGTACGCTGGAGAAGAAAGCGAGGTGATCATAGGCAATCGCGTCATAATAAGGGAGTATGCAACCATACACAGAGGGACGGCTGTAGGTATCATGAAAACGGTGATAGAAGACGATGTTATGCTCATGGCATACTCTCATGTAGCTCATGACTGCATAGTCAAAAAAGGTGTTATCATGGCAAACTGTGCCACCTTAGGAGGTCATGTAGAAGTAGGTGAGTACGCTTTCATAGGAGGCCTTTCCGCGGTGCACCAATGGGCTAGGATAGGGGCTTACGCCATGGTGGGTGGGCTATCTGGAGTTTCTTTAGACATTCCTCCCTACACAAAAGCGTCAGGACAGCACGCCCTTTTATACGGCGTGAATACGGTAGGCTTAGAAAGAAGGGGCTTTAAAAAGGAAGTCATAAGAGCTATAAAGAGAGCCTATAGAATAATTTTCAGGAGTGGCATGTTAAAGAGAGAAGCAATAGAAGTTATCTTGAAAGAACTGGGACAGCACGAAGAAATAAGACATCTTGTAGAATTTATAAAAACTAGCAAAAGAGGAGTTGCAAGGGATGCAGGAGGAAAAACATGAAAGCAGTCATACTTTCTGCGGGAATGGGAACCAGGTTCAAAAGTGAAAAACCCAAGGTGCTACACACCATACTGGGAAAACCTATGCTTTGGTATGTTTTGCAAACAGTTAAAAACAGCGGTGTAGAGGACATAGGTGTAGTTATAGGTCATAGGGCTGAGGAAGTAAAAAAAGCCGTAGAAGATGAGATGGTCTCTTTTTATTACCAGAAGAACCCAAAAGGAGGCACCGCCGACGCGCTTATATCTTCTGCAGACATGTGGAGGTCTTACGAGGGCTATGTTTTGGTCATTAACGGGGATACGCCTTTGGTAAGGTCTTCAACTCTAAAAAACATGCAAAGGTACATAAGTATGGTGGAAGAATACGAAAGGGTAAAACTCAGTGCTCTTGTCTTAACGAGCTTTCTTCCAGATCCTACGGGTTATGGAAGGGTGGTAAAAGATGGCGAAGGGAGTGTGATAAAGATAGTAGAAGAAAAAGAGGCAAGTTTTGAGGAGAAAAAGATAAACGAAGTGAACGGAGGGGTTTACATCTTTTATGCACCTCACCTTCTTGAGTGTGTGTTTTGTGTAAAACCTAGCAACAGCGGAGAGCTTTACCTTACTGACATCTTTAACCTTATGTATCAGAAAGGATACAAAACGAGAACCTTTATGGCAGAGGATCCCACAGAAATCTTGGGAGTGAACACAAGGTGGGACCTCGCTGTTGCGGAGAATGTAATAAGACTTAGAATACTCCAGCACTGGGCAGAAAAGGGCAACACCATACATCAGCCAGAAAGCGTATGGATAGAACCCCATGTGAGCTTAGATGGAAATGTGGAGATATACCCCAATGTGATGCTTACAGGTAAAACAAAGATAGGTAAAAACTGCGTCATAGGAAAGGGAAGCATCATAGAAAATTCTGTTATAGAGGATGATGTCCTAATAGAGCCTTACTCTGTGATAAGAAAGTCAAAGGTGATGAGCAAGGCACACATAGGACCCTTTGCACACATAAGAGACGAAAGCGCAGTGGGTGAAGAAAGTCACATAGGCAACTTTGTGGAAGTAAAGAAGTCTGTAATAGAAAGGGATGTAAAAGCTAAACATCTTGCGTACATAGGAGATGCTCATATAGGAAACAATACCAACATAGGAGCAGGTGTGGTGTTTGCCAACTTTGACGGAAAGAAAAAACATCAAACCCATGTGGGTAGTAATGCCTTTGTGGGCAGTAACTCTCTCCTGATAGCCCCTCTTAAAGTGGGGGATTTCGCTTACATAGCTGGTGGGTCTGTAGTGAATAAGGATGTGCCCGATGGAGACCTTGCCATATCAAGACCAAGCTTAAAACTATTAAAGGGAAAAGGCAAGGAGAAGTTAACATGATAGGCATCATAGGAGGAAGCGGTATCTATAACATAGAAGGCGCTCAAGTAATTAAAGAAATAAACATCTCAACACCCTTTGGGGAGCCCTCCTCTCCTGTGGTCATAATGAACATAGAGGGAAAAGAGGTAGCCTTTTTATCAAGACATGGCAAGGAACACATCTACCCTCCTCATCTTGTACCCTACAGAGCAAACCTGTGGGCTTTTAGAGAGATAGGAGTGAGCAGGGTGCTTTCTTTGTTCGCAGTAGGAGGTATAAACAGAAAGTTAAAACCCGGTGATTATGTGGTAGTCAGCGATTTTATAGACCTAACAAAAAACAGAGAGAGGACTTTTTACGAAGGTGTAAGGTCAGTAAAGGTTCAAGGGGAAGACAAACCTGCACAACTCCTAAGAGCAGGCAAAGTGGTACATATAGATGTATCTTTGGCATACTGTCCAGAAATGAGGCAAGCTCTATGCTCCGTTCTTGAAAGTCTAAACCTCCCTTTTCATTCGTACGGAGTTTATGCGTGCACAGAAGGACCCAGGTTTGAAACACCTGCAGAGATAAAAGCCATAGAAAAACTCGGAGGTGATGTAGTAGGCATGACAGGATACCCAGAAGTAGTTCTTGCAAGAGAACTGGCCATGTGCTATGCATCCTTATGCGTAGTTGCCAATCCTGCGGCGGGTATAGCAGATTACAGACTCACCAGCGAAGAGGTAATAAGAGAAATGAGGAGAAAAGAAGAAGAACTCAAAACCATCATAAAGCGTTTTGTGCCAAGATTACCCCATGAGAGACACTGTGATTGTAAAAAGGTTTTAGAATCTGCAGAGGTATAAGATGAGCAGAAAAAGGGAAAGACTTTCTAATCTTTTAAAGGAAGAGATAGCTCAGATCCTCAAGCAAGCACAGGATCAAAGACTTACCATGGCAGTCATCACAAGGCTTGAGCTCTCTCAGGACCTTCGGTATGCAAAAGTTTACTTTACTACCATACCCGAAGGTGCAGAAAAAGAGGTAGAAAAAGCTTTAGAGTCTGCAAAAGGTTATATAAAAACCCAACTTATTAAAAACCTTGACATACGCTTTGTGCCAGAACTTACTTTCAAGTTTGATAGAGAGCTAAAAGAGTTTGAAAAGTTATGGGAGAAACTCTAATACTTCTTGAACAAAGCCAATTCCAGCTTGATCCCCCAGACGGTAAGCTCCTTTACAGGCACGCAGAAGATGTAAAGATAAAAGAGATGCCTCTTGTCTCCTCAACCCAAGTGGATGAGCGCATACCTTATCCTCTACTCAACCCCCTTCAGAGTCTGTTCTTTTATAAATACCAAGAAGGTAATGCCCTTGTGTGTGCACCTACATCTGCAGGCAAAAGTTTAATAGCTTACATCTTTATAAGAAACAAACAAGGCAGGAAAGTTTACACAGCACCCACCAGGTCCCTCGTTTATGAAAAAGCGGTAGAGCTAAGAAGATACTATCCCAACTCTGTGGAAGTCAGGACAGGGGAGAGCATCTTAGAAAGCTACAAAAAAGTGAGAGGAGAGGTCATCGTAAGCACTTACGAAAACCTCGTTTACGCCTTCAGGAATCATTCTGAATGGATAAAGGACATATCCTGCATAGTGTTTGACGAAATACATCAGATCACCAAAAGATGGATACTTGAGGAAGCCATAGCTTACGCACAAGAAAGAAACATAGAGATGCTTGGGCTTTCTGCAACTTTACCCTCTTACCAAGACATAGCCAAGTGGATAAAAGCACATCTGGTTTTACAAAGCGAATGGAGACCGGTCCCCCTCGTAAGAGAGATAAAACAACTTAAGGACTTTTCCGATACAAAGAAACACACGCAGAGAGATGAAAAGATAGCGGAAAAGCTTTTAACAGCCATGTTTGACATACCCCAAAAGGACGAAAAAGTTCTCCTCTTTGTGCCTCAGAAAAAGTTAGGCTGGAAATTGCTTGAGCTTGCAAAAGAAGAAAAGATAGGCATAATGAACAAAACCACACCCTTTGAACACAGTCAAGAACAAGAGCCAGAAATAGCCTTCCATAACGCCGATGTACCCAAGGAAGAAAGAGAGCAGATAGAAAAAGCCTTCAGAGATGGAAAGCTCAAAAGACTAATAGCAACGCAGACCCTTGCTTACGGTGTGAACCTTCCCGCCGATAGAGTTATCATCTTGGTGCGTATGTTTTACGAGAGGAGAAATTTAAAGTGCATTCCGGATACTTTGGACATACTTCAGATGGAAGGAAGAGCAGGAAGGCTCGGCATAAAACAGGTGGGATACTCACACCTTTTGACTTACGGAGGAAGTGCTCAAAACCTCCAAAAAGAGTTATTTAAAGCTTTAAAAGACCCCATACACATGCCAGAGAGGATAAACCAAGATGTCCTTAGCCTTTTTATACTTCTTGGATTTCTTTACGAAGGCAAGCATTACCAAAGATTCTTAGAAAAAACCTACTCGTACAGAAACATAAAGAGGAGTCAGATTCAAGCGGTGGTAGATTTTCTTACTGAAAAAGGCTACATAAAAGCATACGGGCTTACAGAAAAAGCCCTCTACTGTGTAAAGAGCGGTGTTCCTCCCACAAAGTTTGAAGAATTCCTAAGAAGGCTTTCCCTCAAGATGGAACCCATAGCGGTCATAAGGCCTCTGCTACATATGAAGAAGTTTGATACCCTTTATGACTTTGTAGAGAAGGGTGAGAGCTTTCCCGAGGATGTGCATTACATTAACAGCAAGCTGACACTTTGCGGAGGTAAATGTTTTCAAGACAACACGCATCAACTCCTTTTCTACACAGAAGGATTGACCTTTAAGTATCCCAACATCTCAAGTCCGCCGGGAGAGTTTTCTTATCTTGGCACCGATGCCTTACACCTCCTTAGGATGCTCATGGAACTTAACAAACTGGGCACTTGGAAACTGAGCAACCAAGAGATGATATCGGTAGCTCATTCGGTAAAGTACGGACTTACCATGGAGTATGCATCCCTGAGCGGTATAAAGGGTATAGGACACATAAGAGCAAACCTTCTCAAAAGGATCATGCAAGAGGAAGGGCTTTTGCCACCACCTATAGGTTCAGAGACATCTCACCTTTTGGAGATGCTTGGTCAGATAAACCTAAAAGAAAGGATGAAAGAAACCCTTTACCACATTAGAAAGCTTGATAAAAAGAGGGCAAAGGAAGAGTCCCAAAAGGTTTTCAAGCTTTTGGAAAATAACGCAAAAGGCTTGCTTGTGGATGACAGAATTCTTCTTGCCTTTGGACTTTTCAAACTTGGAGAGAAAGCCTACAGACTCAAAAAGAAGGAACTTGTGCAGACAATATTTCTTCACGAAGGTTTCACGCATTGAAGGAAAGGTAAAGATAATCTAAAAACTTAAGGAGGAGTGGAATATGAGAAGACTAGTACTCCTGCTAATGCTATCTGCACTTTCTTTGGCTGGAGAGGTGATCCAAGGTCCATTTATAATAAAGGGAAACTATCTTTATGCAAGGGATAAGCTTGTAGGAACTTTGGCAAAGCATGTGGTAATCATAAAAACAGATGGGTCTGCGGTAGAACCAGCATCCCTTCAGTTTGCCAGAGCTGTGGAGATAGAAAAGGACCCTGCGGGAAACATTATCCAAATTAAGGTTCTCGGCTGGGAGGACTAAAGATGCGAAAGCTACTATTGTTGGTGCTTGTAATTTTGATGTCCTTTGGATTGCAAAGGTCATACAGTGCTGGTGCCAACATGACTGACTATTGCTACATCCCACCGATTGTAGGGCAGCAGGTTAAACCCAACGTCTTAATCGTCATGGACTTCTCAGGTTCAATGCAGTTCCCCACCTATGTGCCGTGTAATTTTGGCGGATATTCAGGTTATGTAGCCCAGTGTGGAACAAGCACCGCGACCTCTTCTACCCCTTGGAAGTATGATACTTTAAAAACCTACTATGGCTACTTTGACCCAAACAAATGCTACAGCTATAGTGGTTCAAGTTTTCAAGAGAATAGTTGCAACTGCTCCAATAAAATTGGGACATCTACCTGTATCTCTGGCAATCTGCTTAACTGGATAACAACCACACGTATTGATATAGCAAGGTGGGTGCTAACGGGTGGGAGGGCAAACTCCTCGGGTGGAAACACCTTTTTAGAGAGTGAAGGTGCAACATATACCATATATGACAATAATTTAAAGTGTAGATTTACCGTAAGTGCGTCCACCACAAGCAACAGAAGACTTACCATTTCAAATTATGGTGGCACATGCCCCCTTGGTAATAGTGCTATAAACAATGCCAACATACAGATCCGCCCCTCTGACCCAAGCTCAATAAAGGGAGTCATACACTCTTTCTGCGACACTTCCGACCTAAACGGACAGATAAACGAAAAGTGTCAGCTAATTATGGAATTTATGGTTTTTGCGGGTAATTCAAGATATGGAGTAATTAGAGTAGGGAAAAACGCTACAATCTCAGACTTAATAAACGGTATAAACAACGAAACTCCATACTCGGGGACACCTACCGGTGAAGCCCTATGGGAAGCCTACGATTATTACAAGCAAAGCAACGACCATTCATATGAGTCAAACAGTGCATACATAAACAGAGGCAACGCCGAGAAAGACCCATACTACGACGGTAGTGGTGGAAATAGCAGACCTGTTCCCTGTAGAAAGGGTTTTGTGCTTTTGATCTCTGACGGAGCTTGGAACGGAAACGTAGACCCGGTGGTGCCTGCCAGAACTATGGCAACCCAAGACCTAAGACCTAACCTTTCGGGCAAGCAAAATGTTTATACCTACGCAGTTTATGCCTTTGGCGACACAGACCCAACTACTACCCTGCAGGGCAGACAGGCAATGATCACCACCGCCATATTTGGAGGCTTTGACGACAAAGACAACAACACATGGCCTTATCCCTTTATCAATATACAATACCCAAACGGCTCTGGCACTTGTAGTGCTTTAGAATACACCGTCAGAACCAACATCCAAACTCCCACAACAACCTATTGCAACAGCAGGGGCGTTGTTTATCCTCTCCCTCAGTGCAACCCCTCTGGCACTTGGAATAGCCAATGTGCAGAGTGGGATACTGCGTTCAATTCTCCTAAGGATGGTCTTCCTTATAACTTTTACGAAGCGGATGATGCACCTACTTTAAGAAGCGCACTTTTAAGCGCACTTACTGACATCCTCCGCCGTGCGTCCTCTGGCTCCACCGTTGCCACCTTGACGGGAAGGTCAAG
Organism: Hydrogenobacter sp.; assembly: GCA_028276405.1. Classification (GTDB taxonomy): domain Bacteria; phylum Aquificota; class Aquificia; order Aquificales; family Aquificaceae; genus Hydrogenobacter. Next base: position 27,287 of record JAPYWJ010000017.1, read on the forward strand.
CGTATCTCAAGTGGTTGTTCAGCCTTACTTTTTACCCAGTTATGTGAGGTCTGACGGCACGCAGGTCTCTTGGCTTGGCTTTTTAAAAGCCTTTTGGGTAGATACTATGCAAAACCTCCGAGAGGATACCAACTTAAATAAGGTTTTGAACCTTGCGATAGATACCATATTCCAACTCTTCTTTGACACCACAGAAAACCAAACCAAGGCTGCCATGATAACCAACATATCCACCTGCACAGTAAGCCAGACAAAGAGTATAAATGAGCTTGCCCCCGTCTTTGATGGTGGATGTTATCTTGCCAACACAAACCCATCAGACAGAAAGATCTACTACAACAAAGATGGAGTTCTAACCTCTTTAACCACAGGAGAAGCAAGCTACTTTGCAAACATATGGAAGGTCTGTAGCAATGACCCTTCGGTGCTATGTAAGAATAACGGTGATTGTGGTGGTGGAGGAAGCTGTGTTTCTGCGGATGCAAGCTGTATCATAAGGTATCTGCGGGGAGAAGACGCTCCTTGCAGTTATCCTTATGTGCAAAGGACGAGAACTGTCAACGCTTCGGATTTTTGCTCCGCTTTGGGCATGTCTGGCAGTAAGGTTTGGAAGCTGGGAGATATTATAAGCTCCAGCCCAGCCATTGCAGGACCAGACCCTCTTATGAACTATCACTTCAAGTACAACGACCTTAGCTACTATCAATATATAAACTCAC
>JAPYWJ010000018.1 GCA_028276405.1 Hydrogenobacter sp.
ACAGTATCTCTTGGTTTATGAGCCTGTCATAAAGGATAACATCTGCAGATTTTATGAGTTTGTAAGCCTTTAGGGTCAAAAGTTCCACATCTCCAGGTCCTGCACCTACTATGTACACTTTACCCATCAGCTCAACCCCTTCTGTATAAGGTTTATGGCAATTACAACAAGCAGTATTGATATAGCTACTTTTAGGGGTTTGGGGTTTAATGTTCTTGCTAAGTGGGTTCCAAGCAACACCCCAGCAAGACCGCCAAAGGACATGGGAACAAAGATCCATGTTTCCGTATGACTTTGTAGCAAGTGTGAAACGCCACCTACAAAGGAACAAGCTAAGCCAAATGCTATATCTACACCAATGGCTTTTGCGGGGCTTAGTTTTGTAAAGTATAAGAGCAATACCATACCCAAAGCTCCAGCACCGGCGGAGGTAAGACCCACTTCAATGCCTATCAAGAAACAAGCAACGGGTAAAAGATACTTATACTTGGTTAAGTCAAACCTCCGACCTTTCCAAACCATAAGGAGGTTTAAAAGAACAGAGAATACTATGGTGATCCCTATAACCAAGAGAAGGATCTTTTTTAATCCTAATGGGGTGTGGAACAGTGTAAGAAGAAGAGAACCCAAGAGTGTGCCAGGAACTCCTCCCAAAAGCATGAGAAGAAGGGTTTTATAGTCCAAGTTTTTATAAAGTGCATGGGTAAGCATTGCGGGAAACTTCACCACCGTAGAAAAGGCAAGGGCAGAACCAACAGCCTTTGCAGGGTCTAAGCCAAGCAATATAAGAAGAGGTGCAGTTAAGCGTTCCGGCACCTACACCAGTTAATCCTATGGCAAAGGCTATGAAAAAGCCAAGCGCGATATATTCAAACATGATAACCTCCTACCGGCTTCACAGGCAACGAAAAGCAAGGTTGAACGGTTCCCAGAAAGTCCAAAGGGTCATATACATCCATAGACAAGAGGAGGAGATCTCTGGAGAGCTGTGCAAAGAACTCTGTTCCATAGTGGGAAATCCTGAAGGTAAAATGAGGGAAGTGCTTTTAAAGGTAGGTAAAGCCGCTTCCCTTGATGTTCCCGTTCTTTTTGTCGGAGAAACAGGCGTTGGGAAGGAGGTTTTTGCGAAGGCGTTATGGAAGACATCCAGAAGATGGAACGGACCTTTTGTTGCGATAAACTGTTCTGCAGTGCCCTCGGAACTGCTTGAAGCGGAACTTTTTGGATACGAAAAGGGAGCCTTTACGGGAGCAATATCAAGCAAGGAAGGGCTTATAGAGTCTGCCAAGGGGGGCGTTCTCTTTTTAGACGAGATAGGGGACTTACCTTTACACTTACAACCTAAACTTTTAAGGGTGTTGCAAGAAAAAAAAGTAAGGAGGCTTGGGAGCACTAAAGAAATACACTGCGATTTTAGATTGATAAGTGCCACCAACAAGGATCTTAAAAGGCTCGTAAAAGATGGTAAATTCAGAGAAGACCTTTACTATAGGATAAGCACAGTAGAGATCCATATACCACCCCTTAGAGAGAGAAGGATGATATACCCTTGCTGGTTGATTGTATATTACAGAATATCTCGCGGGAGACAGGTAAAAGAATAGTAGGCTATACGGAGGAATTTTTAAAGAAGATTACAGTCTTGAAAGCCTTGAGGACACGCTAAGAAGAGAAGTTAGAAGGTTAATAGAAGGCGGAGAAAGAAACATATATTACACTCTTATGGATAAGCTTTCCAAAACCATTGTGCGGGAAGCCTTTTCTCTTTTGAAAGGGAACTACTCAAAGACAGCAAGGACGCTCGGTATCAATAGGCTAACCCTCAAAAAGATGTTGCAGGAAGGCGCTCGGCGTGTTCCAAGAGTATAAGGTTCTTTTTAGCTCGTTCTTTACTTTTTTGGTCAAAGTCTCCTTTTATAAAGCTTTCTAACATGAGCCTTAGCTTGTCCCTTTCTTCTTCCCTATGAATGAGCTTATTCTCTTCCCACACTTCTTCTCTTGCAAAATCAAGTATTACTTGACCACCATTTATGATCCATCTTCGTGTAGGTTGTGGATACTGCCATGCAGTCCTTATATAAAAAGGTACATCATCCGCTCTGCCGTGAAGTTCCCATACTTTGTTGACAGTAAGCCTTTCTATCCTAATACTTTCAAAAAACAGCTGAAGTAAGTAGAGGTCATGCCAAGCAAGGTCCCACAAGGGAGATATGTAGCCTTTCCCCTTTCCTAACCTTTCTATTTGTATGCTCTCTACCTTTTGTGGAAAAAATTTCAAGCACGAAGAGAAGGTTTCTATCTCGGACACATAGAGGTTAGGGTAATGGTATATTTTTTCAAACTCCTTTATGCTAAGAGCGGGTGGTTTTTCAAGAAGTACAGGAATACCCTTTTCTAAAAAGCTCTTTGATACACTAACATGCTGTGAAGGATCTATAGCAATTATGACCGCTTCTAGATTTTCTTTTATTTGGTCCAAGTGGCAGTAAAAAGGGTACTTATCTGTAGCCTTTTGTGGGTCTATATCACACACTACTATTGGTTTTCTTAGATGTTCTAACTTGGAAAGATACTTGTTGCCCATGTTACCAAGACCTACGATCAGCATATACTCATTCATAGGATGTTTGCCTCTCAACCACTGCTCCAAGGCTTCTGAGCTTTTCGTCAAGTTTTTCATAACCCCTATCAAGGTGGTATATATCCCTCACAATGGTTTCACCTTCTGCTACAAGACCTGCAAGCACTAAGCTGGCAGAAGCCCGCAGGTCGGTAGAGAAGACCTCTGCGCCTGTGAGCTTTTCTACACCTCTTACAAAAGCAGTTCTACCCTTTACATGTATGTCTGCACCCATCCTTTTTAGCTCTGCCACATGCTGGAACCTATTTTCAAAGATGTTTTCCGTTATGTCTGACCAACCATCCGCCAAACAGCACATGGACATAAACTGAGCTTGCATATCTGTGGGAAAGCCGGGATACTCCAAAGTAGAGATGGAAAGGGGCATTACGCTGTTTACCTTTGAATAAACTCTTATTCTATCGATGGCGTGCACTTCTATGCACGCTCCTGCTTCTTTAAGCTTTTCTATGATACTACCAAGATGATCAACGCGCACATTTTCAAGTTCCACATCCCCTTTAGTCATAAAACCCGCTACCAGAAAAGTACCCGCCTCTATCCTGTCAGGTATAACTCTGTGACTGAAACCCCTAAGTTCAGAACTGCCCTTAATTATAGCAGTCCTACCTTCCACCTGTATGTCTGCACCCATCTTTCTTAGCACCTCTATCAAGTCCATTACTTCTGGCTCTATGGCTATATTTCTAAGTATGCTCCTTTTTTCGCACCTGCTTAAAAACATAAGAGCGTTTTCTGTGCCTGTGACGGTGACCACTTCAAAGGTATACTCAACGGGTTTTATATCCTTTAGCTCAAGGTGAATGTATCCGTGCTGAACCTTTATGTGTGCTCCTGCTCTTTCAAAAACTTTCAGATGCTGGTCTATGGCTCTTACGCCTATGGAACACCCACCTGGCATAGCAACCACCGCTCTTTTGAACCTCGCCAAAAGAGGTCCCATGGCAAGCACGGACGCTCTCATCCTCCTCACCAAATGATCTGGTGCGATATAGCTGCTTACCTTTGAGGCATCAACAGCAAGAGAAGTAGAACTTTGCATAACTTCTGCACCAAGCAAGCGCAAGAGCTCCACACTGTTTTTGACATCCAGCAGATCAGGTACATCTTCTATTTCACAGGGCTTATGGGTAAGCAGTGTACTCATAATTATGGGTAAGGATGCGTTTTTAGAGCCTGAGATCCTTACCTTCCCTTTTAGCTTGTAGCCTCCTTCTATGATGAGACTCTCAGAAGTATATGATGTGGTGTTTTTCATCTTTTTTTATTATAATTTTCACTATATCTCCTTTCCTCGAATAGTAAAGCATAACCCCATCATCCTCTTCGTTGTAAGCAGGCTCTTCAGAAGAGTATATGACTACTATCCTGTCCTCGTATTCCATTACCTGCGGATATTTCATATCTTGACCACTACACAGGTTAGAGCTTCCCTTACACCCTCTAAGGAATGTATCTTGTTTATAACTAGCCTACCGAGCTCATCTTGATTACGAAGTTCCGCAAAAACTATTATGTCATATGGTCCTGTTACCACATCCGCTGTTTTTACACCTTCAAAGGTGGAAAGAGCCAACATGATGGAAGGTATCTCTCTTGGGTCTGCTTTTATGAGTATGTAAGCTTTTATAGAGTATTCGGATTCAAGTTCCATCAGCTCTGTTATGGACATAGGGTAACCTTCTGAGCGCGTTTCCATTATCTACCTCCTGAACGAATATTTTAAACAATCTTTCTGCGATGGAGGGTTGTTTTCTTATCTCTTCTATGGCAGAGTGGATTAGCTTCCTCACTTTGGGCTCCCTTAGCTCTACCTCGCTCCATGTTTCCTTTATCTTTACTATGTATCTTTCTACATGGAGAAGTTCCAGCCACTTTACAAACTTTTCTACTTCGTCCCATACTATGATCTGCCCTTTCTCTTTCTCTTTTAGCCTTTCTGACAGGTTTTTTTCTGCCACGCTTTTGAGGTCATCTATGTTGTAAAGGAAAACCTCATCCAAGTGATTTATGGAAGGGTCTGCATTTCTCGGCACAGATATATCTATGATGAACATGGGTTTGTAGCTCCTCGTCTTAATGGCTTTCTTAACCATTTCCTTCCTTAAGATGGGTTCTTTTGAACTTGTGGATAGTATGACTATCTCAAACTCGTGAAGGTAGTCCTCAAGGTTCTCAAACCTAAGGGCATGTCCTTCAAGCTCTTGTGCAAGGTCTATAGCTCTTTCGTAAGTTCTGTTAGTTATAAAGAGACTTGCCTGAAGCTTTTTAAGATACCTTGCGCAGAGTTCTCCCATTTCTCCAGCACCTATAAGAAGCACTTTGGTTTTCTTCAAGTCTCCGAATATCTTTCTTGCAAGCTCGACAGCAACATAACTTACAGATACAGCATTTTTGCTTATACCCGTTTCTGTTCTTACTCTTTTTGCAGTTCTAAGAGCCTTTTCGTAAAGTCTGTTGATGATCTTCCCAGTAGCGCCTGTTTCCTTTGCAATCCGGAAGGCTTCTTTGAATTGAGAGGTTATCTGTGTTTCACCTATAACCATAGAGTCAAGACTTGACACCACCTGAAATATGTGAAATAGAGCTTCTCTTCCCTCCAAAAGAAAAGAAAACCTTTTCACATCAGGGTTTACACCCTTAATTTCCATTAAGTTATCCACCAAATCATCCACAACACCATGATGTTCAGCAACCGTGTAAAGTTCAACCCTGTTGCAAGTAGAGAGAAGCATCATCTCCTTTACACCCGATATGGTTTTGAGAGCTTGGAGGAGGTAAACAGTCTCGTTCTTACTACAGGCAAGCCTCTCCCTATACTCTATGGGGGCGGTTTTAAAGTTAAGACCCCATACAAATATGCGCTCCATCACATAATAATATAACTCGTGGACTTCCCTTAAGCTCTCTTTCCAAACAGTAAAGTACCTATTCTTACTATGGTAGCACCCTCTTGTATAGCTACCTCAAAGTCATGGGACATACCCATAGAAAGGTGTTTAAGCTTTACAGAAAATTCCCATTCTAACTTCTCTTTAAGCTTTCTGAGTTTTTCAAAATAAGGCTTCACCTGATTTGGTTCTTCTTTGTATGGTGGCACACACATAAGGCCTACCACTTTTAAGTTTTTAAAGGTAAGCGCACGCTCGTAAAAACTGAGAAGGTCCTCCATCTTTAATCCACCTTTTGACTCTTCGTTTCCTACATTTACTTCTATAAGCACCTCCTGAACTTTGCCTAAGACTTGTGCTCTTTTGTTTATCTCATGTGCCAAGCTTTCTCTGTCTAAGGAGTGGATGAGGCTCACTTTGTCCATTACATACTTTACCTTATTACTCTGTAATCTACCTATGAAGTGCCAGTCTATGTGTAGATCTTTTAGCTCTTCGTACTTCCTGAGAAACTCCTGCACTCTGTTCTCTCCCAACACAGTAAGTCCACACTGATAATACTCTCTTATTTTTGCTGGTTGAACACCCTTTGACGCTCCAAGTAAAAGCACATCTTCTGGTTTTCTCTGTGATCTCTCACAGGCTTTTATTATCTTTTCTTTTACTTCTTCCAACCTTCTACAGGCATCCATTGTTTTTAGCGTTAAACTAACGCTTGCTTCTTGAACCTCAGCCAGGCTTGAAGACAGGAACTTGCGTTCCTTCAAATATGTCTTGTTCCGGTCTTTGTGCTACTAAGGAGAGTTTTCTGACAAGGTTCTCAAGGTCCTTTTTGACAAAAGATGAACTGACAAACTCTATGAGTTTTTCCTCATTTACCAAGTAAATGGTAGGCACAACCTCAACAAGGTAGCTTTCAGAAACCTTATAGTCAGGATAATCCAAAAGCTGAGGAAAGGTAAGGCTATACCTTCTTGCGAAGTCTTCCGCATCCTTAGGACCATCCTGGACTATACCGTAGAAGGTTATCTTATCTCCATATAGCTTGTACATTTTTTCTACAAAGGGAAGGGTAAGCTGACATGTGGGGCAAGTAACTTTGTAAAAGACAAGCATTACATAGCCGTGGGTCCCATAAAGAGAGTACCCCTGTCCACTGTAAGAAAAAAGTGTAAAATCTAAAGCCTTGTCACCCACCTTCATGAAGTATTTATTATAATCACTTTTCCCCCTGAAGTTTGTATCCACCTTCCATCCATCCTTCTGGGTAATACCAGTTTCTCAGGTGCTTATATCCGTGCTTTATAAGTTTTTTCCCGAGCCTCGTTTCTTCCGCAGGCAAGCCTCTTTGCAGTTCCAAGGAAGTTTGTCTGTCTTCGTAGTACTCGACAAATATCCTTCCAAAGTGTTCTGATATGAGTCCGTACAGTTTATCCTCAAAAGGGCTTGAAAAGAAAGAAGGTTCTATGTGAAAGAGCTCTATCCACTCCTTCCAGTAGGGCTTTCTGCCGTAGAAGACCTTAGCAAACATGATCCTCTTTCCGTCAATTTCTAAAGTGAGGTTTTCTTCCTCAACAAACCTTCCCCCTTCTCTCTTTGACAGATAGAGCCTTTTTCCCTCGTGCTGTATACCTTGTGTTAAGGTATTTAAAAAACTCTCAAAGGTGCTCATGGGCAAGTTCTGGAAAGTTTATACTTTCTTGTTTTCCTGTGCGCATATCTTTTAGCGTTATCCTGCGGTTTTTCTTTTCGTCTTCACCTATGATCACCACAAAATCTGCCTTGAGTTTATTGGCAAGCTCGAGCTGTTTTTTTAATCCCACCCTTCTGTAAGATAACTCTACCCTTTTACCCATCTGTCTTAACCTTTTGGCTACTTCAAAGGCATAGTCCATAACTTCACCAAATGGCAAGACCATATAAAGAGGCTCTTCTTGAGGAAGGTCTTTTATCAGCAAGGACAGTCTTTCTATGCCTACCGCAAAACCCATTGCAGGCGTAGGTGGACCTCCAAGTTCTTCCACAAGATAGTCATACCTTCCACCCGCTATTAGCGTTATGCCAAGTTCGTCAGAAACAGCTTCAAACACTGTCTTTGTGTAATAATCAAGACCCCTCACCAAGTAGTAGTTTTCCCTGTAAGGTATAGAGAGCTTATCAAGATAGGACTTGAGGATAGCATAGTGTTCTTTACACTCTTGGCACAGATAATCCACCATCTTGGGGGCATCTCTTACCGCGGACTTGCATGCCTCCACTTTACAATCAAGCACTCTGAGAGGATTTTTGTCCTTTCTGTCTATGCACACATCACACAGATGACCCGCAACTTTTTCTAAGTACTCATGCAGAGCTTCTCTGTAAGCAGGTCTGCAAACCTTACAGCCTATGGAATTTATCTCTATGGTTGCACTTATGCCCAGTTTGGAAAGTACGGTATAAACGAGGTCTATCATCTCAGCATCCACCTGTGGGTCTTGTATCCCAAAAACCTCTGCGCCTATCTGATGGAACTGCCTGTACCTGCCTGCTTGAGGCCTTTCGTACCTGAACATGGGTCCCTCATAAAAGAGCTTTGCGTAAGGTTTTATTGCGTAAAGCTTGTTTTGGATGTAAGCTCTCACAGTCCCTGCTGTGCCTTCTGGTCTTAGTGCAAGCCATCGCCCTTTTCTATCCTGAAAAACAAACATCTCCTTTTGCACAATGTCTGTTATCTCGCCTATGCTTCTTTGAAACACTTCAAGGTATTCAACTACAGGAAGAAGGATCTCTTCAAAGTTATACAGTTTGAGTAATTTTCTTATGCTATCAGATACATACCTAAAATTTCTTAGGTCTTCTCCCAGCACATCGTGAAAGCCTCTAACACTCTGAAACTCTGTCATGGGAAAGTATTATAATTTTTAACTATGGCAAAGGTAAAAGGACTTGTGTGCAGAGAGTGTGGAAAAGAGTATCCTGTAGAGCCTATCCATGTATGTGAGTACTGCTTTGGTCCCCTTGAAGTGGTCTACGACTACGAGGAAATAAAAAGGACAGTAAGTAAGGAAAAGATAGAGAAGGGACCTAAAAGTCTTTGGAGGTATATAGACCTTCTACCTGTGGAAGACCCAAGCGTTGGACTGAGTGCAGGTTTTACACCCCTTAAAAAAGCAGAAAATCTTGGTAAACTTTTGGGACTTGAAAATCTTTACATAAAAGATGACTCCGTGAACCATCCTACCTTGTCTTTTAAAGACAGAGTAGTTTCTGTTGCTCTTTCAAAGGCTAAGGAGTTTGGTTTTGATACTGTTGCTTGTGCTTCTACAGGAAATCTTGCCAACTCCGTTGCTGCTCACGCAGCACAGGCAGGTTTTAACTGTTTTGTCTTTATACCCGCTAACCTTGAATCCCAAAAGATATTTGGAAGTCTTGTCTTTAAGCCTACCGTCGTTGCGGTAGAGGGCAATTACGATGATGTCAACAGATTATGCTCTGAGATAGCCAACGAGCTAAACTGGGCTTTCGTAAATATAAACATAAGACCTTTCTATGCAGAGGGCTCAAAAACCTTAGCCTTTGAAGTAGCAGAACAGTTAGGGTGGAGAGTTCCAGACGCCGTAGTAGCGCCTGCAGCATCTGGTTCGCTCATTACAAAAATATGGAAAGGCTTTAAAGAACTACATGGTGTTGGACTTGTTGATAGTGTAAAAACCAGAGTTTACGGTGCACAGGCTTTGGGATGCTCTCCTATAGCCCAGGCATGGAAAGAGGGGAGGGACTTTATAAAACCCGTAAAACCTCAAACTATAGCTAAGTCTATAGCCATAGGTAATCCTGCAGATGGCATATACGCTCTGCGAACAACCAAGGAGAGCGGCGGTACATGGGAAACCGCTACCGATGAGGAAATCATAGAAGGTATAAAGCTTCTTGCAGAAACAGAAGGGATATTCACAGAAACAGCGGGAGGTACCACCATAGCGGTACTTAAAAAGCTTGCAGAAGGTGGATACTTTTCACCTAAAGATGTGGTAGTAGCATACATTACTGGCAACGGTTATAAAACCATGGAAGTGTTAGAAGGGCATTTACACGAGAGTATAAAAATAAAACCTACCCTCAAGGACTTTAAGGAAAAAATACTTGTCAGAACCTGATGAAAAGACTACTTATACTGATATTTCTCCTTCTTTCTTGCTCTTCAAAAGACATGTTGCCAGACATAAGCGTAAAGAACCTAAAAGGTGAGGAGGTCAAACTAAGCAGTTACAAAGGGCAAAAAACACTAATCTATGTGTGGAGCAGAACCTGCGCAGGACATACAAAAGACCTGAAAAAACTCAGCATGCTCGTAAATCAGTATCCTTACTACAGGATAATATCTTACGCTGTAGCTATGGATGTAAAGGATGTGGAGCAAAGCTATCAACAGATAGGCATAAATCCAAACTTTGTAACCTTGGTGGACCCCTCTGTGAAGTTTAACGATTACTTTCCTATAACCTTTCTGCCTTCCACTTACCTCTTTGACAGCAAAGGAAAGCTTGTGGCTTCTTACGCAGGATTACCAGACCATCTTTAATAAAAACTTAACAGACTTAGCATAGACTTTTAAACATGAACTTTGCCATAGTTGAAATACACGACATTACACCGCGCTATTACGAAGAGACAGTGCGAGCTATTGAGCTTATCTCTCTGTGTGGTGTAGAAAAGTACTCCCTTCTGGTAGTACCCAACTATTGGGACGAAAACCATCTGTGTAAAAAACCCGACTTTGTAAGTGCCATACTCTCTACAGGGCAGGAAGTGGTGCTTCACGGATATAACCACAAAGGTGGAAACATAAAAGACTTCCTTTGGACTTATAAAGAGGGAGAGTTTTCTGGATTAGACCTCTTTAGTACCTACAGAAAGATAAGTAAAGCCTTAGAGATTTTCAAAGCGCTACATATAAAAACAAGCTTCTTTGTGCCACCTGCCTGGATAGGAAACCCATACCTTGAAGATGTCCTATATTCCTTAGGTTTCAAAGGCGTTGCTTACAGAACCTACATAAAGCACTTAGACACTGACACCATTCATCCCTCTCCTACCATTACTTTTAGCAACAGAGCGTTGCTTAGTTCCCTAAGCGTGGCTTTTATACCTTTGATGTTCAGGATGTTTAAAAACAGAAGGATATTGAGGCTTGCCTTACATACCAGGGATTTTAGAGATAAAAGAAAGATAAAGCTGTGGAGACTTTTACTAACAAAGGTAAAAAAGCTTAGGAGGTTAGTAAGCTATGAAGAACTTTTTAGCCAAAGCGGACTTGCATCTTCACTCCAAAGCGTCTAATAAACCCGGGGGGTGGTTTTCTAAACTCATAGGTTGTCCCGAAAGCTACACGGAACCCATTGAGATATATAAAAGACTCAAAGACAGGGGTATGAGCTTTGTGACTATAACCGACCATAACACCATAGACGGTGTGCTTGAAATAGCCCATCTTCCTGATGTATTTATCAGTTGTGAGTATACGGTGGAGTTTCCTGAAGAACCTGCAAAAGTCCATGTATTAGTTTATGGCATAACTGAAAAGGATCACAAGGAGTTAATGAAACTAAAAGAAAATATATACGAGTTTGTTGCTTATCTAAAACAACACCAAATAGCTCATTCCTTAGCCCATCCCCTTTATTCAGTACAGGGAACTCGTGTGAACAGAAGGCTTGTGGAGAAGTTTGTGCTTCTGTTTGATAACTGGGAGATAATAAACGGCACAAGAGGAGCAAATGTAAGGCAGATAGAAGAAAAAATAGCAGATATGTACAAAGGTTGGGAAAAGATAAGGCACCTTGAAGAAATCTACAACATACAAACCCTAAGAAGTAGAGAAAGCATAAGTTTTACAGCAGGTTCCGATGACCACGGAGGTATGGATGTGGGGAGAACTTGGACGCAGGTGGAGGGGGCGGTGGGAGTTAAAGATTATCTAAAGGGGCTTTTAGAAGGTAGAACTCAGGTAGATACAGAAGAGCTTGGAGATCACAGACTTGTAAACATGATAACCCGTGTGGGCTACGATTACGCAAAAAAACATTTCTCACTGCCTCAAGAGGTAAAACAGATACTTGATCATGTGTTTACAAGTTCAAGCAATCCTATTATAGATATAGGTATAAGATACCTACTGGGAAAGGAAACAAAAAGAAGCCATTTGGTAAAAGATCTGTTAGATAAACTACCCTTTTTCATGTGGGAAAGGCTCAAGGAGAAAAAGTCCTTACAGGATTTTGGGGGTTTTTTACTTTCCATACCACTCCACCTTCTGCCAGCTTTTATAAGATACGCTCAAAAAAGAGAAGAAAAGAAGGCAGAGAATTTGGCAAAGGATTTTGGTATGTATACACAAAAAACCACAAAAGTAGCCTACTTCACAGATACATACCACGAAATAAACGGTGTTGCACGCACTGCTGATATAATGAGAGTATTAGCCCTCGAGGAAGACCTACCTTTTGAATTCTTCGTATGTGCCAAGGAGAGCAGAAAAGAAGGAAACTTAAATTACATAAGGACCTCAGCATGGGTTCCCACACCTTTTTATGAAGAGATAAAATTAGGATTACCATCTTTTACCCAAATCGTTGATATACTTGAAAGAGAAAACTTTACTGGTGTACACATTGCTACACCAGGTCCTCTTGGTTTGATGGCTTTTTTAGCAGGGAAAATGCTGGGACTAAGGATAACTTTCGCCTTTCACACAGACATACCCACCTATGCTCGTGTATACACGGGTGACGAAGAGTTGGAAAACATCCTTTGGAGATTCTTTACTTTGCTTGCCAACAGTTCAGACAAGTTCTTTGTCCCCTCTGAACACTATAAAAACCTTTTCATCAACAGAGGAGCGAATCCTTCAAAAATAAGCGTCTTTACGCGTGGTGTAGATACAGAGCTTTTCTCTCCCTACAAAAGAGATGATGAGTTTTGGACAACCAAACTGCGCAGAAAAACAGACAGGGTAGTGCTGTATGTGGGAAGATTAGCAAAGGAGAAGAATATTGATGCCTTTCTGTACACTGCAAACCACTTTCCCCAAGAAACCTTCGTAATAGTAGGCGATGGTCCATACAGACAGGAGATAGAACAGAAAAAGCCTAAGAATGTGCATCTAGTGGGATACCTCAAAGGTGAAGATTTGGCTAAGGCTTATGCAAGCTCTTACATCTTCCTCTTCCCTTCTGAAACGGAAACTTACGCTCAAGTAGTTTTGGAAGCTCAGGCATCAGGTCTTCCTGTAGTGGTAAGCTCCAAAGGCGCAGCACATGAACATGTGCAGGACGGACTGAACGGCTTTATTACCACAAGTAAAGAGGAGTTGGTTCAAAAGGTAAGATTATTACTCTCAGACCATCAACTCCACAGAAGGATGTCTTATGAGGCATTAGAAAGAGCAAGACACCTTAATATGAGAAAGACTTATCTTGACTATATGTACGCTATAGCGGGTTTGGGGAGACCTGTTTATGAAAATACTTGATATAGCACCTTACTTTCACGCAAAAAGCGGTGGCATAAGGCGTTATCTCCTTGAAAAGTCCTTTTACTTAAAAGACAAACCACTGCAACACATACTGGTCATACCCGGAAAAGAGAGAAAAGTTGATTACTTAAACTCCACAAAAGTTTACCAATTACCGTCCTTTCCCATTCCTATGACTGGAGGATACAGATTTTTCAACAGTTTAAAAGAAATAGAAGAGATTCTACAGATAGAAAAACCAGACATAGTGGAGCTTGAAGGAACATACATACCCATAACAGCACTGCGCTCAGAAGAGCACAGACTTGTAGTCTTCTACCATGCGGATATAAGAGCAGATGTAAGTCTCATACCTATTGCAGGAAACCTCAAAAAGAAGATAATTGACTATGTTATTTACAATAAGCTCTCTAACGCGGACATGATCATCACCCCCTCAAAACAACAAGAAGAGTTTCTCAGAAGTTATGGTCTTGAAAATGTGTGCACAGTCAACCTGGGCGTAGATACAAAAGTTTTCAACTTATCCAAGAGGAATCCCTACATAAACAGGCTCTTTGGCATAAGAGATGATAGCTTTAAAGTGATCTACGCAGGCAGGCTTTCCCGAGATAAGAACATAGACCTTATGTTAGAAGTTATTGACATGCTAAATACATCTTTTTTCCACTTTATAATAGCTGGCGATGGTCCCTTGAAAAGGAAGGTGAAGAAGTTTTCAGAAAAGAGACCTAATGTCACTTACTTGGGCTATATACACGATAGAGAAGAACTTGCAGAGCTTTACGCAAGCTGTGATATATATTTGAGCACATCTTCTAATGAAACTTATGGACTTGCCTTTCTGGAAGCACAGGCTTGTGGTTGCATACTTGTAGCTGTAGATATGGGTCTTGAAACTCAGCCTTTTAAACAATTCCTCGTCAAGGATATCACCGTAAGTGATTTTTATTCAGCCCTTATAAAAGCTGTAAATTGCCAAAACTTCTACACAAGACAAACCATAAGCACTTACATACACGAGAATTTCTCCTGGGAAAAAACTTTTAGCACCCTTTTAGAACTTTATTACCAAATACTGTCTGGAACCCTCGGTAAGTTAAAATAAGAATTATGCGCATTGGGGATTTTTTGAAAGAGCACAAGCTCTCCGTTGGAGACAATGTAAGATTTCTTTTTGAAAAGCTGGGTATACACGATGAAAAGCTTCTGAAAGATACAGAGAACCAGATGGGTGAGCCTGCCAAAATGTCCAAATCTAAGGCAAATACGGTAGACCCAGAAGACGCCATCAATGCTTACGGAGCAGACACAGTTAGGCTTTACATACTCTTTGCGGGACCTGTGGAGAAAGATTTTGAGTGGACAGACGAAGGCGTGCAAGGAGCTTACAGGTTTTTAAGAAGGTTGTGGAACTACTTTCACGAAAACCTTGAGAAACTCAAGCTAACATCTTACTCTTACGAGGAGCTAAAAGACCTAAAAGGCAAGGTAAAAGAAATAAGGAGAAAAACCCACACTACCCTGAAAAAGTATATGATAGATATGGAAGAGCTCGCCTTTAATACCGCTATAGCCAACATTATGGAGCTCATGAATACACTTCAGGACTTTGAGCCAACACAAGAGCAGGATTACAAGGTGCTAAAGGAATCTTTTGAGATCCTTTTATTCATGCTTTATCCCATAACCCCTCATATATGTGAAGAGCTATGGAGCAGACTGGGATATACCAAACCCATGTGCTTTTACCCCTTCCCCAAACCTGACGAAGCTGCGCTGAAGGTAGAGGAGCTTGAGATTCCAGTACAAATAAACGGGAAGCTAAGAGCGGTTATTACCTTGCCTGTAGATGCAGACGAACAAACCGCAAAGTCTACAGCCTTATCTAATGAAAAGGTAAGGAAGTTCATAGATGGTAAGGAGATAAAAAAGGTGATTTATGTAAAAAACAAGCTTATAAACCTGGTGGTTGGGGATGTATGAAATTTTAGCCTTTTTGATCTTTTTAGTTAAGCTTTTCATAGCTATGCTTATACTAGGCATTCCTCTACTCTTGATAATTGTTTTTTTGTCCCATCTCATCTACAAAAGGATGTTTACAAAAGATGAGGATCAGTCAAAACCGTAGCTCTCAAATTCGTTCCAGTCTTCGGAAGATCTCTCCGCACCCCAAGGTTTTTTGCCGTAAAAGAGAGCATCTTTGTCCGTTATGTTTTCAAACGCGGTGTTTCTAAAGCTTGTTTTCCTGAGGTCTGCAAAGGATAGGTTTACAGCTTTCAGAAATGCACTTTCAAAAACACCAGATTTAACATAAGAACTTTCAAAAGATGTGTATTGTAAGGTGGTTTTTATAAATTCTCCATCGGGTATCTGGGACAAGGAAAAGTCGCAGTCATCTATAACACACTCCTCAAAGAGCACCTGCCCCATATAAGCGGAAGAGAAACAGGAATTTTTAATGTTGCATCTGATAAATTTGCATCTTTGCAAGTTTGCATGTTGGAAATTGCAGTTTTCAAGGATACAATCTTCAAAAACTGCTTCTGCTAAAAAACCTTCTGAAAAGTCTATCCCTTTCAATACGCAATTACTAAACTTTGCACAAGTGAGGGTGGAAGCCTTAAAGCTTTCACCTTCCAAGGAAAGGCTTTCAAACTCTTTATAGGAAAGGTCCGCGTTCTCGTATCTCATACCGCTTTAGGTTTGCAAGCATCTATTAGGAGCTGTAGATCTTCCACCGGTTTGTACCGGTTTTTTACTGAAAGCATCCTGTCTTCGTAAGTCTCCATCTGGACCTTATAAAACACACCTATGGGAACTGGTGCATTAGGGTCATAGTAGTGATCAAGATCGTGGAAGGCAAGCTCAAGGGCTTTTCTGTAGTCTGAAGGGTCATGCCCCATTTCGTTTATATCCTTCACTTTACCTTTGTAATACTGAAAAGTATCCACTTTGTTAAAGGTAGGGCACGGGGATATCACATTTACAAAAGAGAAACCTTTGTGTTGTATAGCTTCCTTTATAATCTCTGTCATGTGTTTGAGATTACCTGCGTAAGTCTGGGCAACGAAGGTTGCGCCGTAAGAAAGCATAGTGGCAATGGGATTTACTGGTCTGTCAATAGAACCGTAAGGTGTAAGAGAACCGTAAAGTCCTTCCCTTGAGGTGGGTGATACCTGGTTTTTGGTAAGACCGTAAACCTGATTGTCCATACATATAACGGTTATGTCTATGTTTCTTCGTGCCGCGTGGGGATTATGTCCAGCACCTATAGAAAAAAGGTCTCCATCGCCCGTTTCCACTATAACGGTAAGGTCAGGTCTTGCCAGTTTTATACCTATGGCTACAGGAATAGCTCTTCCGTGTAGAGAGTGCACTGAGTAGTTCTTGACAAAGAGAGGAAGCCTTGAAGAACACCCTATGCCGGACACAGAAACGATATTTTCAGGCCTCAGTCCGAGTTCTGCGTAAGCCCTTGTAAGGGCTGCAACAACTCCAAAATCCCCGCATCCAGAACACCATGTGGGTTCTACATCGCTTTTGTAATCGGCTGGCTTTAACTGTATTTCCATCATGTTAAACCTCCTTTAAATTAGTCCGTAAGCTTTCTCTCCGTATAGGTCTGCAGGGGTCAACCTTCCCTCTTCGAGTTCAGGATGCTCTAAAAGGTGGTCCAAAAACTCTTCTATTTCTTTTGGTATAAAGGGTTCACCCCTGTAAATGCAGTAGCTTATTGGTCTTATGTGCGTCTCTGCTTTGATTATGGTGGCAAGTTGTCCTCCATAATTGCTTTCTGGTATGGCTATTCTTTCACACCTTTTAGCAAAGTCCTCCAGTATGTCTGCTCTCAAAGGCCAGAGCAACTTAGGATACAGGGCGTTTATTCTTATACCTCTGCTCCTGAGCCTTTCAACCGCTTCCTTTGTAGCCGACACTGTAAGACCCCACGCTATCACACCTATATCTGCCTTCTCAAAGGGTGCGTCAATTTGGTAAAACCTCTCTGCGTCCTCCTCCAAGAGTTTCTTAAGCTTTTTAAACCTCTTTTCCATCTGCCATGTTCTTATGTCAGGTCTATTTCTTGGGTCCGAGTTTTCCTGCCTTTCAAGTCCTGTTATGGCATGTATGGCGTTGGGATCCCCAGGAATGCCCATAGGTGTTATACCATCCTCGGTAAAAAGCGCATACCTCAAAAATCTTCCCGCCCTTCTAAATTTACCCTCAGGGTCTTCCTCAGCCCTATACACCCACCTGTCTATAACCTCTATGTCTTTCACATTTGGTCTAGGGAAAGCCTCAGCCCTAAGAGAAAGGGAGGCATCTGTTAGAACTATTACGGGTATCTGATACTTTTCCGCCAAATTAAAGGCTTCTATGGTTAGATAAAAGCTCTCCTCCACATTGGTGGGAGCAAGCACGGCCCTTGGTATCTCTCCGTGTCCCGAGTAAACGGCATGATAAAGGTCTCCCTGCTCGTGTTTTGTAGGCATACCCGTTGCAGGTCCCACCCTTTGCACATCCACGATCACCATGGGAAGTTCTGTCATGCCAGCGTAAGACAAAAATTCAGTCATCAAACACAGCCCTGGTCCAGATGTGGCAGTCATAGCCTTCACGCCTGCAAAAGAAGCACCAAGAGCCATACCAATAGAAGCTATCTCATCCTCAGCTTGATAGAGCCATCCACCCACTCTTATGAGATCCTCCACTATGTAATTTCCTACGGTAGTTGCAGGAGTTATGGGATAAGCTGCGTAAAACTTACAGCCTGCCACTATAGCACCCTTAGCTACAGCTTGATTCCCCTCCATTATTACCACATCTTTTGGCTCTCTGGCGGGTGGAAAGGTATAGCTGTCTGCTTTCTTCAAGTTTTCCTTCACATACCTTATGCCCGTTTCCAATGCCTTATAATTTAGGTCAATTATCTGCTGTCCTTTTCTTGAAAACTTAGCCCGTATTGAGTCCATTATGGATTGCACGGGTATATCGAATAACCCACAGAGAACTCCTAAGGCTATTACATTTTTCGTTATGTAAGCTTTCATTACATCCTTTGCAAGGTAAGACAGGGGAACAGGGTACATTATCACTTCTTCGTGCTCTTCAGGTTGAAAGTCTGAAGAGTCATAAACAAGCACTGTTCCGGGTTTTAGGTGCCTTTTATTGAATTCATAAGCCTCACCGTTGAAACAGCAAAGGATATCAAATCCATCGCCAGTAGTGTATAGCTCCTTATCAGACACCCTTACGATGGATTGAGCGTATCCACCTTTTATTTCTGCGGGGAAGCTTTTAAAGTTAACCACATAATAACCAGCCCTTGCAGCAGACTCTGTTAAAAAATCACCCGCAGATATTACGCCTTCACCACCTTCGCCACCTATCTTGATGGTCAAGTCAAACGCCATAAGTTACCTCCTTCAATAAGGAATAATTTAAAAAGTAAACAATATTTTACCAGATTTAAATCATTAAGATAAATATCATACCTTTTACGCTTGACAGCCTTTCAATACATGCTAATTTTTTGATAATCCAAAGTAAGGAGGTAGATATGGAAGTACTTCCAGGACCAGCTGGTTATATACCTACGCCCCCAGCCTTTGAGGGTGTAGAACTGCCACCCCCGGGCAAAGCACTCCTCTATGGCAAGATAGTAGATGAAGAAATAGCTATGAGAGAGGCAGCCAAAGCTATGCTTACCCGCAGAAATCCTACCATATTTCCTGGTCCTCTCGTCCTGTGGGGATGGAACGCCAGCGCCATGGAAAAGGCAAAGGCAGTCCTTGAGCTTGCCATGGAGATACCCAACTGCCGGATCATACCCATGCCCGACTACAGACCCAAGTATCCCAAAATAGACCCAGAGGCGGAGATAAACCCAAACCACCCTAACCTGACCATCCTTCACAACAAGATAGAAGCCTGTATATTTGTGGGTGTTCATTGCCATTATGCCAATTTATCTTTGAGAATGATCAGGGCAGGGACCAACTGCTTTACCATAGCTTTATGTGCGGAGATGGGACACGAAGATGCCATGGTGTCCCTCAGGGATGTGCATGCGGAGGAGATAAGAAGGTTTAAAGATGTTCTCGTTCAAGTCAGAGAAGAGCTCGGTATAAAGTGGGAGCCCAAGCTGCCACCCGAGAACCCATCCCTACCCCAAGAAAATTGGGAGAACCTTTCGGTGGTGGATTACGGAGAGTATTCATACCTGCTTATTCCCAGAAGGGGTGAGCATGTAACTGAAAGCGAATAAAAACTGGAGGTAATGCCATGCCAGAGCAAAGGGTTGTAGATGCAGATTATCTTTTGTTAGAAGCCCCGAGGGAGCGCAAGTTTATCACTGGCGCCCAAGCTATGGCGGAGGCGGTAAAGCGCGCCAATGTGGATATAGCCATAGCCTACCCAATTACCCCTCAGTCTGAGGTTATGCACTTGGTGGGGGACATATGGGCTCAGGGCTACCTTAAGGACTACTACAGGGCTGAGGAAGAATACGGCGCCATGTCCGCCATAGCGGGTGCGGTCAGGGGCGGTGCAAGGGCTTTTTCTGCTACTTCCGGACCTGGACTTCTGAGGGGTCTTGAAGCCATAGCGTCCTGGCCCGGGCACAGAATACCGGCGGTCTTGGGAGTTCTCACAAGGGTCGTCAATGCACCCCTTTCCATACAGCCCGACAATGTGGAGATCGCATACCTTCTCCACTGCGGTATGGTGGTCCTTCATGCGGAAAACCAGCAGGATGTCTTTGACTTTACCTTGGCGGGTTTTGTGATCTCCGAGAAGGTGGATGTCTATATCCCCGTGGCGGTATGCACGGAGGGCTTTTTCGTTACCCACGCAAAGGGTTATGTAAGCATGACCCCCGAAGATATGAAATTGCCCCCAAGGGACCCTTACAAGGCACCCGTTCCTCCCACCGACTGTGAAATACCACCCGCAAGGATCCAAAGGGACGCACCCGTGCAAAAGTCCAACTTCATGAGCTACTTAATTCACGCAGTATGGCAGCAGGAGGTTTGGTCCTCCAACATAAGGGCTATGAAATACATCTACAAGTATTTGGGCGGTCCCATAGAGGTGGTCAATCCGGATGCGGAGGTGTTCATAGTGGCTTCCGGTTGCGCAGCGGCGCAGGGTAGAGAGGCGGTCCGTTATGCCCAGTTGGAAGGTCTCAACGTGGGTCTGGTAAAGGTAAAATCCATAAGACCATTCCCCGAAAAGGAAATAAGGGAAGTGCTCAAAAAGGCAAAGGCGGTCATAGTGCCCGAGCACAACATAGTGGGATGGCTTGCCAAGGAGGTAAAGGCGGCCATTCCAGATAACGACAAGGTGATAGGTGGTCCAAGGGTCTACGGCGGTATGACCCTACCAGTGGAGCTTATAATGGAAAAGGTCTATTCCGCCCTTGGCATCAAGAAGGAAAAGAAAGTTGTAGTATAAAAACCTAAAAAGGAGGTGTTATCATGGGCTTGGAGTATGTAAGAATATCCCCAGGCTTTGAGAAATACATGCCCAAGGACTATGTGGACCTAGTCCAGTATGGGCAGTTTGGCAGGCAGATAGATGTCCAACAGCTCGGACAGTTCAAGGAGCTGGTGGAAGAGCACCCAATGTGTGCGGGTTGCTTTATGGCATACTTCATTAGGGTCTTTTACGCAGCCCTTCCCAACCCAGAGGATACCATAGTCATCGGCACCGCAGGCTGTGCAAGGCTGGCACTATCTCAGGCGGCAGTTCCCTTCGTCTACGGAAACTACGGAGACACCAACGCGGTGGCATCCGGTCTAAAGAGGGCTCTGACTATTAGGTTCCCCGATAAGGAAAAGGATGTGGTTGTTATTGCAGGAGACGGTGGTCTCATAGACATAGGCTTTGGAATGACCATGCACTCTTGGTTCAGGAGGGAAAAATTCACCACTATAATGGTAGATAACGAGGTTTACGGAAACACAGGTGGGCAAGAAAGTGGAATGTCTCCCAAGGGTGTTCAGCTAAAGATGGCTCCCAAAGGAAAGCAGTTTGATAAGATCAACGCGGTGGAACTGGCAAAGACCGCCGGTTGCGTTTATGTGGCAAAGCTTGCCCCTACCAATCCCAAAAGGATCGCAAAGACCATAAGGAGGGCTATCCTTGCCGCAAGGCACTTTGGACCCACCTTTATACACGCCTACACCTCTTGCAACATTGAATACTCCATACCCACCGAGAAGGTTCTTGAGGATGCACGCAAGAGGGAAAAGCAAGACTTTGGCTTTTACGAATGGATGACCGACGAAGTAAAGGAATACTTTGAAGAGATAGAGAAGCAGTCTCAGGAGGTTAAGGCATGAAGCGTTATAACATCCGAATAGCGGGCGTTGGTGGGCAGGGGGTGGTTACCTCCGCCCACATTCTTGGAAATGCCATGTCCGCAGCGGGCAAGTATGCCACACTGGTTCCCTTCTTTGGCTCCGAAAAGAGAATGGCACCCGTGGAAGCCTATGTGCGCGTGTCCGACCAGCCCATCTACGAAGTGGGTGAGGTGGTCTATCCCAACGTGATCATGATCTACCACCCTCAGGTTATCACCCACGGCAAATCCTACACCATGCCCTTTTACTCTGGGCTCAAGGAAGGGGGCATCGTAATAATAAACACCGATGTGGATATAATCCCACCAGAAGACTGGCAAGTTCTCAGGGAGCTAAACACAAAGGTATATATGTTCCCAGCTACCAAGCTTGCCTTAGAACTGGCTGGCACCGAGCTCGCCACCAACATGGCAATGATAGGGCTTTTCTTTGGCATAACCAGGCTTGTGGGCTTTGAACACATAGAGCAGGCGGTAAGGGAAAGGTTCTTGGGTAATACCTTCGTGGCATCCGGAGGAACCACCGCCTTGGACAGTGCCATAGAAAAGAAATTCAAAAAGAAGATGGAACTCCTTGAAAAGAACATGCAGGTTATCAGGGAAGCCTTCAAGATCGCAGAAGAGCGCGGTTGGGTAGAAGAAGAAGCATACACATCATAAACATAAACAGGAGGTTTTTGGAGCATGTATTATGTAGCAGAGGTGAAGGAATCAGACTGTGCCAAATACAACTGTAAGCAGTGTGTGCTGTTCTGCCCAGAGCCCAACACCTTGATGTTTCACGACTCCAAGCATACCGCTTGGGTCAATTACTCAAGGTGTAAGGGCTGTGCCATATGCGTTTATGTCTGCTCGGACCTTTTGAAGAGAAACTGCATCCAAATGGTTATGATGACCGCAGGAGATTGAGGGATGAGTGAAGAAAAGCTCAAGCAATTGGCGGAGGAGATAAAGAAAAATATGGTGAATCCGGACTTAGACCTTGAGCTGCGCTTCCCTCATGAAGGAAGCTCTGCGTGTGAAACCAAAAAGTATCCGTATATGAGGGTTAGGTATGTGGTGGAAGGCCACAATGTTTATGAAAAGGAGATAGACATAGACCCAGAGTATTGGGACAAGGATGTAAAAGACTTAGCAAACTTTGTAGCTTTTCAGATACAGCAGTTTATGGAGGAAATAGACTCGGTGGAATACGGAGGAGAGTAGCCTTGATCCCGGCTTTCATAATAACGGGCTATCTCGGAAGCGGGAAAACTACTCTCCTTTTGAATGCTGCCAGGGAACATTTTTCTGAGAAAAGGGTGGCGGTTATCGTCAATGAGCTTGGAGAGGTAGGCGTTGACGGGAAGATCCTGAAAAACGCATATTCTGAGGTTTTGGAACTTCCAGAGGGCTGTATATGTTGCACCATACACGCAGAATTTGAAAAAGCCATCAGGGAACTGAGAGAAAAGTATGAACCTGAACTGCTCATGGTGGAAATCTCTGGCTCTGCGGAGCCTTTCCCCGTTATGATAAGCCTTCAGAACTTAGGGTGCGTAATAGAAGGAGTAATATGCCTTATAGACACCAAGAATTTTCACCTTTACAGTCAAGAGGATACCGCCAAACACCAGATAGGTAGTTCCAACGTGCTGGTTTTGAACAAAACAGACCTTGTGGATGAAAGCACGTTTAAACAGGTAGAGGATAGTGTTGTGGAGATATGGAACAGGTATTTGCTTAGGAACCTCTTTACCAACGAGCCAGTTTTTAGGAGCTTTAAACTATACAAAACTTCTTTTGGAAAACTTCCCGCAGAAGTGTTTAGCGGTGTTTTTGCTCTGCAAGAAAAACTTTACCATCTTAACGGCGAAACGCACAACCATAATCACGCACAGCAAGTGGTTTATCTTGACGAACCCATTGATTATAGCGAACTTCTTGATATAATCAATAAACTACCACCGGACGTTATTAGGTTGAAGGGTATATTGAAATTAAAGGACTTCCCTGAAGCGTTAGTTGTTAATTACTCTTTTGGCAATTTAGACACGAGTTATACATTACCCAATTACGAAGGGAAGTCCTTCCTTGTGCTGATACGATCCCTTAATTAGAAACTAACACAAGGAGGGTCCGCATGGTTTTTGAAGCCATTATTGTTATTATACCTTTGCTTTCCATAATAACTTCTCTGTTTTTGGAAAAGAGGCTTTACTCAAAAGCGAGCACCATTTTTACAGGCATTGCCTTCCTTTTGAGCCTGTATGTGTTTTTATTTACCAACAAAGAAAGTTCTTTTGTCTTTCTCAGGTTTGATGGGCTTGGCACTCTTCTTGCTTCCTACATACTCCTTGTGAGCCTTGTGATCCATAAGTACTCGGAAAACTACATGAAGGACGAGCAAGGGTTGAAAAGATACTTCATCCTGCTTGACTTGATGACTTGGAATTTATTAACCCTTGTGCTTTCAAACCACCTGCTTGTTCTTTTTGCCTCGTGGCATTTGATGGGAGTAATCCTTTACTTTCTGCTTACCTTTAACAACAGAAGGGAGCAAGCGGTAAGGTCGGGAAGGCTCGCACTCTTTACCCATCGGCTTGCGGACGTTCCCCTTCTAATAGCCATCCTTTTACTCTACAAACAGTATGGCACCTTTGAGATAAGCAAGTTAGTACAAATGGTCACTGCAGAACCTTCGGATACCCTATGGATAACAACCCTGTTGATAATACTGAGCGGTATATTAAAGTCCGCACAGATACCCTTTCACGTTTGGTTGGTTTATAGCATGGAAGGTCCCACCCCCGTATCCGCCCTTATGCATGCGGGCATAGTAAACGCGGGTGCCATCATAGTAAGCAAGTTTTCCTTCCTGTTTGCTTACGACCTGTATGGGCTTAGCCTTTCCTTCTTGGTAGGCATAATAACTGCGGTGTTGGGCTCCACCCTTATGCTAATGCAGAACGATGTAAAGAAGGCGTTGGGATATTCCACCGTAGGGCAGATGGGTTATATGATGATGGAAGTGGGCGTGGGTGCCTTTGCCCTTGCCATCTACCACATGATGGCTCACGGCGTATTCAAGGCTACCCTGTTTCTCTCCTCGGGTGGTGTTATACACGAGGCAAGAAAGGATCCTAACATTCCAAGGGACGAGGTTTACGACGCATTGATAAAAAAGGAGGAGCCTTACAAAGATACACCCACCGTGTTCTATGGAGCCATTACCTTATTGGTGCCACTTCTGTTAGTTTTGGTTGCACACTTTATCTTTGAGCCGGATTTCTTTAAATACCAAGCTCCCCTCATACTTTTGTTCTTTGGTTGGATCACATCCGCCCAGGTGCTTCTGAACCTTTTTAAGGTAGGCAGGAAAAAACCTCTGCTTACTGCCCTCTTAGGTATCGTTTCCCTGTTTGTTCTTCTGAGCATATATGTCCTTATGTCCCATCTCCTTAGAGGCTTTGTCTTTCCTTACGAAGGTCTTCAGGAAAAGGTATACGAAAGGGCTTTTTCTAACCCTGTACTTCTCATACTTGGCATAACTATAAGCTTAATTTTGGTTTTGGTGGGCTGGATACTCATATACTTTGCCAACAGGGAAGAGCCTGTGAAGGTTCACCTGAGCCTTTACGCTCATCTTTCTAGGGAGCTTTACTTCCCAGATCTTTACGAGCTCGTAGGAGAAGGTTTTATGAAGTTGGCACGCCTCTTATCCTTCACTTCTCTTTCTGCAGTGTCTGTTTATGGAATTTTCTACGCAGGAGAAACCCAGAAGAATTTCCCCCTGGACGCACTCATACTTGCATTGTTTATTCCCCTGTTTCCCATAAGTCTGATAACTTCTTACCTCATAAGAAGGTTTTGGATATACTCTTACCCCCTTGTTGCCCTTTTGGGTCTGATAAGCCTTGCGTTCTTAAAAATACCAAACTACGAGTTCCTTTACTATCTTGCAAGCTTTACGCTACTTTTCCACTCGCTAAGGGCTGTAGTAAGCCAAAGCTTTAAGGAAGGCATATCAGAATTGCATCCCGCACTCCTTAGCTTGGTTTGGCTATCTAAGGAAGAAACTCACTTTGCTTTCCTCCTCTTGCCTTCCGCCCTTCTATATCTTCTTGGCATTTACACTAAAAGGATGCTACATACAGATAGCTTTTATTACGCCGGTGGGTTTATGGAAAAGATGCCCATCTACTCCCTTTTGTTAGTAATTGCCTCTTTGCAGGCATGCCTTACACCCCTTATGCCAAGCTTCTATCCATTCTTTGATGCACTTCTGAAAGCCAATGTCCTACAGGCAACCTCGCTAATAACAGGATGGTTTATGCTCGGTGTAGCTATGGCACTTACTACATGGAGACCACTGCACGGCTTGCCAAGAGAGGACATAAATTATGCAGACCTTCTGAGGAGGTAAGCCCATGGAAAAGGGAAGAAAGCTATACATAAGGTCTCTTGTAAATATATCTGCTGAGCCAATAGCATACTTTTGGCCTATGAGAACTTTCATAACCCGGAATCCACTAAGGGAGTTTGAAAATAAACCCTTTAAGGACGCCCTAAAGGACGGAGAGCTTCTGTTTGGAGGCAAGGGTTATCTCAAAAGGGAAGACTACAGAGAACTTTATTCTAAGGGCTACATGAAGGAACAGTTTTTAAGAGAAGGCATAAGAAGGTTCCTTTCCTTTGTGGAACCTAAGGCGGACCTTCCCTACGAAGAATTGCTCTTTACCCTTTTGGTTGAGGACATAAAGGAGCCCGCTTTAAACGACCTATACAGAGGAGATATAGACGAGGAAACAATGAACGCCCTTTTAGAGCACTTTACAGAGGACCCAGCCCAAGTGTGCAGGGAGCTTTTGCTATCCATAGGTTTAAAGCACACTATACAGGACATCATAAAACTACTAACCGGGGAAGACCTCTCCCAAACCATAGACGAGCTTACCATAAAGACAGCCTTTGACTTTTTGGACGAGGGACAATCTACCATAGACATGCCCGGTAGGAGTGCGGGCTTTTACAAGGCTTGGAGAGAGCTTGCAAAAAGGAACCTAAGGTTCTTCTTATGGGCAGGGAAAGGTTTAAAGGAAATGGTAGAAGCCTTTGAAGAACCCGAGCCCGCCATAGAGTATGTGCTCACTTCTTTTGAGCTCCCTCAAGCCCTTTGGGAGGGATACATAACCCTTGAACTGGCACGTCTAAAGGGCATAGTGGGTTTTATAAAATGGCGTTCTCACAACAAGTTCTATTATTGGCAAAAGGTTCATCCTGTTGATGTTGTGGATTACACCGCCATAAGACTTTTGATAGCCAAGGCGGTAATAGATGCCAACAAAAAGGACCTTCCCTTTGAACCCACCTACAGGGCGTTGGAAGAGTTTTTAAGCAAAGATTACGCCAAAGCCTACCTAAAGCACGAGCTTGCCACAAAAAGATGCCCACCCCAGCTTTGGGATCGTATAAGGGATTATCTAAAAAAGCCTCACGAAAAAGTAGAAGAATACACAAAAGCAAAGGCGGAAATTCTAGCACTTAGTCATTATCAGTTTCTGGCAAACTGGACAAAAAAGGCAGGCATAGACATAAACAGCATCAGCCCAGAGCATGTCCTTGAACTGGTAAAGGTTTATGAAAAGTTCAAAGAGGAAGAAGTATATATATGCCTCAGAACCCTTGAGGACACACACATAGATAACCTGATAGAGTCCATAAGGTTATCCCAAGAGACGCAAGAAAAACCCCTTGCTCAGGCTTTTTTCTGTATAGATGTGCGTTCTGAGCGTTTCAGGAGAAACCTTGAGGGCTTAGGAAGGTATCAAACCTACGGTATAGCAGGCTTTTTTGGTGTTCCCTTTGCCTTAGTAAATCTTCAAAAAGGGCACGAAGAGTTTCTGTGTCCTGTGATAGTAATTCCAAGAAATGTGGTCTTCGAGGT
>JAPYWJ010000003.1 GCA_028276405.1 Hydrogenobacter sp.
ACCAACTCTCTTGAGGAAGTGGCTTACGAAAGTGTGAAGCTTTTTTAGGGGCAACTTACTTTTTCGCACAAAATCTAAGTTTATCTCTCTCCCACCTCTAAGGCATTATTTTTAGAACAGCCTCCCTAAACACTCTTGACAATTGTTTTAAACAGTCCTATACTTCAAGTAGTTTATATGAAAACGCCCTTTTACAACATTCACAGAGAGTTGAACGCTAAGATATCTGAATTTGCAGGATGGGAGATGCCCATCTTTTATTCTTCCATAAGGGAAGAGGTTTTGGCTGTAAGAGGTGCCTGCGGTATTTTTGATGTTTCCCACATGGGAAGGATCTTTATAAGGGGTCCTTCCGCAAAAGACACTCTTGAGTATCTTACTACGAACCTTATAAGTAGGCTAAGTCCGGGGAAGGTTCAGTACAGTATGCTCATTAACCAAAGAGGTACAGTTATTGATGATATAACTGTGTACATGATGGATGAAGAAAACTTTATGCTGTGTGTAAATGCGGCAAACAGGCAAAAGGTTGTAAATTGGCTATCAAAATATCATCCTGTGGAAGACCTTTCAGAAAGCACGGTACAGATAGCCCTTCAGGGAAGAGACAGCCCTAAACTGTTGTCAGAATTTTTCCCCGTTGAAGGTATAAAGTATTACCACTTTGAGGTTTTTGATAATATTATAGTTTCAAGGACAGGCTACACGGGTGAAGATGGCTTTGAAATATACGCAAGTTTAAAGGAAGGCACAGAACTTTTTAAACAGCTCCTGAAACGCGCCAAGCCGTGCGGTCTTGGTGCTCGGGACGTCCTAAGAATAGAAGCGGGTTTGCCTCTTTATGGACACGAAGTATCAGAAGAGATCACACCCTTTGAGGCAAATCTAGACAGGTTTGTTTGCATGCAAAAGGAGTTTATAGGCAAGCAGGCTTTGATGGAGAATCAAGTAAAGAGAAAGCTTTTTGGTCTTGAGCTTTTAGAAAAAGGTGTACCAAGGGAAGGCTACAAAATTTATGTGTCAGACACCACCATAGGTGTGGTCAGCAGTGGTACTTACTCACCAACCTTTGACAGAGGTATTGCTCTTTGCTTTGTAGACCTTAACTTTAGGAAAGAGGGGCTTGAGGTAGACCTTGAGGTTAGGGGAAAAAGACTAAAAGCCAGATTGAGAAGTTATCCTTTTGTACAAAGGTAGATATATTCTCCCTCAAAAATATGATTTTAATCATACAATAACCGCATCTGGGTAAATACCTTTCAACTTTACTTTTATCCAAAAGGAGAATTGGGTAGAGATTTCACTACAGGCGTAAGATAACAGTTGGACCACCTACTTTTGTGTGTCCAGGTGATCCAAACCTTGACAGAGATTCTCGTAGAACCTCTTTATTCTGTGCTTGATGTAGAAAAACCACCTTTCTACCACATTCCTGAACCTACGCCACTTAAAAACTCTGCTTAGTATTTCTTCTATTGCTTGTAGTGCCTTAATATAGCTTGTCCAGTCCAGGATGCCAAAAGTTGACATCTTCATAAAAAACACTTTGATATTTCTTGTAATAGGACTTTCTTTTATCTTTAAATACCAGTATCCTACCTGTGCAATTCTCTCTAAGAGTAGTCTTTGATGAAATTATTGCAACGGCTTTACATTTTTGAGGATCATAAATGACAAGGTCTGCGTCAGGTAAATGCATTCCATACTCACCAAAATCAACTATTAGGCTTCTTTTAACAAAAGCAAGACAATCCTCTAAATTTATCTCCTCTTTTTCAAGCTCACTTCCTTTAATTATTTTCAAACCAATCTCTTCTACTTTGTTATGTATCTCATTCATTATTATTTCCTCAACGAGCTTACCTTTAAAAGGCTTCCAAGATTGTTCAGGATCTTTAACAAATTGCTTATTCTTGATAAATATTCCTCTCTTATCTTATTTAAAATTTCTGAAATACGTTGGATGAGAAATCAAGCACAGAGATTATAAAGAGGGTAGCTATTTGAGCATTTGAGAGTTTAGGCTTTCTGCCTGATTTAGACTTTTACCAAACCTTAGTTTTAAACTAATTTCTCACCCAGCGTCTAAAGACTTGTAAAATAAAGGTAAGAAATATCAATAAAGCCATAAATAACAACCTGAGAGGAAGAGACCTTAACTTTAGACAAGTATCTTGACATGGCAAACAAACGCACCGTACACTTTGAGCCATTCAGAGATAAAAACCAATACTT
This sequence comes from Hydrogenobacter sp., assembly GCA_028276405.1. Taxonomy (GTDB): domain Bacteria; phylum Aquificota; class Aquificia; order Aquificales; family Aquificaceae; genus Hydrogenobacter. The sequence continues at coordinate 2,236 of JAPYWJ010000003.1, forward strand.
GTGATGACCCTTTACGAGATACTTCAAAAGATAAGCCTTAATGTTTTCTGTATCTCTACCTATAAACTTAACATCTTCCCCTGAAAAGCAGAGAGCGGATTACCTTGTATAAGCTTAGCTAGGAGGAAATAAAGGACAGGTTAAAGGATTAAGTTAATAGGGCAGTAGGGAAAAAGGAGAAAATGAGAGTATGATATAAACCATATTAGGAAGACTTAACAAGTTCCTATAATGGTAGTATGCTAAGAATACTCAAAAAAAAGACGAAAACAGCTAACAGAGATAGGTCTAACATAAAGGTGGGCATTCCCAAGTTTTTGAACATATGGAGCACCCACCAGTTCTGGGTTGGTTTTTTTGAAAAGCTCGGTGTTAAAGTGATCTTCAGCTCGGACACTTCCGAAGAGCAATACAGACAGTATGGTAAAGGAAGGATAACCATGGACAGTTGCTTTCCCGTAAAGGCTCTAGCAGGACACATAGGGGAGCTTATTACAAAAGAGGTGGACATTATCTTTGTACCCATGATATATTCTCTTCCCTCCTTCCTAAAAGGGCATGTGCTTGATACTCTTAGTTGTACAAGGGTTATGATGGCTCCAGAGAACATAAAGGCAGGATTCACAAAAGAGAGGGACGAGTTTCTCTCTAAAGGTACAAGGTACATATCGCCCTTTATCACTTTTGGTGAACCTGAACTTCTTCCCAAACAACTTTACGAGGCTTTAAAATCAGTTATTGATGTGTCTTATCAAGAGATGGTTGACGCAGTTTTGTACGGGCTTAAGTCCCTTGAGGAGTTTGACGCTTATGCAAGAAGCAAGAGTCTTGAGATCATAAGGTGGTGCGTTAAAGAAAACAGACCCGCTCTTTTGGTTCTCGCAAGACCTTATCACATGGATACAGGTATAGGGCACGAGATAGATGCAGAATTCCAGACTTACGGATATCCTGTACTTTGGTATAATTACCTACCTTTAGAAGATTGGCTGTTGGACTGGCTTTTTGGTTATGATGTAAAGGCAGGCATTATAAGGAGCTACTTGGACATATCAGATGTGTGGACTTCTTCGTACAGCTCAAACACCAACGAAATCATATGGGGTGCCAAGTTTGCCAGTAGGTTTCCATGGATAACTGGAGTTATAAGGCTTTCCAGTTATGAGTGCGGTATGGACCAACCCACTTACACACCCGTACAAAAGATAGTTGAAAGCAGAGGTACACTTTTCTTTAAATTCGGAGAGCTTGACGAAACAAAACCCGCTGGAAGTATAAAAATAAGAGTGGAAACCATAGTGTATTACTTGGAAAAGTATTCCACGGATATAATACAAAGAAAACTCAAAAAATTACCCCCTGTCCCGAAAGAACTTCTCTAAGTGATCTTTATCATATTGACATCTGGTTTCAATTTTTTGTAATATTGTTGATATTAAATCTCAATACAGGAGGTATAGAGCATGAAGAGGGTACTCTTGCTTTCAGCTCTGTTTTCTGCAATTGCTGTAGCACAACCTACCGAAGAAAAAATAAGACAGTTAGAAGAGCAGATAAGGGCTCTTCAACAGGAAATTCAAAAGCTAAAAGAAGAACAAAAGAAAACTGAGGAAGTTAAACAGGAAACAGATGTGCTTAAGGAAGAGATAAGAAAGCTCAGGCTTGAGATAGCGATGCCTCAACTTGAGATTAAATCTTATTCTGGATTGGGACCTGCCGCCTCAAAGGCTATGTTTAACCCTCGGGGTGTTTCCATAGGCGGATACGGAGAAATCCACTTTCTTCACAATCCTGATAAAAAGCCAAAAAACACTGTGGATGCCAAAAGGTTGATACTTTACTTTGGTTATGCCTTCAACGAAAAGCTAAAATTTAATTCAGAAATTGAGTGGGAACATGCCTTTGTTGAAGGTGGAGAGGAAAGCGGAGAAACCGCAGTAGAGTTTGCTTTTATAGACTACAACTTTAATGAAAAATTGGGATTGAGAGGTGGTCTTATTCTTATTCCCGTGGGGATCATCAACGAATTTCATGAACCTCCCACCTTTCCAAGTGTTGATAGACCTTATCTTGAAAGAAACATAATACCTACAACTTGGAGAGAGCTTGGTTTTGGAGCTTACGGGAAGCTGGGAAACCTTGAGTACAGAGCGTACATCACCAACGGGTTAAAGCCTAATAAAGAGGCGGGAGAAAAGATTGAAAAGGGAGAACTTCTAAAAGGTTTTAGACAAAACGGTTTTAAGGCAGTCTCAGACCAAATGGCTTTTTCGGGAAGACTTGACTATAACCTTCCGTATAACCTAAAAATAGGAGCAAGCGGATTTTTTGGTGGCGTGCAAGATGATAAAGGCAAAAAGCTCGGAACCTTAAACCTAATCTCTCCTCATCTGTGGTGGCAGTATGATGGGTGGGATGTAAGATTTGTAGGAGCATACGGAGCTACCTCTGGAGCAGATAAGATATCCCAGGAGATAAGCACAAACCCCGCATGCCAACTTGGTGATACCACCCAGTGTACCACATTTCCTAAAAAGTTTTACGGATTTTATACGCAGGTAGCATACGATGTGCTAAGGCTTTTAGGAATCCCTGACCAACAGCTTTATGTGTTTGGCATTTATGAAAACTACAACACGCATGCGAGTGTACCAGAAGGCTTTGAAAAACCTTCAGGACATAAGGTGCAGGTTTTTAATGTGGGACTCTCCTATAAACCTCACCCTTTAATAGCACTAAAAGCGGACTATGTACGCCTTTCTCCCAAGGATGCCAAAAAGCAAAACATTTACAGGTTAGCCCTTGGATGGATGTTTTAGGAGGGTCAGCATGAGAAGGCTTGTGCTATTATCTGCAATAGTTCTCTATTCATGTGGTGGAGGAGGGGGAGGAGTAAAAGAAGAAAAAAGCTTTGTTAACCCTGAGCCTAACATACCCCTTGAATGCTACACTGACACAGGCATCGTGAGATACGGAAAGGCGATAGCAAACCCTTGTTATGTATGCCACACGCAAGCCAACACACCTTATGCCAACGAAAAATCAGATATGGATCTAACCCTTAACTACTCTTTTCCTAATGAGATACTAAAGATAGGAAATCCTTGGCTCAACGCAATAAGACCAGACTTAACCTTGGCAGGTGTAGATGTTCCTTCTGACGCAGAGGTGCAAAGCTATATAAGGCAAGATAACTGGAGCTTTGCTTACAGGAATAGAGGTAGCGGAGACCTTAAATACTTTCCTGATGTGCCACCATTGTACTCATACACAGGTGGAGGGTATAACTTGGCAAATATTGATATGGAGGGTTTTGTATTAGACCCTGAAACTGGAGAATACACTGGTTGGAGAGTTTTCAAGTGGAAACCCTTCCCGGGCTTTTTCCCCACAAACGGTAGGATAGATTCAACCTTGATAAGACTTGACAGACCCTTCAGAGAAAGTGGAGGAGTATTCAACAAGGAGATTTACAAGAAAAACTTAGCCATAGTGGAGTGTGCGGTGAAAGGAGTAAAGCCCGGTGAAGTTTGCAGAAACACGGAAGTAGGAGACTTTACAATGCCAGAGCATTACGAAGGGGATGCAAGTGGTGTAGTTGTGATAACATACCAGTATCCACCGGGCACCGAATTCGCACATCCTCTCTATTACTTGGACCCCTCAAACACAATATCTTACAAATCTCTCCGTATAAGGGAAATGCGGTATATGAAAAAGTTGGCTTATGCAGATGTCCAAAAAGGTGGCGAGGAGGAAGAGAGAAGCTTCTTTTGGGACAAAGGGCTTGTGTTTAATGATAGTAAAAACTGGATAATGGCAGGGTTTATAGAGGATAAGGATGGATGGTTGAGACCTCAAAGTGCTCAGGAGATGAAGTTTTGTGTAGCGTGTCATGGGGGCATAGGGGGAACCGTTGATGCTACTTTTACATATTGGCGAAAAGTTCCCGGTGCAGATGGTTGGATGGAACAGGATTACAATTTGAGTGTTAAGAACATAAAAGACTGGACTTATGCAAGCTTAGAAGGAGACACAGGACCTGAGATTAAAAAGCTTTTACCTCTTGTAAAGGGAGAGTATCAGCTTTACTTTTCAATGACCAACGGTGGAGATCACTTTAGAAGCAATGAAGAGATACGCTCAAGGATAAGTAAAGATGTAAACAAGATATCGTTTATACTTTCGCCCCAGGACAACATTATCACAAACCCAAGCCTTATAAACTATCTAGATGACGAAGGCTACATAAAACCTGAACTTTTTCTTCCTTCGCCTGAACGTGCATACGGTATAGATAAACAGTACATGAGAGTAGTAAAAGCTCAAGGGTTCATCTTTGGAAGGGATGTTTTTGATAGACCTTTTGGTGTTTCATCAGGTGGGAACTCTTTAGAAAGGCTTGACACTGTAAAAAGCACTGGAGTAAAGGAGGCTGGCATATGGGCTTTTATAAAGACTCTTCTGTTTTTAAAGTAGGTATTAAAATATGTTAAGCATGTGCAAGTGGTGTGCTTTGTTTATCATACTCTTTTGTTTTATCTCTTTTGCGGTAGATAGCTCTGCAAGGGATTTCAAAACTCCACAACAGGCTCTTAAGGATGCCTTCCCAGGTGCAAGCATAGAGGTTAAAAACATAGTACTTTCAAAACTGCAGGTGGAAAACATAGAAAGGCTCTCTGGCGTAAAACTAAATACAAGGCTCGTATCTTGGTACATAGCCAAAAGAGGGAATTCTATTGTAGGATACGCATACATAGACACGCATACAGTCCGAACCCATCCCGAGGTAGTGTTATACACCATAACACCAGAAGGGAAGATAGACTTAGTGGAAGTGCTTTCTTTCAACGAGCCTCTTGAGTATATGCCCGATGAAAACTGGCTAAAGCTCTTTAAAGGAAAGATGTTAACAGCAGATGCTCTAAGACTTAGAAGGGACATACCCAACATGACAGGTGCTACCCTCACATCAAGAGCTATCACTGACAACACAAGAAAGGTGCTTGCCATGTGGCAGGTGATCTTCGGAGGTGAGAGATGAGGTTTTTCATATCTGCTAACATAAAAAGCAACAGACCTCTCTATTACCTGATCCTTACTTTTTTGTTACTTCTACTGCTTTATTGGGCAAGTTCTTGGGTGTATTTTTATCACAAATATGGTTTTACCTACTCATCAAGTTTCAAGTACTTTTTTGGAGACCCAAACTTCCCCGAAAGGATATCCATCTCTCAGCTCTCTGAAGACATGCATGTGGATCTATTTTTGAAGGCTTTCTACATTTTGGTGCTATTTTCTCTTTTTCTACTATCTTCTTTTTCCGAAAAGCTAAAGACTACTTTGCTTGTTGGAACCGCTTTCTTCGGTATATGTGTGCTACTTTCTGACCTCCTTATTATCTACGCATCACCACTTTTTATATACATAAAGCTGTTTTCTTTTTTTGTATACCAGATCATCAGCGGCTTAGTGCTGTTTTTAACGTTCCTTTTTTTCCTTTTCATGGGTGAGGATAAAACTACAGGTATCTCAAATATTAAACTCATCCTTTTGGTGTTTTCGTTATTTTTATTTCTCTTTACATGTATAAACTTTATAGTCTTCTTTTCAAAGATGGGCTTTACCATTCAAAGTATTAAAAACTATTACCTGGGAGACCCATCCTCTTTCACAAAACCTAAAACTTTTGAAGGAATGTTTAAAGTCTTTCATCCCCATCTTCTGTCTATGGCTGTTTATTCTATAACTGTTTCTCATCTTCTCCTTTTTACTAACTCCAAAGGAAAGCTATTGCTGGGTATTTCCCTTTTTTTACTTTCTTTTCTTGATAACTTATCGGGCTTTCTGGTTAGGTTTGTGTATCCAAAAATGGCTATTGTCAAAGTGTTTGTCTTTTTACTCCTTCAATGTCTGCTTTTTTACACTTCTCTTCTTCTGTTTCGCAGTTCAAAAGCTTAGACATCTCCCTTCTGTATGCTATGTAGAAGATAATAGCCCTTGTGGTCATTTCTACGCTCATAAACACCCACGGCACAAGTGGTGTATGGAAGTACTTGAGTAAAAAGTATGAGGGTATTATCCTAAAGACCCAAAAGGACAGTGAATTTACAAGGAGAGGTATGTAAGTTTTACCCATACCCTTAAGAGCTCCCGAATATATGCTGGCATAAGCCATCTGTGGTTGAGAAAAGGCAACTATCACTAGATAATAAACTGCATACTCTATGACCTGAACATCTCTTGTAAATATGAGAGAAAAGTATCTGGGAAACAAAGCAAGTAGTACACCCATGAAACCCATCAGTAAAGCTGTTATGTGAGCAGTGATCCTAATACCATAATCTAAACCAGAGTAATTTTTCGCACCCCAGTTTTGTCCCGAAAGTGTGGTGGACGCTACCATAAACCCAAAGCCTATCATAAAGGAAGCGCTTTCAACCCTAAGACCTATTTGATGAGCTGCAAGCACCTTATCCCCAAAGCTTGCCAAAAAACCTACAAATATGTTAAAAGATAAACTTGAAAAAGCCCTCTCAAAAGCGGTGGGTGTTCCTATACGAAGGATGTTTAAGAGTACTCTCTTATCCCAATTCCAAGTTATAGGAAAGGGCTTTTTCTTTGTTATGTAAAGAAGCACATATGCCAAAAAGCCTACCAATTCTGAAAGGGCAATACCCCATCCAGCACCGCGCACTTCTATCCTTGGAAATCCCAAGTTGCCGTATATAAGAAGGTAGGCGCTGGATATATTGACCACATTCATAAGCAGGGCAACTTGGAAGGGTGTTTTTGTATCTCCATAACCGTTGTAAGCAGCATACACAGTGTTGGTAATAAAGCCAACAGTTATAAAAGCAAATATAGGATCAAGGTAATCTCTTGCTAAATTCACCACCTGCTCAGATGCACCAAACTTTCCCATTAAAAAGGTCACCAAGTCTGTACCTACAAAAGTAAGAGGCAGAGCTATCAAAAAAGATATAAGCAAACCCCACAGTAGTGCAGGAGATGGGTCTTTCCTTGCACCTGTCATCTGGGCTACAAGTACAGATGTACCCGTGTAAGACAGAGCCATCAAGGAGTATATAAACCAGAGCATGCTTGCAGAATAGCCTACCGCTGCAACCGCAGTTGAGGAGAGACCAGAAACGAGTATTATAGAAAAAGCGCTTTCCACAGTATAGAGCAAGTTGGAAAGTATTATAGGCAAGGCTAATTTGATAACCTTCCGCGCTACAGAGCGCCACCCTTCCTTTGGGTTGACAATGAGTCTGTTCTTCTTATTCAAAGAAGTTTCAGGCATTCAATTAAAATTATCATAATACATGCACAGGAGGTAGACAAACATGATATCGTACGAAGAAGCGCTTTCTACCGTGCTTGAACATACAAAAGTAATAGATACTGAAAGAGTGTTCATAAACCAAGCGTTGGGAAGGGTGCTTGCAGAAGATGTGCTTTCTGATACGGACAAACCTCCCTTTGACAACTCAGCCATGGATGGTTATGCAGTAAAGTACGAAGACATAAAGTTGGCATCTGAAGAACATCCTATCAAACTCAAAGTAGTAGGTGAATTATCCGCAGGAGAGGATAAAGAACTCCTTGTTGAAAGAGGTACTGCGGTAGTTATATTCACGGGAGCACCCATTCCACAAGGCGCTGACACGGTAATTCCCTTTGAGATGGTTCAGAAAGAAGGTGATCATATACTTATAAAACATCCTCTAAAGGCTTGGAGCAACATAAGGAGGAGGGGAGAAGAAACAAAACAGGGTGAACTGCTTCTAAAAAAAGGCACACATATAAGACCATACGAAATTGGTATAATGGCTTCCGTAAACAAAGTTCTTGTTTCTGTTTACAGAAAGCCAAAAGTAGCTATATTAGCAACGGGTGACGAGATAAAGGATGTGGGGGAGGTCATAGAGAAACCCACTCAAATAAGAAGCTCTAACAGTTATGTGCTTATCTCACAAGTTATAAAAAGCGGTGGAGAGCCCCATTACTTGGGAATAGTCAAAGACAACCAAGAGGATATTGCCAAGGCCTTAGCTCAAATGAAGGACTACGACATATTCATCACCACAGGCGGTGTGTCTATGGGAGGCAAGGACTATGTCCAGTATCTGGTTAAAGAGTGTGGGGTAGATGTAAAGTTTCACAAAGTACGCATAAAGCCAGCAAAACCAATCCTTTTTGGCACTTACGGAGAAAAAGGGCTGTTTTTTGGACTTCCGGGCAATCCAGTATCATGCACCATGGCCTTCGACCTTATAGTGCATCCTGCCATGCAAAAAATGTCAGGGAGGAAGGATTACGCACCCAAAACTTTCAAAGCTATCATCAAAGAGGACTTTTCCAGAAAAGATGCAGAAAGGAGAGAGTTTGTAAGGTCCTGCGTGTGGTTTGAAGAAGATAAAGCTTACTGCTCGTACTCTCACAAAACCCAATCTCACATGCTAACCTCCTACATAGATATGAACGCATACATGGTAGTTTACGAAGGCATAAAAGAGATAAAAAAGGATAGCCTCGTAGATGTGATACTATTTCCCTAAAGATGCTGTACGCACTTTTGTTAGCCGTTATATTAAGCTGGTTTGTTCATTTAGGATTACCCCAGGTTTGGATGCCTAACGAGTCTTTTTATGCGGACGCGTCAAAAAACATGTTACACACAGGAAATTTCATAACCCCTTACTATAACGGTGAACCAAGGCTTGAAAAACCTCCCATGACTTACTGGATAATTTCCTTAGGATACTATCTTTTTGGAATTAACGAGTTTGGGCTCAGGTTTTTTCATGCAGTCCTTGGTTTACTTACGGGTTTTATCACTTTCCTTTTGGCTCAAGAAGAGTTAAAGAACTTAAAGGTTTCCCTGTTGTCAGCGCTCATACTCTTATCTTCCTTTCAATTTTTTGCCAACTCAAGGTATGCATCTCCCGAAATACCCTTCACATTTTTTATAACTCTATCCCTTTATCTGTGGCTAAAAGCTTACAAGAAAGACAGCGTGTTTTTGATGATCCTTGCCTTTTTTTCATCCTCCTTAGCTATGATGACAAAAGGTCCTGCGGGATTTGTCATCCCTGCTGGTGTTGTATTTTTCCATCTTCTTCTAGAAAACCCAAAGGAACTACTAAAAAAACGTTATTACTTACTGACCCTTCTTTTTGTGCCTATTGGTCTTTGGTGGCACTTTTACGAGTTTTTTGTTCACAAAGAGGAATTCTTAAAGGTATTTTACCAAGAAAATCTCAGCAGAATACATAAAGGTACAGATCCCTACTACTTTTACATTCTTGATACTCTTATTAGCTTCATGCCTTACTCTTTTTTGGTATTTTTCGCATTTTTTTGGTCTTTTTTTAAAGTAAAAAGAGAACTTTCTTTTTTCCTTATTTGGTTTTTGTTGGTTTTTACAGCTTTTAGCATAATAAAGTCCAAAATACCGGTCTATGTGCTTCCCGCTTATCCTGCCATGTCGGTACTTACCGCAAGCTTTTTGTTAAGCTCTGACTTAAGGAGGATCAAAATAGCTTCATCCATCTTTTTAACTGTTCTCCTGTCCTTAACCCTAGTTGTAGCAGTTTTCTACTTTGACCTAAGTAAGCTTTTCTTACTCTTAGCTTTTGTGCCCCTTCTTACACTTCCCAGCAGTTATATCCTTTCTCCTTTGGTGGGAGGTATAGCTTTCATACTGTTTGTAAATACAGGTTTAGTGGGATATCTTGAAAAATTCAGGCATTACAGAGAGGTAGGAAACTACATAAAAACCCTTGACCCAAAAGGTAGTTTAAAAGTTTACGAGCTTGGATATTTTCACCATAATCTTCCCTTTTATGCAGATAGAAAGGTGATAAGGAACAAAATGCCAGAAGGACAGGCTGTAGTTATCTTTAAGCTCGGTACATATCAGAGCTGTCAGCCAATGAAGGTTTGGAAGCTCTACACATCTTCCGAATCAAGGTTCTTGGTATTTTTGCTTGATACCAAAAGAGGGAAGCGATTTGACAACTTTGGTATATGTATTTATAATTGACTTTTGGAGGGTGTGCCTATGAAAAAACTTTTCGTAGTAGCGGGTTTTTCCGCTCTACTTTTCTCGTGTGGGGGCTCCGGTGGAGGTTCTGGTGAAGGTTCTACCTCTTCTGCTTCTTCTATACCTGTATATTTTACTGATGATATGAGTGTATATCCTTCCATACTGGTCAAAGTTTACGAGGTGAACCTGTGCTCTGACAATAACTGTCAGCAGAAGGTGAATCTCTTTACAAGCCAGCAAGGACTACAAACAGACCTTGCGAAATTAAACGGCGTTCTTCAGTACATAACAACTGCTAACATCCCACAGGGCACTTACAACAGGCTCGAGGTGATTATGGATAAGAATCTTACCATAACAGATTCTAACAACATAACACACCAAGCTGTGTTTACACCAATGAACGAAAAACCCAACAAACCCAACACGGTGCAGTGTGATACTCAAAGATGCTACATTAGGTTCAACGGTGTGGTGCAGCCTTTTTCTATGGGAAAACTCGTCATTGATTTTGTGTTAAAAGAGTTTGAAGTAGACACAAGCACAGACCCATGGCAGGTGTACCAAGTAAAAATGAAGCCACTGACACCCCAAGAAACAGCAGGCAAGACAAATGAAATACACCTTATGGTGCAAAGTACAAGTGTGCAGAATAACAACTTTACAGGTACATGGATGGGTAAAACCTATACGGTTAACTTGACCCAAGCTACCGCGTGCAAGATGAATCATACATTTTACCCTATAAGCCAATGCTTAAGTCAGGTACAGCAGGGCATGTGTGTTGAAGTAAAAGTCCAGGAGGATCCCGCAACATCCACAAGCCTAACTGCTGTTAAAATAGAAACAGAAGATACCAGAAAGTGTGTTAAGTAGATATGGAGCTTGTAGGTATAGAAGATTTTTTAAAGCTTGACATAAGGCTTGCCAAAGTACTGTCTGCTGAAAGGATTGAAGGTTCGGAAAAGCTTATAAAACTCAGGGTTTCTTTAGGAGATGAGGAGCGCACACTGGTAGCAGGTATTGCTAAGCACTATACACCTGAGGCGCTGATAGGCAAAAGCATACTCATCTTAGCTAACCTAAAGCCCAGAAAGATCATGGGTATAGAGTCTCAAGGTATGGTGCTTGCGCTCTCTGACGGCGAAGGACTGTCCCTTATAGTACCAGACAGGGATTTAAAAGAAGGTGCAAAGGTAAGTTAAGTGTGGTATAATAATAACAGACCTCGTTCCTACTGTAAAGGTAGGGACCTAGGAGTCCAGGAGGTGAAAGATGGCAAAAAGGTATTACGAGACTATAAGACAGTATGAGAGTGTGTTTATCCTTAAGCCTACGCTAACTGAAGAGGAGGTTCAAAGGAAACTTCAGGAGATCAAAGATACCATCCAAAAGAAGGGAGGAGAGATCCTTCACCAAGAAGATTGGGGAGTAAAAAAACTCGCATACCCTATAAAAAACTTTCATCATGGTAGGTACTTCATTTTGCGTATAAGGTCTTCAAATCCACAGCTACCTAACGAGCTTGACTTCTACTACAAGATAAGCGATGATATTATAAGATGGCTCAACTTTCACATTAAGGAGAAGAAGGATGCTCAATAAGGTGCTCATCATAGGAAGGCTTACCAAAGATCCAGTGGTTAAATACCTGCCTTCTGGAAGTCAGACAGCTGAATTTTCTATAGCTTACAACAGGCGTTATAAGGTAGGCGAAGATTGGAAAGAGGAGAGCCATTTTTTTGATGTCAAAGCTTACGGTAAGCTTGCAGAAAATTTAGGCACAAGGATATCCAAAGGCTACACGGTGGTTATAGAAGGAAGGCTTTCTCAGGACAAGTGGACGGACAAGGAAGGAAAGGTGCAAAGTAAAGTGAGAATAGTAGCGGAAGCAGTAAGAATAATCAACAAACCCAAGCTAGACGAAACACCCGAAGAAGAAGTCATACCAGAAGAACGAGATGTAGATGAAAAGCTCTGGAACTCAGAGGATGACGAAATACCTTTTTAAAGGAGGAAGAACATGAAGCTTCATGACCTTGCACCTAACGAAGGAGCTATAAAGGAAAAAAAGAGAGTGGGTAGAGGTATAGGTTCTGGACTCGGCAAGACTTGTGGTAAAGGACACAAAGGGCAAAAAAGCAGGTCTGGAGACAGAAACCTGCCCTCGTGGTTTGAAGGAGGACAGACACCCCTACACAAAAGGATACCCAAAAGAGGTTTTAGAAGTACAGACAAAGTGGTTTACTCAGTTGTTAATGTAAAAACCCTTGAAAGGTACTTCTCAGAAGGTGAAGAGATAACACCCGAAACTCTCTACAACAGGGGACTTGTGGGAAAAGGTATGCCTGTCAAGGTGTTGGGTGATGGTGAGCTTACCAAAAGGTTTACAGTAAAGGCTCATGCCTTCTCTTCAAGCGCAAAAGAGAAGATAGAAAAAGCAGGTGGCACTTGTGAGGTTATAGAGTGGTAGAGTACATAAAGCAACTCTTCTCCCTTGAAGACTTCAGAAATAGGCTTATTTATACACTTTTTATGTTTGCCATATACAGATTGGGTAGCCACATACCTCTGCCTGGCATAGATACTACAGCTTTGGAGGACTTCTTCAAAAGCTTTCAAGGCACTATTTTTTACCTTTATGACATATTTTCTGGTGGAAACTTGGGTCGTATGACCTTGTTCGCTCTTGGAGTCATGCCTTATATATCCGCATCCATCATGATGCAACTTCTTACTGTTGCTATACCAGAACTTCAGAGGCTTGCCAAAGAAGAAGGTGATTACGGAAGGTACAAGATAAACCAGTATACAAGGTATCTAACAGTATTCGTTGCTTTTGTACAGTCTTTGGGTATATCTGTGTGGCTACAGAATCAGGTATCACCTCGCGGATTTCCCGTAGTCCCAGAGGGTGGAATACTTTTCACCTTTACCACAATAATAGCGCTTGTATCCTCTACCATGTTTTTAGTTTGGGTGGGAGACAGAATAACAGAAAAGGGTATAGGGAATGGTATGTCTCTGCTCATATTTGCTGGTATAGTTGCCAATTTCCCCAATGCTTCTATACGAGTTTTTGATATGCTCAAAAACGGAGACCTTTCACCCTTTGCCTTTGTTGGCGCAATAATCTTTGTCATAGCGGTCATAGTGGGTATAGTGTTTATGCAGGAGGCGGAAAGGAGGATCCCTATACAGTACCCCAGAAGACAGATAGGAAGGCAGGAATTAGCAGGAGGTTCTACTTACCTTCCCATAAAGATAAACCCTGCTGGCGTAATACCCATTATCTTTGCCCAATCCTTGCTTATAATACCTTCTACTGTGTTGGGATTTGTAAACCATCCCATAGCACGCCTTTTGCACGATGCCTTTAACCCAACAACACTTTTTTATAACTTTCTTTATGTGCTTTTCATAATTTTCTTCACTTACTTTTACACAGCTGTGCTTATAAATCCCGTAGATGTTGCAGACAACCTTAAAAAGGCTAATGCTTTTGTACCCGGAGTTAGACCCGGCCAAGATACCCAAAAACTTCTGGAAAACATCATAAACAGGCTTGCCTTTGTGGGTGCCATATTCCTAAGTGTGGTAGCTATAATACCCATATTCCTTAGCCTGTGGTTAAAAGTACCCTTTTACTTTGGGGGTACAACCGCTCTAATAGTGGTAGGTGTAGCTCTTGACACCCTCAATAAGATAGAAACGCAGATGATACAGAAAAAATACGCAGGATACATGAGAAGGAGAAGACCATGATAGTGGTATTTTTGGGTCCTCCTGGTGCAGGCAAAGGAACACAAGCCAAGCTTATATCTCAGGAACTGAAACTTAGGCATGTTTCTACTGGAGATATGCTCAGGTCCGCTGTAGAAAAACAAACGCCTTTGGGATTGAAAGCTAAAGAGTATATGGACAGAGGTGATTTGGTGCCAGATGAACTGGTTATAGCTATGGTGGAGCAAGAGGTGCTTCAGGCAGAAAACCTCGTCCTTGATGGATTTCCTAGGACGCTCAATCAAGCTAAGGCTTTGGAAAACATGCTTAGTAAACACGGTAAGGGTGTAGATAAAGTAATCCTCTTTGAAATAGGGGATGACTATATAGTGGAGAGACTATCTGGAAGAAGGACATGCCCTAAGTGTGGTGCTGTGTATCACATGAAGTTTAACCCACCTAAAGAAGATGAGCTTTGTGATGTTTGTGGTGTAAAGCTTATTCAAAGAGAAGATGATAAAGAAGAGGTAGTAAGGAAAAGGCTTGAGGTTTACAGAAAGCAAACCGCAGAACTCATTGACTTTTATGAAAAAGAGGATAAATTAATTAGACTGGACGCTCTTAAGAGCATAGAAGAGCTATACGAAGAGATCAAAAAGGCGCTAAAGAATGAATGTTGAACTTTATTCTTTTAAGGAGATAGAGAAGATTAGGAAGGCTTGTTTTGTGGTGGTAGAGATATTAGAAAGAGTTGCAGAACAGATAAAGCCGGGCATCTCTACTTATGACATAGATATGATAGCCAGAGAGGAAAGCAAGAAAAGAGGTGCTCGTCCAGCTTTTCTAAACTACAAACCTCCTTTTAGTAAGACGCCCTACCCATCAGCCATATGCGTATCTGTGAACTCTGCTGTGGTTCATGGACTTCCCAAAAAGGATCAGATCATAAAGGAAGGAGACTTGGTGAGTTTGGATTTTGGTGCTATAATAGATGGATACGCAGGAGATTCTGCTATCACAGTAGCTGTTGGTAAGGTAGGACAGAAGGAGGAATTGCTTTTGAAGGCTACAAAGGAAGCTTTGGAAGAGGCTGTAAAGGTGTGTGTGCCGGGAAGATGGGTAAGCGATATAACGCGTGCAATACACGAGACCGCCCAGAGATACTGCATCTATCCTGTTAGAGGTCTTGGTGGACATGGTATTGGCAGAAGAGTGCATGAAGAACCTTTCATACCCAACAACCTAAAAGACATGGACAGAAGGGATACTAAGTTAAAGCAGGGTATGGTAGTGGCAATTGAACCCATGTTTGCCCTTGGGACAGAGGATACCGTTCTTGACACGGATGGCTGGACCGTCCACACCGCGGACAAAAGTTTGTCCGCTCATTTTGAATACACCGTAGCTATAACCAAAGACGGACCTATGGTACTTACGGAGTTTAGCAATGGGTAAGAAAAAGGAAGATAACCAGTACAAGGAAAAGGGAATAGTGCTTGAGGGCACAGTGACAGAAGCTCTACCCAACGCTATGTTTAGAGTAAAGTTGGATACAGGGCATGAAGTTCTTGCCCATGTTTCTGGGAAGATGCGCGTTCACTTTATAAGGATACTGCCTGGGGACAGAGTCAAGGTGGAGCTCTCACCTTACGACCTTACCAGAGGCAGGATAGTTTATAGGGCATAAAGGAGGTAATACCATGAAGGTAAAACCATCTGTAAAACCCATGTGTGCCAAATGTAAGGTTATAAGAAGGAAAGGAAGGGTTATGGTTATATGCGAGAATCCAAAGCACAAGCAAAGACAAGGTTCTTAAGGAGGTAAGTTATGGCAAGAATAGCTGGTGTTGACCTTCCTGATCACAAGAAGTTAGAAGTGGTACTGACTTACCTTTACGGTGTAGGTTGGTCAAGAGCCAAAGAAATATGTGAAAAGACCGGCATTCCCTGCAGTAAAAGGCTTGGTGAGTTATCTCCTGAGGAGTTAAACACCATAAGAAGGTTCATAGAACAGAACTACAAAGTAGAAGGTGATCTCAGAAGAGAGGTACAGATGAACATAAAGAGGCTTATGGACATGGGTTGTTACAGGGGACTAAGACACGCTAAGGGTTTACCCGTAAGAGGACAGCAAACCAGGACCAATGCAAGAACAAGAAAAGGTAAAAGAAAAACCGTGGGCGGTACTAAAAAGAAAATAGCCAAATAGGAGGTTTCTGATGGCTAAAAAGAAAGGACAAGCTAAAAAACAGAAAAGGACCGTAACGCAAGGTATAGTAAACATACTCAGCACTTTCAATAACACCATAATAAACATTACAGATATGCAGGGAAACACCTTAGTTTGGGAAAGCGGGGGTACAGTAGGCTTTAAGGGTACAAGAAAAAGCACACCTTACGCTGCACAACTTGCGGCACAAAAAGCTGCAAAAAGAGCTATTCAAGAGTACGGGCTTCAGGAAGTAGAAGTGAGAATAAAAGGTGCAGGAGCTGGAAGAGAATCCGCTCTAAGAGCCATATACGCTTCTGGACTCAAGATAAAGCTCATAAGGGATGTTACCCCAATACCTCACAACGGATGCAGACCACCTTCAAAGAGGAGGGTGTGAAATGAGCAGGTACATAGGTCCGTGGTCTAAAATAGACAGAAGGTTTGGCGTAGTAATTTCTGGGAAAAAAAGCGCAGGCAGGATCCTCTCAAGGAGAAACTTTCCACCGGGTCAGCACGGTAGGGTAAAAGGGAGAAAAAGAAAACTCACGGAGTTTGGGCTTCGCCTTATGGAAAAACAAAAGCTCAAGTTCCTTTACGGTGGCATAAGAGAAAAACAGTTTAAGAGATACTTTGAAGAAGCCTCAAAGGCAAAGGGTAACACAGGACAAGTATTGATTGAGCTCCTTGAAAGAAGGCTTGATAATGTGGTATACAGGCTGGGCATGGCTTCAACAAGAAGGCAGGCAAGGCAGATGGTATCACACGGACATATACTGGTAAACGGGAAAAAGGTAGACATACCATCTTACCGTGTAAATGTGGGAGACATCGTAGAGTTAAGTCCCACCTCAAGAGATGTGCCTCAGTTTAGGGAAAATGTAGAAAATATAGACCCAAGAAGTGTACCACCTTGGTTGGAACTGGACAAAGAGAACTTCAGAGGAAAGGTGATTGACCTGCCTAAGGATGTCCAACTTGAGGTTCCTGTTAACTTGCAGTACATTATTGAATTCTATTCAAGAGTTTAAGGAGGTCTTATTATGCAAAGAGAGTTTCTCTTTCCTTCTAAGGTTTATTGGGAAGAGAGGGATAGGACTTATGGAAGGTTTGTGGTAGAACCTTTGGAGCGTGGCTTTGGCATCACCTTGGGTAATTCTCTCAGAAGAACCCTTCTCTCTTCCATTCAAGGCACTGCCATAACCGCCGTAAAGATATACGGCGTATATCATGAATTTTCTGCTATAGAAGGTGTTCAAGAAGATGTGCTTGAGGTTATAGCTAACCTCAAGAAAGTTAGGTTTAACTTAAAAGAAGGCGATGTAGAAACCCTTTACCTGAAAAAGAAAGGTGAAGGAGTGATAACCGCAAGGGACATAGCACTCCCACCTTATGTGGAAGTGGTAAACCCCGACCAGAAGATAGCAACCATAACTGACCCCAACAAAGAACTTCACATGGAGATAAAGATAGAAAGGGGTTTTGGATACATGACCACCGAAGAGATGGAATTTATAGGTGAGATAGGATGGATGCTTGTGGATGCGGACTTTTCACCTGTTCGTCAGGTTAGCTTTAAAGTTGAAAAGACAAGAGTAGAAAAGAGAAGTGATTACGATAAGCTTATAATGGAGGTTTACACAGACGGCACAAAAACACCAGAGGAGGTAGTAAAAGAAGCCATATCCATACTCGTAAGGTACTTTTCAAGCTTAGAACACATATCCTACGAACTACCCGTAGCCGAAGAGCCTGTGGTAATAGATGAGTTTTTGGAAAAGCTCAGCCTCCCAGTAGAAGAGCTTGATGTGTCCCAAAGAGCACTTAACTCTATAAAGAGGATGGGCATAAACACCATAGGTGACTTGGTTAAGCTTTCGGAGGAGGACCTTAAAGGCACAAAGAACATAGGAAGAAAGGCTATAAACGAAATAAAGGAAGCCCTAAAGCAGATGGGATTATACTTAGGCATGGACATAGAAAGCAGGAGGTAAGTTATGAGGCACAAGATTAAGAAGAAACACTTTGACAGAACTAAAGAACAAAGGCTAGCTCTATACAGATCACTTCTGCTTGCCCTTATAAAGGAAGAGAAGATAGAAACCTCCCTGCAGAAGGCAAAGGCGGTAAAGCCCTTAGCAGAAAAGCTCGTAACCTTAGCAAAAAAAGGCGATTTAGCATCAAGAAGGAGAGCTTTAGCTATACTACCCAACAGGTCCGCTATAAAGAAGCTTTTTGAAGACATAGCGGTCAGATACGAAGGAAGGAACGGAGGATACACTAGGATCATAAAGCTTCCCTTTAAGCGTATAGGAGATGGTTGTGAGCTTGCTATACTTGAGTTTGTAGAGTGATAAAGGGTGTCTTATCCATTACCTTAAACCTGCTTATATTGATAGTGGTTTTTCATGCGTTGGCTTCTTGGTTTCCTTCTCTTAGGAAAAGTAAACTTTATACAGTTGGGGACCGTATAGTTTCCCCCATGCTTGAACCCATAAGGTCTTTTGTTAAACCCGTCAACGGCCTTGATTTTTCTCCTATGATACTTATCTTTTTAATATACCTTATCAAATACCTTTTGAAACTCTGATGTCCCGCCAAAGGCTTGATAAAAAACTTCTTGAGCTTGGTTTTGCAAGCTCGCGTGAAAAGGCACAAGCCCTGATAATGTCAGGTTTGGTAGTTGTTGACGGTATTGTTGCAGACAAACCTGGCTTTTTAGTAAAGGAGGGACAAAGGATAGAGGTCAAGGAAGGTATGAAGTATGTCTCTCGTGGAGGATACAAACTGGAACACGCACTGGAACGCTTTAAGATAGATGTAAAAGGTCTTGTTGCTCTTGATATAGGTTCATCAACGGGAGGTTTTACAGACTGTCTTTTGCAAAAAGGGACCTTAAAGGTTTATGCTGTAGATGTGGGGAGAGCACAGATGGATATAAAGCTTCGCAATAATCCGAGAGTAATTCTATACGAAGAGACAGATGCAAGGAGCCTTACAGAAAAGCACATACCTCAAAAGGTGGATCTCATAACGGTAGATGTGTCTTTCATATCTGTTAACAAGATACTCTCACACATACTTAAATTTCTTAAGGATGAGGGGATAGCACTTATCTTGGTAAAACCGCAATTTGAACTGACACCTGAAAAGGTAAGAAAGGGCATAGTCAGAAATCCGGAAGATAAGACACACGCAGTTTTGAAGGTATGTACGCATTTGAACGAACTGGGCTTTAATGTGGGGGGTGTTGTAAAATCCAAGCCTAAGGGTTCAAAGGGAAATGAGGAGTTCTTTGTTCTTGCAGGCAGACACTTAACCCAGGTAAAGGAATTACAAAGGCTAATAGAAGATGCTGTCAGAGAGACTCTTTAAAGAAAACAAGATGTTAGGCAAAAGGGGCATATATCCTTTTACTGGAGAAAACTTATTTCGCGTAGGACTTGCCCTCTGTACTCTTCTTAGCATAGACAAAGAAATACATAAACCCACCATGTGCGTTAGCGAGCTTAACTTTTTAATTATGGCACTGAGCACAGGCTTTATGGCTGGTGGAGGAGATGTGTTTGTCTTTGAAGGACAAGCAGATGTTTGCGTAAAGTACGAGAGAGACAAAGAGCTTGACATACTTGTTTTTAGAGGACTTGAACCCTTAGACTTTAAAAAGCTTGAATCTATACTTTTCAGCAGGTATAATATGCCAAGAAAGGAAGGTGAGGAGATAGGAAACATATGGACACAAAGGGAGAAGCTTTAAAATTATCGGAAGAAGTCCTAAAAAATGTATTGGATTTTGGAACAGAGCTTGACGAATATTACAGGAGGTTCAGGGAGTTAAGGGTGCTAACAGATGACCTTTCTTTTCAGTCCGCTCTGATAAATGTAGAGCATGCTTTTTTTATGGTTGTCCAGTCCCTGAACATACTTAAGGATCAGTTAAAACTCCTTGAAGTGGCATCTAAGAAAGGGGAGGTTTATTGATGGGTATAAGGTTTCTCCTGCTTGATGAAGACAGAAAGTTCTTTTCTCTGATAAGCGACATTTTTGATGTGACTGGGCATAAACTTCTCGTAGCTTTAGACGAACAAAAGGCGAAGGATCTTCTTGAGGCTACCTCATTTGATATAATCCTTATAGAACTTAAGCACCTAAACTTTTGGCTAAACACCATCAAGGCAGGGAAGTATCCCATCCCTATGTTTTTTATAGAGAGGTATGAAGATACAGAAAAGCTAAAGGCTTTGGGTTTTACCGACCTAAACTTTGTGCTCCTTCCCTTTAACCCTCTTGACCTTCTTACAAAAGCGGTGTGGTTAAACAGGGGAGAGGTTGAACCCAAGCAGCTATCTTTG
The DNA here is from genome assembly GCA_028276405.1 of Hydrogenobacter sp. GTDB lineage: Bacteria > Aquificota > Aquificia > Aquificales > Aquificaceae > Hydrogenobacter. The sequence goes on from JAPYWJ010000003.1 coordinate 22,574, forward strand.
ATTGGTCCTGTAAACCTTCTTATGCATCTTCTTAGGCGCAGTGCTTCTTTTATTATGAGTCTTAAAGCTTCTGAAAAGAACTGTAGTATTTATATAAAGGATGGACAAATTGTGGGGACAACCTGTGATCTTCAGGATTTGAGGGAGATACTTGCCTTTGAGGATATAAAGATAGAACTCTTCCCTTATACTGGGGAGAGTTACCCTGAGGAAGGTTCTTTGGGAAATGAGGAGTTTTTCACAAGCTTATTCCTACCAGCTTTTTTGTTTACTCAGGATAAGGTGCAGGATAAGGCTTTATCTTTGCCCAAAAAGGCAGACCTGACACAACCCATTGAGCTTGAAAAGGGGCTCTTCTGGGTAGGTGTGCAAGACAGTAAATTTTTGCTTCACTCAAATGTGTACCTTCGCATATACGAAAGGGAAGATGTAAAAATCCCTCTGCTGATAAATACGGGTACGCTCGAAGATTACGCACAGGTAAAAGCTAAGATAGAAGAAATTTTAAGCACCATAGATATAGTAAAAGCTGTTATATTGCTTGACTCTGGAGCTCACGAATACGCCACCATTCTCAGTATCCTTCAAAGTAGTCCTAAGCTTCAGGTTATAACATCTATGAATGTAGCAAAATGGTTAAACAAGTCTGGTGTTCCCATGTCTCGCATAAGGCTAATAGATAGTCTACCGGGCATGAAACTCAAACTTTCAACAGGTGATGTACTTAGCATCATACCTACGCCTTTTTCACCTTATAAGGGGAGTTTTATGCTTTATGAGGAGGAAACAGGCTTTTTATTTACTTCTCATCTTTTCAGTTCTTTACGCGCACCTGAGGAGTTTTCTCTTTTTGATGACCCAGATGTGGATGATGTTGTTTTGTATGCGTCTCTTAGCATGCCTTGTTCAAAAGCAGTGCATAAGGTGCTTGAATCCTTAGAAAATTTACCTATAAGCAAGGTCTTTCCAGCGTGGGGAAATCCTTTTAGCGAAAATACCCTCCGTATAGCTCTCAAGTCTCTTAAAACCGCGGAGGTTGGCACAGACCTACCAACTTCTATCGATGAAAATTCATACTTTGAGGTTATAAACCGTATCCTTGCACAGCTTGATGAGAGCGAGTTTCTGAAGGTGAAGGAAGAGCTTGAAAGGTATGTGTATTTTGAGGATCATACTATAAAGGATACGCTAATAAATAGAAGTGCGCTACCAGACCTCTTTGTAGCGGTTATGCGTTCCACAGGTATAAATCCAGCTTTTACAAAACATGCTATCAGAGAGCTGTTTTACGCGGGTATTCTTGTCAATCTATAAGTGGTTTGCCTATACGCTCCAAACGGGGGTGTAGGAGTGCAAGAGCTAACTGTTTAAAGCCTGTGAAAATGTTTACATTTGTACTCTCAAGGGGTGGTATATCACCAGAGAAATATATGACAAAAGCCTTTCCTACTATATTTTCTCTTGGTACAAAACCCCAATATCTACTATCTTCACTATTATCGCGGTTATCTCCCATTACAAAGTAATTTCCCGGTGGTATCTTGGTTGGAGGCACATCCCTACGAGGTATTACAGGGTCTGCATACAAGGCTATTTTGTGCTTCACACCGTTTGGAAGCAACTCCTCGTAGATAAGTTTTTTGTTTCCATCTTCATACTGCTCGCCTACAAGTTTTAAAGGAAGTGGCTTTCCGTTTATAAAAACTTGATAGTCTTTAACCTCTATAACATCTCCCGGCATGCCTATTATCCTTTTTATGAAGTCTATGTTGGGGTCCACAGGCCACTTGAACACCACAATGTCTCCCCTTTGGGGTTCTGAAAGACTATAAACCAGCTTGTTCACCAAAATAAAATCGCCCACTAAAAGAGTAGGCTTCATAGAACCAGAAGGAATGTTGTAAGCCTGAACCACAAAGGCTCTAAGTAAGAGCACTATGACTATCACAGCTATGAGTTCTGTAAGCCAGTTTTTACCTTTTAGCATTCCTTAATTTTACCACATGCTTTGATTATGGAGCGGGCGACGGGACTCGAACCCGCGACCTGCTGCATGGCAAGCAGCCGCTCCACCACTGAGCTACGCCCGCTATAGAATAATAATATTATATCAGAGTTTTTCTTTATGTTTTATGTGTGAATTTTTTGTCTAACATATACCTAGCCCTTGAGCGTATTACGGGATAAGTGTGGTTAGAGAGCTTTCTAAGAAGCTCTATGGCTTCTGGATGTGACATTCTACCAAGGGCGTCAACTATGGCCATCAAAAGCATAGGATTTGACTCTTTATTTGCCATATGTTCAAGTTGAGGTAAAGCGGATATAAGGTCTTTCATACCAACTGTGTGTATAACATTAATTCTCATTTCCACTACTGGATGCTCAAGACCCATGAGAAGCTTGTACTCGTATGGCATGTTATGAAAGTCTGTAAGGTCGTATCCACAGTTAGGGCATAACTTATCCTTTTCTGATATAACACTCCAACAAGCAGGACAGAAGTAGATGATGGTGGACCTATCGTCGGACTTTAATATTTTTATCTTACTGCCTTCTTCTATGTAATCATAAGGATTTAGTATATCAAACTGTTTTATCTGATTTACCAAGTAAACCTCAAAAACATCTGCTTTTTCATCAAAAGAGGCTTGATATATCACATATCCATCCATAAATACGCGGTAGCCGTAATCTTGCATGGATACACTTACCAAAAGCGTTGGAAGTCCCATATGTCTCCTGGACAGTTCTTGACAGAAGTCTTGCGCATCTTCCAAATTCCAAGATACAGAGACCACCTTGGAGTCAGAAAGCAGAAAGCCTAGCGTTATGTCTTCCAATTGGTAGAGATTTATCATACACACATTTTCAGAAAGGCTGTTGATTATCTGTTTGAGTGCTTCTTCTCCTCTCTGTTGCTTAATTCTTGCATCTACGATCAGCCCGTTTTGTAAAAATATGTATCCCTTTTCTCTTTTCACTCTATCTTCTACCTCTACAAAACCTGTTGTGGCAAAATGTTCCAACTTTTTGAAAAACTCTTTTATGTTAAAACTGAGACTTTCTAAGTTTACCCATACAGGTTCTCCTCTATGTAAAGGAAAGTCTGGAGATATGGGTAGTTGAAAGTTATGTATAAGGAAGTTCTTTGTGGATTTATAAAAGCTGAGCATTTCAAAATACTCGGGAAGGTTTCCCCACAGAGCACCATCGACCATTGGTAAGAAGTGTGTTTGTTCCAAAGATTGAAACACATAAAAGCCTGTTTGAAGAGAAGAACTGTGTATCTCAAGTATCCAGCTTAAATTTACCGCCTCTCTGTGTATTGGACCAAAAACAGGTTTAGCTTTTTTAAGAAGGTCTAACAACTCCTTCTTCATTGGTCAAAGCCATCTTTATAGCCTCTTTTAGAGTTTCCAACACACCAAAGCCATCCTTTGCAATCGCGGGAATCACTGGTATACCGTCGAAGGTTTCTTTTATAACTTCCAACGGAACTGCGTCGGGTATATCTCTTTTGTTTGCTTGCACTACTACTTTGTTCATGCTTACAATACCTTCCATTTCGTGGAAACTTTCCATGTTTTCCTGCATGCTTCTGGATGAGTCAAAGACAAACACAACGGCAGATGTATTTCCAAAAAGCCATGGTCTAAGTATTTTAAATCTCTGTTGCCCCGGTGTGGTGAAAAGAGAAATCATAACATACAAACCTTGAACGCGAGTTTGGAATTTTAGCATGAGCATATCAAGGTAGACGGTCCGCCCCTCGTTAGTTTGCTGGTGGATTCTGTCATAAACTGTATCTTTGTAAATTTCTTTAAGCCTTTCCAAGTTTGTGGTTTTACCAGCCATGCCAAGACCGTGGTAAAGTATGCGTAGCTCCCTCATATGGCTATATCCTCAAACTTTATGGTGCGTTTCTCAGATTGTCTGTTGCGAGCTACTTCTAATATGGGGTTGATTTCATTCATGAGTCTCTCACTGAAAAGCTTCACACTACCCAGAGGTGTTTTATTAGGAAGAGATACAAACAGAATAAAGGAGTTTTCCGATTTAAGCATGTACACGCTCTTGGACTTTCCTGACACATAAAGAACCTTTCCCCTATCAACAAAGTTTTCTAAGTACTCTAGCGCTCCGTTTATTGCCGCAGAGATGACTGCGCTTCTATGAGAAATAGGCTTTAAGCTCTCAAGCTTAGGTGCAAAAGTTATGAGCCTTCCACCCTCATCGCATAAAACACACATGTCAACGCCTACATTCTTCACAAAGTTTTCCAACATTAAAGACAGCTTTTCCAGCTCTTCGTCTAAAAATGTGTAAGAAACCATGTCCATGATTAGGACCTCCTTGATATTAATCCTAATGGCGTATTGTTAAGTTTTGGTTAATTTTCCTCAAGTACTCTATTTATGTTGGTTCTTAGCCACTTGGCATCAAGCCACTCTTTTGGGTTGACTTCTATCCCGTGAATCATTATGCCAAAGTGTAAGTGGTCTCCAAGAGCCAAACCCGTGCTGTCTGTGCTTGCTATTACCTCTCCTTTTTTCACAAACTGTCCTTTCTTTACCTTTATCTGTGAAAGATGACCATAAAGACTCATAAGACCAAAACCGTGATCTATAATAACCATCTTTCCGTATATACCCATATTACCAGTGAAGACCACTACACCGCTGTTGCTAGCTGGTACTGGTGCGTTTTCAACAGAAGCAAAGTCATAACCCATGTGTCTGCTGGTGCTTACCTCTTTGCCTTGGTAATAGTAATACCTAATGTCTCCAAAGGTGGAAACCACCTTGCTACCAGGTAACTGTAAGAAATTGCCTTCCCACATTTTTTTGGCTATACTGTTTGATCCTATCTTTTTGAGGTTTTCCACATCTGTCTTTCTCCAGTTTTCGTTAACCTCTTTGAAAGCATCAACAGGAGGCATGTCCCTGCCCAGAAGCGGGATTATAACTTTCCTTATAAACTCCTCGCTTAGCTTTATCCTGTCTATTTTAAACTCTACTTTCTTTATTTGGGTTTTCAAAAGAAGGGTTGTGCTGTTTCCTGCAAGGTCATAAGCAACAACCTTTATGGTAGTAGCAGGATCCTGATCAACTTTTACAGGATATAAAGTAAAGTATTCTTCCTTGCCTATGGAGTACATGGGATATCTTTCCTGTCCTACTTCCAAGTAAGCACCATAACCGTCTTTTACTCTTACCTTTACTGCACCGGTACCGCCTTGTGGTATATACCGAGTATAACTTACAACTTCAAGCTTGGGGGGTGTAGTGGCAATCCATGCGTCTATATGGTAAGTTTTCTTGCCAAAAAGTCCGTATCTGAGAGTTATAAATACCTGTGCTTTACCGTCCTTCAATCCCATATTCTTTACAACTAAATCTAGGGGAACCGCTTTTCCTTGAATAGGCGGTGCATCGTACAGGATAAACTCCTTTCCCTCTTGAATTATTTTTACGGTTGCTCGCTTTACATCACCTTTTAGCCTCAGTGTTATGTCCTTTTGAGCGGGTATCATGGTAAGGTCCCTTAGGTTTTCCACCTGAGGTTTTCCTACAATAAGGGAAAAGATCATGTACACGGCAATTCCCAAAACCCCTGAAAAAAATAGAAATCTCAAAAGCCTTCTTTTTATTCTCTTTTTTTCCCTTCTTTCTAATTTGTACTTTTTGTACTTCATCTTTCCACCACCAAACCAAACCAGCCCTTAAGTTTCTTTATTTTAACTACACTAAAGTCTTTTAGCATCTGTAAGAATTCATCAAGCTCGTCTTTTCCGTATATGCCAGAAAAAACCGCCCGCTTTTTAAAAAGCCTCTTTATGTGTTCCATCTCTTTTCTGAAGATGTCCATTTCCAAGTTAGCACAAAGAAAGTCAAAGTTTCCTTTTATGTCCTGTGGCTTTGCTTTTATGCATTTTATGGGTGTGTTGTTTGCCTTTGCGTTCTTTTTGCATTCTTTTACTGCAAACTCGTCTATATCAATAGCTAAAACCTGCTTTGCACCACACTTTTTCAGAACGATGGATAAAATTCCGCTACCACAGCCTACATCTATCGCGGTCCAACCTTTTTTAAAAAACTCATCTATCAACAAAAGACATATCTGTGTGGATGCATGCAAACCTGTACCAAAAGCCATGCCTGGGTTTATGAAAATGGTTTTGATTCCATACGGCACAATGAGAAAGTCCTTTATCCTTGTAGTTCTTAGATAGCTTTTTGGGTGTTTCGTATGGACTTCTTGGACCTGCAGAGGTTCTAAATGCCCTAACTTTTCGTACACAGCAAAGATCACCTTATCACCTTTTCTGTTTAAAATCTCAACACCTTTTGTGTACTCTGTAAGTAGCTGATAAAAGTTCTCTTCCTGTAGAGAATACACATACCTTATATACTTCACTTTACCAGTTTGGATATGACTTTGAACTCTTCTGTACCCGCTATCTTAAGATTTTGGAAAAGCACTGTTTCTGTGCATGTTATTACCGCTCCCGCGGACCTTATGAACTCAATGCCCGTTTGGTGGTTTTCCCAAGAGCGTGAACATACTGCATCAGAAACCACATGCACATGGTATCCTTCTCTTAAAAGTCCTAAGGCAGTTTGTAATACACATATGTGTGTTTCCATGCCAGTAAGAAGGATGTTTTTTCTATTATAACCTTTTATAGTTTCAAGGAAGATGCTTTCTTCACAGCAGTTAAAACTGAGTTTTTCTATAGGTTTGTATTCAGGTAAAACATTTCTTATCTCCTCAACAGTCTGTCCCAAACCCTTAGGATACTGCTCTGTGATTATTATGGGAATCGCAAAAAGCTTGCACATTTCTATAAGATTTTGTACATTTTTTATAACACTTTGCCTTTTTTCCATAACTCTTGCAAGTTTTTCCTGAATGTCTATTATCACAAGGATACTGTCCTGCGCTGAAAGGAAGAATTTTTCCAAGCTCATGTACCCAACTCCCAAGAGGATAGGTACTTTACTTGCTCTGGTGTTAGGCTATCTATTTGCACTCCCATGCTCTCAAGTTTGAGTTGTGCTATCTTCCTATCTATTTCTTCTGGCACTCTGTAAACATCTCTTTTTAGTTCCTGATGATGTTCAAAGATGTACTTGGCAGAGAGTGCCTGATTGGCAAAGGACATGTCCATTACGGATGCAGGGTGTCCCTCCGCGCTGGCAAGGTTCACAAGCCTCCCCTGAGCTATAAGGTAAATTCTCCTACCGTCTGTAAGTTTATACTCCTCTACAAACTTTCTTATCTCTCTTTTGCTTACACTCATGCCTTCAAGAGCCTGTATATCTATCTCCACATTGAAATGTCCTGCATTGGAGATTATCGCTCCATCCTTCATAACTTTTATATGCTCTTCTCTTATAACGGATGTGTTGCCTGTTACCGTAACGAAAAAGTCCCCTACTTTTGCAGCTTCTATCATAGGCCTTACCAAAAATCCGTCCATCCTTGCCTCAAGAGCCTTTATAGGATCTACTTCTGTAATGATCACCGTTGCACCCATACCCCTCGCTCTTTGAGCCACACCTTTACCGCACCAACCGTAGCCAGCAACTACAAAGTTAGAGCCTGCTATGAGTCTGTTGGTAGCTCTCATTATGGCATCTATGGTGGATTGTCCAGTTCCGTATCTGTTGTCAAACATGTGTTTAGTGTAAGCATCATTAACCGCTATTATGGGAAAGTTCAAAATTCCTTGCTTAGCCATGGCTTTTAATCTTATGACCCCAGTAGTAGTTTCTTCCATACCCCCCATAACTTTTGTAGAAAGCTCCCTGTAATCTTTGTGAAGGGTAGATATAAGGTCCGCACCGTCATCTATAACTATGTTAGGTTCTTTCTTTATAACTTCATGAAGGTGTTGGTAGTAAGTTTGCGTATCTTCACCTTTTATGGCAAACACTGGTATCTGATAATACTTCACAAGAGCTGCTGCCACATCATCCTGAGTGGATAAGGGGTTAGAAGCAGTCAAATAAACTTCTGCACCACCTTCTTTGAGCGTTATGGCAAGGTTTGCAGTCTCTGTAGTGATGTGTAAGCAAGCGGATATTCTTACGTTTTTTAGGGGTTTGTCTTTGGCAAACCCTTCCCTTATGCTTCTCAAGACGGGCATATCTCTTTCTGCCCACTCTACCCTGTCTCTGCCTTCCTGCGCAAGGGATATGTCTTTTATATGGTATTCCATAGAGCTTTATTATAACTCTTTTAAAAGCTCTACTACTTTTTTTATGTCTTGGGTGAACTCCTTGTCCGCTTGAGGGTTTCTCAACACATAAGCAGGATGATAAGTTAGAAAAACCTTTATGTTCCTGTCATAAGGGTAGTCAAAAACCTGTCCTCTGTAACGCGTTATGGGTAGGTTCTTGCCCAAAAGCCCTTCAAGAGCTGTAGATCCCAAGCACACTATCAGTTTTGGCTTTATTATCTCTATCTCTTTCCTGAGATAAGGAAGGCAACCCATCATCTCATCTTTAGTGGGTTTTCTATTCCCCGGAGGTCTTGATTTTACTACATTGGTAATGTAAACATCTTCACGCCTAAGCCCAACTTCCTGAAGCTTTTCGTTTAAGTACCTGCCTGCCCTTCCCACAAAGGGCTTTTTTTGTCTGTCTTCTTCTTCACCTGGTGCCTCTCCTACAAAAACCACTGATGAGTCAGGATTCCCATCACCAAAGACATAGCCACTGCTACCTTCATAGAACACGCACTTACTCTCGGTACTTATTTTTTTAAACAGTTCTTCCAGCAACAGCTTCTTATCTATTTTTCCGCCTCTACTTTCCATAAGGTAAAGCTCTGTTATGCCTATCTCTTCTAAGGATTTCACCGTTGCAGAAAGTTTTCTATCCATGACTTCTCAAAGCAGGCACTTCCCTCTTGGTAATTTTGACTTTTCTCTATACACTCTTTTATCTTTTCTATCCTGTAGGTAGTCAACTTCTTACATATACTCCACATATACTCACACCACTTATGCTCTTTCAAAGGGTTAGTGTTGCAGTCTTTTTCCTGTGCATAGGAGATGCTAAGAACAAGTATCAAACAGAAACCAAATTGTATTTTTGCCATGATCATATTATACGCTCAGCGTATTAAGACTTTTCAAAGGTTATGTATTTGAGTATGTAATCCCACATGGAGATGTAGGCAAATATTACTGCAGTCCAAAGTGCCAAGTTTCCTGCAGAACTTTCCAAAGACAAGAGGAACAAGCTTAAAAACTCAAAGAAAGCCTTGGTTTTACCAAGGTAAGATGCCTGCATTATGTAGCCCTTTTCTACAGAAACGCTTCTTAGAAAGGAAAGGAAAAGCTCCCTGATGAGCAAGAGGATAAAGCTCAAAGGATGAACTTTTTGTACATACAGAAAAGCGGAAAGCACAGACAAGAAAAAGACCTTATCCACCATAGGGTCAAGCAGAGCACCCCACCTGTTTTTTTCTCCACTCCTTCTGGCTAAATTGCCGTCAAGGAGGTCTGACAAAGCTCCTAAAAGTATTAGAGCAGAAGAAAGCCTTTCATAGCCGCCAAGGACGGCATAAAAGGTGGGAAATGTTAGAAAAAATCTAAAGAGAGTTATTAAGTTAGCCATCACAAAGATTTTAACATCAGCTCACCTTCAAGGTATCTTATAAACTGGTACGCAGACCTTCCTGAAAAGCCGTATCTTTCTTTTGCCCAGTCAAGAGCCATACGAAAAAGCAGTTCTTCTTGAATGTTTAGGTTTCTTCTTACAGCGTAGCTTTTTACTATGTCCAGATACTCCTGCTTTCCCATGGAGAAAAAGCCCAGCCTTATGCCGAACCTCTCCACAAGGGAAAGGGTTTGGATGCGATCCTCTTCGGGAAATTTTTCCGCTCTTTCTATTTGGTGAAGCAAGTTCCTTCTGTTGGAGGTGACATAAACTACTGCGTTGGCAGGTCTCTCTTCCACATCTCCATCAAGAAGGGATTTTAAAATGTTCACCTGAGGGTCTCCCTCTTCAAAAGAAAGGTCGTCAAAGAAGATTATAAACTTTTTCTGTGCATCCCTGATCATCTTATAAAGCTCAGAAAGGTGGATTATGTCCATCTGGTATATTTGTATAAGTCTTAATCCCTCTTTACCGTAAAGTCCGAGCATGGACTTAACAAGGGAAGACTTTCCTGTGCCTCTGTCTCCCCACAGAAGCACATCGTGGGCAGGAAAACCCTTTACCAGTTTGAGGGTGTTTTTTCTTAGAGCTTCCTTTTGTCTGTCTATGTAAAGCAATTCTTCAAAGTTGGGTATGTGCGCCTTCTCTATGGGTTGGATCTTCCCGTCCTTGAAGCGAAAGGCAAAAAAGCTGTCAAAGTTCAGCCCCATTTTAGCTTCTCCTTGAGTATTTCAAAAAAACTCCTTTTGGGGTTTGGATACATAAGGCAGAAATGCTTTGACCTTTTGATTATTATCTGATCGTGTTTCTTTAGTGCCATGCCTTCCTGCCCGTCCATGGTGAGATAAGCCATGCCATCAAGTGAAAAATTTACCACCTTTATCTCAAAATGACTTGGAAGTATGACGGGTCTGTTGGAAAGAGTGTGGGGACATATGGGTACAAAGAGAAGATTTTCTGAAAGGGGATAAAGGATGGGTCCACCAGCGGACAGAGCGTAAGCAGTTGAACCTGTGGGTGTTGAAACTATAACTCCATCTCCGTAAACTCTCATCATAAATTCTCCCATGGCATAAACATCAAGCTCAAGCATGCGTGCTAGGTTGCTTTTTGAAACCACTACATCATTAAGATAATCTCCTAAAAAGCGTAGTGTTTTGTCTCTTTTTAGGTATGCAGAAATCATAACTCTTTTCTGGTACCTTATTTGACCTTTAAGTACCATCTCAAGTACCTCAAAGGCATACTCCTTTTCTACCTCTGTTAGAAATCCGAACCTCCCTTCGTTTATACCCAAGATAGGTATTTGGTATTTTGCTACAAGTCTTGCTCCTGCAAGGAAAGTACCATCTCCACCTATTACCAAAAGTAAGTCCTTATCCTTTAATATCTTCTTTTGCTTCCTTTTTCTTGAGTTTATGTACACTTCTGTATGTACTCCCATTAATCTTAGGCGTTCATGTATCTTCCTTGATGTCTCTATGGCGCTTTGACTGTCTTTTACGAAAAGAAGTACTTTCTTCATAAGATGGTGTCTATTATCTCACAGAGCACATGACCTAAGGTTATATGACACTCCTGTATCCTTGGTGTTTCGTAAGAAGGCACAACAAAACTATAGTGCGCTATCTGAACCACCTTACCACCACTTTTGCCAGTGAAAGCAACGGTTGTAGCTCCAAGGTCGTGTGCCTTTGCAATACCTCTTATGACATTGGGAGAGTCTCCTGATGTGGTTATACCTATCACTACATCTCCGGGCACGCACAGGGCTTCTATCTGCCTTTCAAATACTGACTCAAAACCATAGTCATTCCCAACAGCGGTCAGTATAGAAGTGTCTGTGGTAAGCGCTAAGGCAGGAAGAGCTTTTCTCTCCTTCTTGAACCTGCCTACTATCTCACCTGCTATGTGTTGTGCATCCGCTGCACTGCCTCCATTCCCAAAAAGTAAAAGCTTATTGCCATCCTTTAAAGCTTGTGCTATGATCTGACCCACCTCAACTATCTGATATGCATAGGTTTCTACAAAAGCCATCTTTATGTCAGCACTTTCCCTAAAGGAGTTTATTACAAGCTCAAGCATCCTTTTTGAGGTTTCCAACAGTAAGCCTCCTCATAGTTTTGAAAAACTCCGAAAGCATGTGTTTGTGATACTCCTCTTGGTTCTCTATGAATCTAAAGAGTCTTTGGATTTCTGGGTCCTTGACCTTCTGGATCTCCTCGCTGTAGTCCTTACCAGTAGACTTTTCGTATTCTATTTCTTGTCTTACCTGATCCTCTAACTTTTTTAGGGGTTTTGGTGATAAGTCTGTATTTATATCTGGCATGCCACCAAGTTCACCTATCTTTTCACCTATCTTTCCCATATGAGTCATACTTTCTATAGCCAGATCAAGCATGGTGTCTCTGTAAGTGCAGTCTTTTGTGTGAAAAAACTGGTATAGGTAGTTTATTATGGTTTGGTACTCCTCTCTTAGAAACTTGTTAAGGATTTCTAAGGTTTGGGGATCTGCCCTTTTCCCACCTTCTAGCACAACAGATTCCTTAGCAAGCTCCATAAGTTCCGTGAACTCTATTTTGTGATCCTCTTCGTCCTTTATAACTCTTTCCAAAAGCTTCTTTATGTCATCGTCTTTGACTGTTTCAAGCTGTTTTGTATAAATATCTATAGCCATCTGTTCTGCATCTATGTCTTTTGCCATCATGTCTGCCCAATCGGGACCGCCTATCACTATCATCTCTTCAAGCCTGTTTAGCAGTACTTGACCACCAAGCTTTACCACCTTTTGTGCAAACCACTTGAGATGTCTCATTTCTTGCCTTGCTATGGATTCTACTTCCTCAGTTATGTTCTTGTCTGTTATCAAGAATATGTGGTAAAGGTACTGAACTATTGCAGAATGCTCAAGGGCTATGTCGTAAAGAAGAATCTCAATAAGCTCTTTCTTATTCATCCTATTTACCTCACTTGAAAGACATTATAGCATGGTATAATTTTATCAGCTTATGAGTATCCCTCTTCTTATCTTGGTATTTTTCTTACACATATCTTACGCTCAAGATTCCTGTTCAAGAGAAGCTCTTAGTAAGCTCAAAGAGGTTATAAGCGAGCATTACTTGTGGAAGGACAGGATAGACGGCACAGAGTGGGGCAGTCTTGACGAAGCCATAGCTTACCTGAGAAATAAAGGCGATAGATGGACTGCTATAACTAACATAGAAGAAGATAGGCTTTGGTACTCAAAGGCTAAGATGTTCGGTATAGGCATAAGGTGGGATGATGAGGGTACTATAAAGAGAGTATTCAAGGACTCTCCCGCAGAGAGAAGCGGACTTAAAGAGGGTGACCTGATTCTTTCTGTTAATGGAGTAAAGGAGAAAAATCTTTGGAGCCAGACCATACGAAGTGTGCCCGTGGGAAGCATCATAAATATAACAGTAAAAAGACAGGGAAGTCTCAAAGAGTTTCACATTGTGAAAGGCGAATTTTCCGTACCTCCTGTGGAAGAAGTTAGGATCATACTCTTAGACCATAAGAAAATAGGATACATAGCTCTTACCAACTTTACAAACCCTGCGGTAGAAGAGTTCAGAAAAGCTTTGGAATTTTTAAACGCTCAAGGTGTTGATGCCCTTTTGCTTGATCTTAGGGATAACGGTGGTGGTCTCATATCTGTTGCCAAAAGCATAGCAGACATGTTTATAAGAGGAAAGGGTGTGATGTTTTACTTGGAAGGCAGAAACAGAGCACCCGATGTGTACCCATTTAAAGAAGGTGAGCCTCTTTTTAAAAAACCCGTACTTGTCTTTGTCAACAGATGGACCGCATCTGCTGCTGAGCTTTTGACCGTTTTACTTAAGGTATACGATAGAGCAGTTATCGCTGGTGAGCTCACCGTAGGAAAGTATGTAGGTAGCAATATGTATAAATTGGATGACTGCGGTAGAGTTCTCAGGCTTGTTACCTTTTCCATGAAACTACCCAACGGAGAGAACATAACTGATGATGTTGGTATAATGCCAGACTGTGTTATAAAGGCTAAGAATGACGAAGGGCTCAGTATGGCTTTGGACTGCCTTCTAACCCATATCTTTGAAGGATCTTCTTTAGCTCAGCCTTGATCTCTTCTCTGCTTTTTTGTGTGTTTATTAGAAGAACATCCTCAGGAGGTTCAAACACCTCCTTTTGTTTTAGGTATATGTTCCAGTCTGCGTCCGATATGTCTTCCCTTTGAGAAAGTCTTCTCTTTATCTCTTCTTCATCCGCAAAGGCCATCAAAAACAACACATCACCTAGATGCTCTTTTACCATATTCCTTTGCCACTTTTTCAAGAAGGTAGCATCTATCACCCCATGCTTTCCCGCATCTTTTAGCACTTTTGCCCTTTTTATCATCTCATGGTACACCCTTTTAGTCCAATCCTCGGAATAGATACCCTCTCCAAAACCTACTTTTATATGTTGCTTTTGGTCTATCTGAGCAAGCTCTTTCCTTATGGTATCACTTCTTATCCATTCAAAACCAAACTCTTCGTGCAGTATCCGTGCAACAAAAGATTTACCGCTTCCAGAAAGCCCCATGATTACTACTACCACTTCAATAGCCTCTTTTTTGCGTTTCCCCTCTGTGGCACGAGGTACACGAGATCCCAAAACTCTCCGCTATTTTTTGGTGTTTAGCATGTATCTCCTCAAGAGGTTTAAACTTTCTCATCTGTGGTATACCTATGCCCTGATGGCATTGGTAGCATGTAATCATAGCTTTTTGCCAGAGTTGTAATGCTTTCTCTTTATCTTTCTCTTGCAAGGCTTTTGGTATTTCAGAATAAAGTAAGGCATTCCTGGTTTTTACCACATTCTTTACATCTTCGCTCCAATTTGCCACCATGGGAGCTGCTAAGGACATGTTTTTCCCACATGCTGATATACCCATAGGACTCTTTATGAGCCTATAAGCAGCGTCAAACTCACCTTTCTCTATATAACCTCTTAAAGCTACAAAAGAGAAAAAGGTTCTGTAGGCACCGACTTTAAAGTTAAGTCTTACATCCGCAAGGTATTTAGCAGCCTTTATAGTATCTTCTACTGTCCCCCCACCTACTATCATGATGTTCTTATCGTCTCTCTTTATCACCTCAATGGTGGGTTTTTCGAAAGAAAGGTTTAACTCTTTGACTATCTGGTTGTTGGTTCCAACCACTATAATATTCTTGTAATTGATGTCTTTAAGCTGGGTATCGCTTACCAAAAGAGGGGGTATCTTAGAAGCTTTTACATCTTCAACACTAAAGCCTATATCCTCTGTCCACTGTCCCAGGTAGTAAGCTATCTTTCCTGCCTGTGCAACAACACGGGGATCCTCTTTTTCTCCGTACACAATAAGAACATTTGGCACGGACACACCACCAAGAGATGCAGGAGTACCAAGCCAAGTGTCTGAATATGTTATGTAAGGAAACAGTCTATCTGCAAATTCAGGTTTTATGACGGGTTGTGCCAGCGCAATGCTGACCATCCCAAGCACAAGGAAAGATCTCATATTCTTGTCCCCTGACCTTATTATAACAAAAAACCCCACACCTTAGAGGTGTGAGGGTAAGAACAAGAGGAAGAGCCTTTCAAAAGATGGTTTGAAGAGCTACAGTATAGTCTGTAAAGTTTTTACCCTTGCCGCTGTTGTACTGCTTTAATGCACCGTTAGGTGTCACGAAGTCTACACCCAAGCTCATCTGAGCGTTCCAACCTTTTACATAGTAGTTTAGAAATACGGAGGTTCTGTTTACCTTACCCTTTGCAGTAAGATCTTTAAACTGCTTATATTCAGAGTACTCGTATCTTAGAGCCAAAGCAGGCTTACCTATACCCACCATCTGGTCGTAAAGAAGCTGTCCTTGTGCATAGTAGGCGTTGGTCTTAGGCTTGGTTCCAGCACCCAAGGTAGATGGAAGGCTGGACTGTCCTATGTATCCCACTTGTAGGTTAGGGACTAGGTCTCCAATCTTTTGCTCCCACAGAGCGTCCACAGCAAACGCTTTTGCTGTACCAGAATTACCCTTGTTGTCATCCCACTTTTGAGCCCAATAGGCAACTCCTATGTTGAAAACATTCTGTCTTCCCAAGTAACTATCAGCCTTACCCCATCCCTTGTCCGCCTTGTAGCCAAGCATCACTGGGTTAAACTCAAGTCTTATACCATAAGCCAAGTTGTCTTTTGAACCCAGGTTTGCATCTGTATGGTCAAACTTTCCATCAAAGACGCCCAATCTGTACTGGAACATGCCGTCTGCTATGTTCCCCCAGAAGCTTATACCAGCATCTCTATCGCCTGCCAGCGTTGCAGGTGCGAAGGGGTTCCAGCTTGGAGCCTTGTAGCCTGTCTGTCCATCACCTGCTCCCCACCTGATGCCAGTGGGTATGATGTAGTTTCTGGAAGATGTAAGGTTTCCTCTTGCGAAGGGTATCCTGTATTTACCAGCCCTTATCTTAAACTCATCAGCCAAGTCAAGGGTGATCACACCATCGTTGAGTGATGCGGAACTCGCCTGATGCACCGTTCTGTTGGTGGTATTGGGTGAAAAGTCTCCTTCAAATTCAAACTTTACATACTTATTCACCTGACCCGCCATGTTGATGGTGGCCCTTCTGATAGCAAAGTCCGTGTAATCTTTCACATCACTCCTTGGTTTTCCAAGCTTCTGAGCAGTTATTCTCAGGGTGAGGTCAAGGGTGGAAAAAGTGTCCTCGTCTAGCTTTATGGATGCTGCCTGTGCAGGGATCACCAAACCACTTGACACGGCTCCCAGCAAAAGTAGTTTTCTCATGGAATTACCTCCTTTGGTTTTTGATATTACTTGGAAATTCTACAATGGGAATGTTAAGAATCTATAAAGATTTGGTTAAATTTTTGTTAAGTTTAGGGTTTAAACCCTAAACCTCCGTGCCAACACAAAAAGTCCCAACACCAACCACCCAAAAACATCATACACAGACGAGCCACTAACCATAGAACATCCACTTCCAACCTTAGAAGACGAGGAGTCAGACGCTTGAGCTTGTGTGCCTTCAGATTTGACGCTTTGAAGCTGTAGACTGTCTCCCGAAGGTTCACTTTCTTTAATAAATTTTTCTAACCCTTCTTGGACTATGTTTACACCAAGGAAAGCTTTTACATCCATCTGCAAGGCAGAGACACACTCTTTGTCTATCTGCTTTCCCTCAATGGCAGAAAGCTCGTTGCTAAAGGCTCTTATGATGTTCTTTGCGGTATCTATGTTTCCCATCTTGTACTGCTTGTCTGCGTTTTGAAGCTTTGAAAGCAGAGAGTTTAGAATGCCTTGATTCTTGATAAGTCCAAGCTCCCAGCAACCCTTCAGGGCGTCCATCATAACCTCTGGATTTGTTTTAAGTTCAATCTTTATCTTCGTGTAGTCTTTATCCACATAAAAGATTAGCTCCCTCTGTCCCATTTTGGGTGTTATTACAAAAGAGCCGTAAAGACCTTCTGGGACTACTAAACTATCAGAAAAATAGTTAGTTACTATCTCCTCCCACCCTTCATAGAGCACACTCACGTCCCATCCTAAAATAGCTGGTTCGTTTGCCATAATTTTTATAGTATTTTTACCTTCTGCACAGTCAATATCGTAAGCTGTTAGGTATTTACCAACCTCAATTGGATTGCCTTTATCATAGTCATAAGAGGCTGAAGGTGGGTATTTTATAATACGAAGCCCATTATAGCCTATATAGATGTATTCATTTTTGTAATTCTCAAAAAGTGGCCATGCATAAAGTATCCATTCAGGTTCTTCATATTTTTTAACCGGTGGTGTTGCTTTTATTGTTTTTACCTCTTTATAACCCACAAATTTACTCTTGGTTGGATCATATCCCAGAATACTACCATCATTGTATTGTATGCTTACATAGAACACATCTCTTGGGTAAGAGTAGTTTTTAACCAGTATATCATCTAAGGCTATAAGACAAGTTCGCAAAGACGCATATGAACTGAAACTTAAAAGTAAGGTAAGCAGCACTATTATCATCTCAACCACCTCCATTTATTTCTTATAAATAACTCTTATACCTTGGGTGAGAAATTCAAAAAAGCTGGAAAAATCCTCTGACAAAGAGCCCTTAGTCAGTCTTACCACTTGTTTAGAAAATATAGAACCGTAAGAGTTTATAAACTTTTAGAACTATACAGAAGGAGAATGAACTTGCTAATCTTGATTTTAAGCATCCTATTTGGAGAGGAAGTAAAACTGATAGTTGATGGCACTATTCTAAGGGTTGCAAACATATACAGGGCACAAACAAGGAAAATAAAGAGAGTTGCTGGAAAGAAATTTTGGGCAAAAAGGAAAAGGAACATCTACAGCTGGGATTACCAAAGGAATGTAAGATTTGAAGAGGTTCATTATGGGCTTTTGGTAATGATTGTTTGCGATAGGAATGGAGTTGTTTATGACCTGTGGGTTCATCCTGCCAGCTATCACGAAGTGAAGTCTGTAAGGATAAGGTATCAAAAGAGTTTGTGGTTTAGGGCGCTTCAACGGAGTTAGCAGATGGAGGAATATTACGACTTTACTTGCTTACCTTCAGGGTTATACTGTTGGGTATAGTTTTTTCAGGAAGTCTTGGCTGTTTAAATAATTTCTCACCCGAGGTATATAATTATAATACATACCTCGGATCAAAAGCTGATCATATCTATAAGTGGGAGAGTATGATCTCTTTTAGTGCATGTATGAAGAGAGGATGGTCTTTTAAGGTGGGTATCCTGACAAAACTTTCAACACCTAAATTTTCTGCAAGCTTCTTATAGGCTATATCTAACTCGTAGAGGGTTTCTGAGTGTTCGCATACGAAGGAAACAGGTATGAGAGCTATACGCTTATAGCCTGCCCTTATGTTTTCTTCTATAAGCTTTTCAGTGGAAGGTTCAAGCCATTTGACAGGTCCTATCTTACTCTGGTAGCCAAGAGCGTATTTTACCCCAGGGAAATGTTCCATTATAAGTCTTACAGTCTCTTGAGTTTGTTCTTGGTATGGGTCTCCTCTTTTTATAACCCTTACAGGTAGGCTGTGAGCGGTAAACAGGAAGAAATAGTCATACAAATTGGGGAGGTTTTCCTTTAGGTTTTCTACCATTGCCTTTATGTAGAGGGGATTATTGTGGTATGACCTTATCCTGATAACAGGCACTTGGGGAAACCTTATGAAAACTCTGTCAAACTCGTTAAAAGAAGAGCCTGTAGTAGTCTTGCTGTATTGGGGATACATGGGAAGTAAGACTATTCTGTTTATGTCTTCTTTAAAAAGCTCCTCAAGAGCTTCTTTTGTGAAGGGATGCCAGTATCTCATGGCTACAGCTACTTTAAAATCTTGTCCCAGCTCTTTTTGGAGTGCTTGTGCCTGCCTCTCTGTTTGTTCCCTTTGTGGTGACCTACCTCCCATAAGCTCATAGTAATGTCTTGTCTTCTTAGCCCTAAACTTGGATATCAGCTTTGCAGCAGGTTTTTGTACGATTTTAGGAATTTCTATTATGTCATGGTCGGAAAACAAGTTGTAAAGGAAGGGTTCTACAGCAGAAAGGCTATCTGGACCACCCATGTTGAGAAGCAAAACGCCCGTTTTAGCCACTTGAAGCCTCCGCAAAAAAGTTTTTTACAGGAAATACCCTTGAGACACCGCTTCTTATACTTACACCTATGAGCCTATCTGCGTAAGATGCCAGCACTTCCCTTAAAGTGACCACTATAAACTGTGCTTTCTCAGAGCGTTTCCTTATAAGCTCTCCTATTCTTCTGGCGTTTACCTCGTCGAGATGTGCGTCTACTTCGTCAAAGTAATAAAAGGGGGATGGTCTGTAGTCTTGTATGGCAAATATGAGAGCTAAAGCGACAAGAGTTTTTTCTCCTCCCGATATGGCATCTATGTATTGGACTTCCTTACCTTTAGGCTTTACTACAAGGTTTATACCACCAGAAAAGGGGTCTTGGGGGTTTTCTATTTCCATGTAAGCCCTCCCACCCGGAGATAGTTCTGCAAACACTCTCTTTAGTCCTTCGTTTATACTGTCAAAAGCGGTATTAAAAGCGCTGAGCTTTTTGGCTTCTATCTGCTCTATCATCTCTTTTATGGCTTTTTTCTCTTGGGAGAGCTTCTCGTATCTGTCCTTGTAGTCTCTGTGCCTTTCCTCGTACTCTTTGTAATCATCTTCCGCTTTGAAGTTAATGGTGCCAAGAGAAGATACCTCTTTGCGCACCATATCCATGGTTTCTTTGAGCTTACTGTAGCTTTCTTTTACTTCCTCTATGGGTCCTTCGTATCCCAGATCTCTGAGTTTTGAGTTTATCTCCTGCAGTTTCTCCTCAAGCTTGGCGTACTCAGTCTCCAGGCGAGTGAGCTCCTCTCTTTTTGCTTCTTCTTGCAATCTTAACCTGCCCATCTTTGCCTGCATATCTGTAAAAGCCTCCTCTAGGTGATCTTTCTTGGAGTAAAGTTCATAAGCAGTCCTTTCAAGCTCTTTTATTCCTTCTTCTAACTTTCTCTTTTCCTCTTTTAGCCTTGCAATATGATCCTCAGTATTCTGGATAGTCCTCTCTGCACTGTCCAAAAAAGCCATGCTTCTGTTTATCTCCGCACGGAGGTTTTGGATGTCCGATTGGAGTTCTTTGATTTTCATGCTTAGAGAAAATACCTCTTCCTTGAGTTTGTCTAAGGTTTTTTTGTTCTTTTCATAACTTTCTCTTAGGCTCTCTATGCCAGACTCTTTGTAATGCTCTAATAGGGACTGCTTTTTTATGATTAGGTTGTTTAACTTCTCCTCAAGGTAAAAAAACTCATCGCTAATAGCCTTCTTCTCTTTTGCTAAAGTTTCTTTTTCTTCTGCAAGCAAGTCAAGATAGTCCTGCGCCTTTTTGAGTTTTTCCTCTATCTCTTTTAGCCTTCCAGATCCTGCCCTGTCTGACTCTTGAATATCCTTTATACGTTTCTCGAGTATTCTCAGCACACCTTCCTTTTGAATAAGCTCATCTCTCAGAGCTTTCATGATGCTTTCTGTTTGTTCTTCTGCTGCTTTTAGGTCCTCCTCTGCTTTGGAGAGTTTTTCTAACTGCTCCAGGTAAAACTCTCTTCCCAAGTCTCCTTTACTTTCTGTATGTCCACCACTTATAACTCCGCTCTTTTCAAAAACTTCCCCTTCAAGGGTCACCATTCTGTAATTGCCTATTCCTAAGTCTTTGGCGCTCTGAAAATCTGCTACCAAAAGGGTATCTCCAAACACGAACCTTATTGCCTTTTCAAATTTACTGTCGTATTCCACTAAATTAACTACAAAATCTACACAGCCTTTCCTTCTGGGATATGGTCCAAGAGTTGGAGGTTTTATCTTATTTAGAGGTATGAAGTTTAGCCTGCCTGTTTTGGTTTCTTTAAGCCTCTGTATACACTCCTTTGCTACATCTTCATCCTCAACTACCACATAGGAGAGCCTTGCTCCACCTGCAGATTCTATTGCTTTTATATACTCATGATTTTTGACTTTTATAAGTTCGTAAACTCTGCCGTAAACACCTCTTATACCTTCAAAGGGTAAGCTGTCTGTCTGTGTGCTTGCCAGCTTGGTAAGAAGGCTTGCCTTCTGCTGTATGACCTGTTCCTTTTCCTGTCTTATTGTTTTGAGTTTTTCCTCAAGACCTTCAAGCTCTTGCCTCTTTTTCTTAACTGACTTTTGCTCCTCTGCATACATCCTTTCATAATTTTCCAGTTTTAGAGCGTCTTCTCCCATCTGTGATTTGAGCTTTTGCTCTTCTTCTTTGAGCCTTTGTATTTCTTCTTTTACCTTTTCGGACTTTATGTCTATCTCTCTTAGTTTAAGCTCCATCTTGGAAAGGTGTTCCTTCTTTTTGTCCATCTCTTCCCTTATGGCGTTAATCTTTTCCTCTGTTGTGTGCGCTTCTTGTATGGATACTTTAAGTCCCTCCTCTTTACTTTTTAAGGTCTGGTAAAGAAAAGAAACCTCTTCTTCTTTGCGGATCACTTCTTTTTCTTTTTGGGATATGAGCTCTTTCATCTGAGCTTCTTCTTCAAGGAGTTTTTCAAGGTTCGCAGAGAGGTTTTTTATGTGCTCTTTGGCTCGTAGTGTGTCTTCTTGGAGCTTTTCTTTTTCCTTCTCAAGCTCGCGTATCTTTCCGTCTGTGTGCTCTATGTCCGAGCTTAGCCTTCCTAATCTTTCTCTAAAGGGAAACAGTTGTGCGTTTATTTGTCTGAGTTCTTCTTCTTTCTGTGCGTATTCTGATTCTAATTTGCTTATACTTTCCCTTATTTCTGAGATCTCCTGTTTCTTTTCTTCCATAGCTTTCTCAAGGTTATGTAGGTTTTGGCTTAAGGTTTTTGCATCTTTTACCAACTGTTTTATCTGTAGTTCCCTTAGCCTGTTTTCTAACTCCCTGTACCTTCTTAGTTTTTCTACTTCCTGAGAGAGCCGTTCCATTTGGACTTCCATTTCATCTATAAGAAGTCTGAGTTCTCTCATCTTTAGCTCTACCTCTCCTAATTCTGCAAGAGCTTTCTGCTTTTTCTCTTCATACTCACCTATACCTGCAACCTCTTCTATGAGCTTTCTTCTTTCTACTGGTGTCATCTTTAAAAAGCGTATAACATCACCCTGTAAGACTATGTTGTAAGCGCTTTCATAAAGCCCTGTCCTTGCAAGAAAGTCCCTTAAATCTCTTTCTCTTACTACCGTTCCATTTATACGAAAAACGCTCCTGCCTTCTTTGTCCACCTTCCTTGATAAGATGAGTTTATCCTCTTCTATGGGGAAAGTACCTTCGTTTTTGAAATGAACCTCCACATACGCATACTGACTTGCCTCACCATCCTTTGAGTATATAAGGTAAGAGAGGTTCTTTGCCCTCAAGGTTTTGGCTGTAGCGAGCCCTAATGCAAAGGATATGGCATCACCTATGTTGGACTTTCCTGCGCCGTTTGGTCCTACTATACCTATAAAGCCGGGTCCTAAGGGTATCTCTACCCTCCCCTTCCCGTAGGACTTAAAGCCTTCTACTACCAGTTTTTCTATCCATGCGGTCATCTTATAAAAATTTAGTCTACATCGTGTTTTTCTGCTGTTTCTTCCGCAGGTTTTTTGGGAGCCTCCACCTCGTAAAACCTCTCTTCAAGCTTCTTTAGTATCTTAGGAAGTGTTGTGTACTCCATCTCTTCAGAAGGTAGTCTGTGAGGTTCAAATATGCCTTGTCTTCTGAGTATGTCTGCAATGATCTGAGCCTGTTCTCTTGCCTTGTCAAAGGCAGGGTCATCAAAAAGGTCTCTGGGTCCTATGAGTTTACCTTCCGCAAGCTGATAACCCGCAGCTATCACCCGAGGAGGACCGTCAAACCTCGTAGGTGTCGCGTATCTGAAAGATACTGGCATAAGAGGTCCGTTGTGAGACCCTCTCATCCAACCTTCTACTATCCATGGCCTTGCAAAAGGTTCTAATATCTCACCTACCGCAGGAAAACCTGCTTGAGCCCTAACTATCATGACAGGGTCATCTTTTCCTACATATTTACCCGCTATAAGAGAAAGCCTTTGGGTTGAAGCGGTTGCTGCTATCTCACCATCGTGATTTCTCCATACATTCCTCACCGCATACCTCTCTACAGCACCTATAAGAGCCAATAGTTCATAAAGCTCTGCGGGTGTTGAGAGCTTTACAGCCTTTCCTGTGTAAGTGTCAAGCACCTCAAAAGTAAACCCGTCATGCATTTTGGGGTCTATCACAAGCCCTGCACACACCATAGGGTCGGCGAACATCTCATAAAGGGGTAAGTTCCAAGCGCTGGGGGCGGTCTTATCTGCAAAGAAAATGATCACTGGCTCTGATGGCCTTTCTTCAAACTCCATCTCTGCAACTCCCGGACCCATACCTTTAACATTCCCGGAAAAAGCGGTAGACAAGATATCCTGACCTGCGCCGTAAAGCTTTAACTTCTTTGCCACCTGTGTTGCTTTCTCAAAAGCCTTCCAAGCTATACCGTGAACTATTTCGCTATCAACACCGTGAGTGTGCGTCATTACCAAAGCGGTGTCATCACCACAAACGAGTGTATCCGCATCAATAAGATGGCCCTTACTGACCTCTTCCTTGAGAACTTCCTTCATGGTTTCTAACATATCTGGGTGTACAGAAGAGTGTCCCACATAACCCCCTACGTCCGCTTTGATCACGCTCAGTGTTATCCTCATGCTTTTACCTCCTTAAGCAAGTTATAATAATTTTACCAAAACTGTTTGGGGGTGTTGGCTATGATGAAGCATCTTAGAAAGAAGGCGGTTGTGCTGACTGTTGCCTCTACCTTTTTCTTGGTAAACTCAGCACCAGCCTTAGCAGGTCTTGTGGATTCCAGACACACTATTGAGGTGTCTTCCCAAAGAGATCAGGACATGCAAAAGGTACAAAGAGCTTTGGAAAGCAAGATAGTGCAAGAGAAGCTAAAAGCCTACGGACTTAGTAAAGAAGAGGTGCAAGAGAAACTCTCCCAACTTAGCGATGACCAGATACACATGCTTGCAAAGGCTTCTGACAGAGTCCTCGCAGGCGGTGATGGTATAGGTTTAGCCATAGCTGTTGTGGTGCTTCTCATACTTGTGGTAATACTCCTTAAGCTGCTCAACAAAGAGATCATCATAAGGTGAAAAGGGGGATATTGCTTTTCCTTCTCTCCCCTTTTTTATTTTCCTTCAAACTTCTTGATGTTCCTTTTGTGAAACAGAAAGACGATTACTGTGGTCCAGCGTCTCTGAGCAGTGTGCTTGAATATTATCACCTAAAGGAAAATCAGGAGGATATAGCCAAGGCTGTATACAATCCAAAGCTCAAAGGTGCCCTAATAACTGATTTAGAAAACTATGCCAAAAGTCTCGGCTTGGAAGCTCACACTTTTCAGGGTAATCTTGAAGATGTTAAAAGATATATAGACGAAGGTAAACCCGTTATCCTGCTTGTAGATCTTGGTTTTCTTTGGCTTAGTGTACCCCACTATATGGTAGTAATAGGTTATGACAAAAAGCATATGTATGTGCATACAGGTTATGAAAGTAAGAAAGCCTTTGATTATCAAGACCTTGATAAAAAGTGGGCAAAAATGGGTAGAGTAGGATTAGTGGTATATCCCAAAGCTCAGGTGGTTGAGCCTTCTTCATCAAGGTAAAACACATCATCAGATATAGCTTCGTTCCACCTTTTAAAGCCAGGCAAGGCTTCTATCCTGTACCAAGAGGACCTGTACCATATATCTTTTGGCTCCCTCCTGACAGGTGCTATTTGTGCAGCTTTGGTTTCACCGTGATAGTCCCAAGTTATGTAAGCGTTAAAATCTTGAACTATATCCGTTATGGCTACGCCAAACTCAAAAGTAAGAGCTATCTGAAAGTCCCTCCACCTGAATACGGAAGAATCTCTGAGAGTGAGTCCAAAGTATCCTACCCCACCCTCTTCTTTAAGGGTTGCTATGCCTCTACCTATAAAGGCTCTAAAGGCAGGCAATGTTTCTGGAGGATCAGAAACAAAGACATCATAGCACCCCAGTATTTCTGATGGGAAGGGATTTCTAAGATCCCAAACGCGAGCTTCTGCGTTATCTATACCCATCTCTTTGAATATGGCATTATCAAAGTCTATAAGCCTTTTGTCTATGTCTATGATGAGAACGCTTTTGGCTTTCCTTGAAAGGGCTACCGCAAGACCAGTAAGGTCATCTTCGGCTCCCAAGACAAGTATGTCCTTGTTGCGCAGGTCTCCTCTTGAGTCCATAAATAGTACTCTTGAGACGGTGGTTTCTGGAGTTACAGAACCTTGGTCGTAATCTCTTATAGCCTTAGGTCTGTCTTTAGTAAGCTGTATGAAGGTTCTGTAAAACTCAAGGTCTATGTAAAAAGGTATGCCTCTACCTTCACAAGCCTGGCAGGTATAATCCACATAGGGCTCTATACCCATCTCTTTTACAAGGTCGTACCCCTTCTGTGTGAGCCTTATGTTCTCTTCGTCATCTATAAAGGCATAACCTTCTTTTATAAGCACTTTAACTATACCAGATGCTGCAGGCACAGGCAGGTCTGACATATCCACTATCTGCCAAAAATCACCGCTCTTTAAAAGGGCAGAGAGCACTCTCTCTACATTCTTTTTGTATATCCTTACCTGACTCTCTTCTCTGGCTTTAATTGCAAGCTCTGTAAGTAAGTTCACTTGCGCCTCCTTTTGGCTTTAGTTATTATACATTTGGGACATCATGTATGACTATTCTCTTGCCTGCCATACGGGAAAGTATCTCGCAAGCTACCTCTACACCAGAACCGGCACAAGATGTAAAGTGTGAGCTAAGACCTGCCAAAGTACCTACAACAAAAAGGTTAGGTAGGACTTCAAAATCTCTGTGCTTTATCATCACCCTTCCCGGCTTTGGCGATTTTGGGTTTTCCATGATCTCCAACTCAAGCCCCTTTATGCTAAATTCGTGAAAACCAGTAGCCAAAACGAGAAAGCTTGTGCTAAAGATGTTTCCTGATGCAGTCCTCACAGTATAAAACCCATCCTTGTTGTTTATTTCTACCACTTCTTCTTGCATTACTTGCAGACCTCCCCAGTCCTGTATCTGCTTCTTTATCTTTTTTAGAAGCTCTTTACCCAAAGTGGCATCCAGCCCCGGAACATTCTTCAGATAAGCCTTGTTAAGGTCAGAGTCACCTTTATCAAAAAGCATGTAGTTTCTGTTTTCTGCCCACTGCCAGCCTCTGCCCCTTGAAGAAACCAGAGTCAAAGCGCACGATAGCCCTGCTGCTCCACCACCTACTATAATTACATCATACATCATCAGGAATTTATTATATCACTTTTTCAGTTCAAGCATAGGATTTTCAAGGTTTCCGTAGATGAAAAAGCTTGTACCAACGCCCGACACGGTGCCGTTAATTTGGGATTTTAAAAGGTCTTTTCTGTTTAAGACTATCATGCCACTGCCTTTCAACATCTGCCCGAAGGCTAAGGCTTGACCTTCAAATGTCCTTCCCTTAAACACAAGAGAAAGCTCATCTACTTTCACATCTTTTGTTTTTACGCTGGAAAGCTTGGCAAAACCTTTTATACCGTCATCTATCTGTAAGTCTATGTCTTTTATGTGGAAACTTTCTAAACACTTGAAGTCTTTACCTTTTAGCTTTACGCTACCAAAAAGATCAAACCTAAGCTCCAAATATCCATCTGCACAGTAACCTTTTGCCAACAGGTATAGAAAACCTAAGGACACATCAAGTTGGTTAAAACTTATTTTTGAGCCATC
Organism: Hydrogenobacter sp.; assembly: GCA_028276405.1. Classification (GTDB taxonomy): domain Bacteria; phylum Aquificota; class Aquificia; order Aquificales; family Aquificaceae; genus Hydrogenobacter. The sequence goes on from JAPYWJ010000003.1 coordinate 49,602, forward strand.
CTTTAAGAACTTTACATCACGCAAACTCAAGCTTGTGATATTTTCCTGCACGCTTCTTGCCATCATGTAAATACCTTTTGATATAAACAGTCTGTCCAAGATCAAAAGCTTAGGCAAGGTGAGAACAACAACAACTAAAGCCAGTAAGATAAAACCCAAAAGGTAAAAAGTAAAAAACTTAAGGCTGTTTTTTCTCATTATACCTCTTTTCCATGATCTTTTTCAACTCTTCTGCCATCTTTTGGTGTTCCTGAGTGATCTTAGAAAGCTCTTCGGGACTTTCTATCACATAAGGCGTGAGGAATATAAAAAGTGACACTTTGTCTTCCGTCTTTGTGTCCCTTCTAAATAGCCTACCAAATGCGGGAATGTCTTTTAACCCAGGAATACCCTGAGTACTCTCTAAGGTTTTTGTGTTTACAAGCCCACCTATTATTACCGTCTGCCCGTTTTCTACCACCACATCAGAGTTTACCTGACGGTTAGAAGTTACAGGTACAGCATAACTCAAAGTTCCTATCTGTGGCCTTATGTAGTCTATGATGTCCTGAAGTTTTAGCTTTATCTGTAGTCTGAGATCTTTTCCAGATACGCTGGGGATTACGCTTAAGTCTAACCCTACCTCTTTGTAATCATAGGTTATAATGGGCTGACCGTTTATGTCAAACTTAACACCCGAAGCGTAAGGTATCACCTGACCCACTTTTATCTCCGCAGGTTGATTGTCCAAGGTGAGGACCTTGGGATTGGACAGTATGTTAAAACCGCTACCGCTTTCTAACAGAGAGAACAGAAGCAAAAGGTCAGGAAAGAAAAGCTGAGTGCTTCCTACGGTTATACTCCTCCCTGAACTGCTAAGAACGCCCATGATAAAGTTGCCTGAAAGTATGGCATTGTAAACATCCTGAAGACTTCCACCACCAAAGGTTGCACCACCCTGAGTGCCTATTATCTGCCACTTGACGCCTATGTCTAAAGCTTTGCTAGTACTCATTTCTATTACGCTTGCAGCTATGAGCACTTGCTTTCTTTTTACATCCATCTTTTCTACAAGGGACTTTACCCCTTGGTATTCCTCAGGCGTTGCGTAAAGGATTACAGAGTTGGTTCCCCTGTCAAATCCCATCCTCATACCTTCCCTTGTTTCTATGGGTATTAACTGTATCTGTGTCTGCTTTGGCTGTTCTTCTTTCTTTAGGGGAGTTTCTAAACCCCTTATCTCTGGTATTTGTGGTGGTGTATAGGTTTGGGGCATCTGCACCGTTGTAGTGGGGCTTATACCCCTAAAAAGACTTTGCAGGCTTTTGTATATTTCTTCAGCGGATATGTACTTGAGAGGTATAAGGTAAAAGCTTCTTTCTAATGTACCAACGCTCTGAGTGTCCAAAGTGTTTATGACCTGCTTTATTATATTTTGCACACTTTCTGGACCAGCGACTATTATAGAGTTACTATCCTTGTTAAAGGTTATGAAGGTAGGAGTACCAAACTGTTGTTGAAAGGCAAGGCTTAAAGCCTGAAGGCTCTGAAATACTGTATCCGCTTTCGCTCTTTCCAACCTATAGACCTCTATCCTTAGAGACCCCTCAGAAGAGTCCAGCTGTTTAAGTATGGATTTAACCTTGTCTATATTCTTGGATATGTCTGCTACTATAAGTGTGTTAGACTGCTGATGTATAGCGCTTTTGGCAAAGGGTGAAAGAAAAGGCTGTATAGCTTGCTGTAGCTGAAGAGCTTGAACATTTTGTGCTTTGTAGAGGTATACAACCACCTCTCCAGAAGTGCCTGCCTTTTTAAGAGGGGCAAAAGACACCGCTTGTTGCAGGGGAACTATCCTGACAAAGTTTCTTTCTTCTATAACTCCATAGCCTTGCATGGACAAGGATAACACAAAAAGGTCCCAGGCTTCCTTTATACTGAGTGGCTTTGCAGAGCTTATGGTAAGGCTACCTTTCACATTGGGGTCTAAAACTATATTTTTGCCCGTAAGTTCTGACATAAACTTGACTATCAAAGAGATATCCGCATTTTGGAAGTTCAAATAAACTTTTCCAGTCTTTCTTTGCTCCTGAGCTTGCTTTTGAATTTCTTCTGCACTCTGAGCATAAACATCTACACTGAAAAAAAGAAAGATAAGGAAAAAAATTACCCGCATCACTCTACCCTCAAGTTAATTTCTATGGGTCTTCCTTCTCTCATAAGGCTTACTTTAAGACTGTTTTCGTTTCTCAAAGCCTGAAGTATCCTAAAGGCATCTTCACCGCTCTTTATGTCTTGGTTGTTTATAGCAAGCAGTATATCGCCTGCCCTTATACCAGCTTTGGAAAATACGCTCTGGGGGTCTACCCACTCAAAAAGGAAACCTCTTGTTTGACCATTTTGAATGTAAGGTACTAATCTTATCTGTCTAAACATGATGCCCGGGTCCGCGGTTACATTTTCTATTTCCCTTTTAGGGATCACCGCAGAGAAAATTTCAGCACTTGAGGGTGCTTTTGTAAACTCTAAAGTAGGTATTTTTTCTACTTGGAAACTAAAACCTAACGCCTTGGTATTTTTCCCATCACTGAGAAGTAGATAGTTTCTCTGTATGTCCAAAACTCTGTATTCTCCTATATCATCTCCTATTCTTACCACTTTGGCTGTTCCATTCTCCTCTAAGAGAGCTAACTTTATTCCACCGCTTGCTGTAGCCAACAGACGCAAATGGCTCAAGTCTTTTGTCTGTGCGATTCTTTTTTCCTTAAAGATAAAACTCAAGTCTGGAGGTGTGTAGTTTTCTCTTTTTACTTCAGGTACGGGAATTTTCACAGAAGGCAATAAGTAAAAGTAAAGAAACAGAACCATCAAGATCACCACATTTGATATCAATAACCAGTAAGCCCCCAGCATAGCTATGTGTAAGCATTATAATACTCTTTTAGACTAAGAGGTGTGTTTGCAAGGCTTGACATTTGAAAATATTTTGCATATAATAAATAATAACAACATGTAAGAGGAGTGAGCCATGCAAGAAATATCCTTGGGTGGTGTAAAGGACTTTAATTTTGACATTAAGGATCCAAAGTTTTTGGATGAAAACGCTCTATGGGAAGAGGCAAAAAGGGTATTCTCTAAGTGTAAAGACTGTAGGATGTGTATATCTTACTGTCCCTCTTTTCCTGCTCTTTTTGATGCGGTAGACAGACACGATGATGATATAAACGCTCTTAGCAAAGAAGAGTTGGTAAAACCCTTAGAACTCTGTTTTCATTGTAAGCAGTGCTATTTTAAGTGTCCCTATACACCCCCTCACGAGTGGAAAATAGATTTTCCGCATTTATCTCTGAGGTACAAGATATGGAAGTTTAAAAATCAAGGTGCAAAACTAACTGACAAGCTTATGCTCAACACGGACCTAGTAGGCAAACTTTCCATCCCAGCATCTTCTCTTGCAAACACCATCATACAGATGAAACCCGTGAGGCTTCTTATGGAAAACTTTGTAGGTGTTGACAGAAGAGCAAAACTTCCACCCTTTAATCATGAAAGTTTCACGGAATGGTTTAAGAAAAACAGTAAAAATGTAAAAGGAGAAAAGGGAAAGGTTGCCCTATTTTATACATGTCTTATCAACTACAACTACTTAAATAAGGGGAAGGCTTTGGTCAGAGTCTTTGAAAAAAACGACATACTTATGGAACTTCCTAAGCAAGAGTGCTGTGGCATACCCTTCTTTGATATAGGTGATGTGGATGCTGTTATAAAAAAAGCCAAGACCAACATAAAGTCTCTAAAAGCGTATGTGGATAAGGGTTACGACATAGTAGTTCCCATACCTACCTGTGCCCTACAGATAAAGTACGAGTATCCGCTACTCCTTCCTGATGATCCAGATGTAAAGGCGGTAGCGGAAAAAGTTTATGATGTTCACCAATACCTTTGGAAGCTTCACGAAGAGGGGAAGCTGAATAAGGACTTTAAGGTTTCTATGGGAAACATAGCTTATCACATCCCGTGTCATCTCAAGTCTTTAAATGTAGGCTACAAAGCTGCGGCGCTTATGAGGCTCATACCCAACACAAAGGTGAGGATTGTGGAGAGATGTTCAGGACACGACGGAACTTTTGGCGTAAGAAAAGAGACTTTCGACATGGCATACAAGGTGGGCTCTAAGCTCTTTGAAGAACTAAAAGGTGCTCAAGCAGACCTTTATGTGTCTGACTGTCCCTTAGCGAGCAATCAGATAGAGCTGGCTACAGGTAGGAGACCACTGCATCCCATAGAGGTTCTTTGGAAAGCTTACGGTGAAGAGGTGTAGTATAATAAAGAAATGTCTTCCTATAAGATAGCCCTTTTGAAGGGAGATGGTATAGGTCCAGAGATAGTCCAAAGCGCTGTAGAAGTCCTTCAAAAGATAGAAGAGCTTTTTAGATACAGCTTTACCTTTGAAGAGGGGTTGATCGGAGGCATAGCCATAGACCAAAAAGGCGATCCCCTTCCTCAGGAGACTCTTGAGCTTTGTCTAAAGGCTGATGCGGTGCTATTGGGAGCGGTGGGCGGTCCCAAGTGGGATGATCTTCCTACCCACAAAAGGCCAGAAAAGGGACTTCTAGGTATTAGGAAAGCTCTTGACCTTTATGCAAACCTTAGACCCGCAAAAGTCTATGAACCTCTCATAAGCTCTTCACCATTAAAAGATGATGTGGTAAGAGGTACGGATTTCATAGTAGTAAGAGAGCTTACTGGAGATGTTTACTATGGGGAGCCAAGGGGCGTATTTGTTGAACAAGGCAAAAGGGTAGGCATAAATACTATGAGATACACAGAAGATGAGATAAGGAGGGTGGTAAGAAAATCCTTTGAAATAGCAAGGGACAGGAGGAAGAAACTTACAAGTGTAGACAAGTCTAATGTTCTTGAGGTAAGCGCTCTGTGGAAAGATATAGTGCAAGAGGAAAGTAAAAACTTCCCAGAAGTTCAAGTGGAACATCTCTATGTAGATAACTGTGCCATGCAGATAGTAAGGCGTCCAAGCTCTTTTGATGTTATAGTAACCGGCAACATATTTGGAGATATACTTTCTGACGAGTCTGCTGTAATTACAGGAAGCCTTGGCATGTTACCTTCAGCCAGTATTGGAGATACACATGCTCTTTATGAACCAGTGCACGGTTCTGCACCAGATATTGCAGGCAAAGGAATAGCCAATCCTATAGCAACTATACTTTCTGCCAGTATGATGCTAAGATACTCTTTTGGTTTAAAAGAGGCTGCTGACGCTATTGAAAAGGCGGTAGAGATGGCTCTTCAAAAAGGTTATAGGACTCCAGATATATATACGGAAGGAAGTAAGAAAGTAGGCACGCGGGAAATGACAAGTGCTATAATATCCATGTTGGAGGAGTTATGCAAAAACTCTTTATAGCATTCTTAGTCATTGTTTCTTTCGCTTTTGCACAGAATCCCGCGGAGGGTATAAAGAGTTTTTTCTCAAAAGAAGGTTATGTGATAAAAGTGGAGAAAAACAGAGTGTTTATCGATCTTGGAAGGTCTCAAACCAGAGAAGGTGAGGTGTTTTCCGTTTTTGAAGAGGGCAAACAGATCATCCACCCCATCACAGGAAAAGTCTTAGGAAAGGAGCAAAGAAAGGTAGGAGAAATAAAAGTAGAGAAAGCAGAAGACAATTTCTCTCAAGCAAAGGTAATCAGCCAAGAGGGAAACATAAAAGTAGGTGATAAGGTTGTCCTTTTAGCCAAAGATATATGCTACGAAGGTTCAGAGGAAGGCTTTTTCAAGGTAAGTTCTCTAATAGACGGGGTAAAAAAAGGTAGTGGATGCACATACACTATAAAAGAGTTCAAAGATGGATACGGTATAGAGTTTTTGGGAGCTCCGGTAGCCTTCTATGCTATACCACAGGCGGTTAAACAACAGATAGAGAAGGCAAGCTTGCAGGACCTTAAGTTTCTTGCACGGAGCAGACTCATAAAAGCCTTGTCTTCCATACCCATATCTGCAGATGTAGGTGACCTTATGGGCAATGGCAAAGACTACCTTGCTATCCTTTACTCTGGAAGGCTTGAGGTTTATGAGCTTTTAAAAAATGACATAATCAAGAGAAGTACCTACTCTCTACCTGCCGGAACTGCAGTTAACCTTATAGTCGCAAAGATAGGTAAGGAAGATAAGGACTATATAATAGTGAACATGATCTCTGGAGATAGAGCCAGCTCACTCATACTCAAAATGGTAGGAGATAGTATAGTTCCCGTAAAAACAGATATACCTTACATAATGGGCGTACTTGACAAAAACAAACCAAGGGAAACCTTTGTAGGACAAAGTTTTGATTTTGATAACAAATTCGGTAAAGTGGTAAAACTCTTCCTTGAAGAAGATAGCCTAAAGGAGGTAGGTGTTTATCCGGTTCCAAGAGGGTTCAGAGTTGATAGTGCTTTTTACTACAAAAATTACCTTGTATTTACGGATACCTCAGGTAGGGTAAGGGTGTTTGATGGTTCTAACGAGGTTTTCTCTTCCGACGAGGGCTTTGGGGGTTCTTACTCTTATGTGGAAGTAGCTGTAGGGTCTGCTGGTAAGATAAATTATGTTTTTAATCCAAAAGGCACTGTAGGTGATATCTTAGGCTTTAAGGTGGCTTATGTGATTAAAAACAGTGCTGGTATTGTTCAGAGGTTTCTTGACATAGTAAAGTACTCACGGGGTGACATCTTCCTTCTTAACGAGGATAGAAAGGATGTAATTAACCTCAAACAGTTAGCGGGTGGGAATTTGGAAGAGGCTATACAGGCAATAATGTTTACAAAGGATGGCAGGCTTTTAGTACTTACTGGAAGGACAGGAACTATTCCCATACAGAACAAAGGAGAACTTTACGAGATAGACATAAGAGTTCTGTAATTTTTTAGGTCCTTTTCTGCACGAGAACCTTAAACCTATCTCCCATACTCACAAGCATTATTTTGAGACGTGAAAGCCTCTCTATATCTTCTGGATTTTTGGATGAACTCAACCTTTCAAGCTCTTCAAGGAAAGAAGGGGAAGATATGAGAAAATCTCTTAGGTTCCCAAAGTATGCTGTCTCAAGCCCTACATCTTTGCCGTACTCCACTATGGCTGAGAAATTGACCATAGCGGTGATGTCAAAAAGTTGCGTTTCTTTCAGAATATCTTTTACGAGTCTGTGGGACTTGTAACCTACTACTGTACCCCCAGCATACCTGTGGATTTCATCAGATGTATAACCGTAGTCTATCAGTATGTGATAGCCCTTAAGAAGGTGTTGGGAGATGATTTTTAGGAAATCTATACACTCAAGACATACCTCGATCACATGTCCTTTATCCTTGTAATTCATGCGTTCTAAAAAGAGGTTTATCCTCTCATCGCTTATTTCTCCCCATAATTCTTTGTTATCGCTTACATAAAGTTCTTTACCATCCTTTACTACATGTACAGGCAGACAATCAAAGAACTCGTTGGAAAATATAACTCCTTCCATAGGCATAAGCTCCCGTGTCCAAAAGACCTTACCTTCAAATTCCTTTAACCTATTTTTTTGAAGGGTCATAAGGTAGAAACTTTCTTCGTATATGTAATAAGTGAGCTGAGAGTAAACGCTTGGGTATTTTTCTTTGAATATGCTAAGAATGTCATAAGCGAGATGTCCATTGCCACCACCAAGCTCGAAAAGAACGGGAAAGCTCAAATTTTTTATAAACTCATAGATGTGATCACAAAGAGCCATGCCAAAGGCTTTATCTAATTGAGGCGCGGTGAAGAAATCCTTCCCTATCTCTGTGCTTGAATAGTATTCTTTGACACGCTCTTCCATGAACTCTTTAAAGCTTTTCATCCAGGTGGCCAGCTCATCCGCCTTCCACCTATAAGGTGAAGGTGTAAGTGAAAGACACTTTGACCCGCATCTTTCCCTACATTAAAAACAAGTCTATAACCCCTGTTTAGGTTTTCATCCGGTGCAAGTCCAAGCCTTTCTGCTATGATCTTTGCAATGTATAACATGTGTCCTACAATCCTCTCATCTTCTTCTTGCATTTCTTGAATGCCAAGTATGTGCTTCTTGGGAACTATGAGTATGTGAACGGGAGATACAGGATTTATGTCGTGAAAAGCATACACGGTATCATCTTCATAAACACCCTTTGAAGGAACTTCCTTAGAAACTATCTTACAGAATATGCAGTCCTTCATAACTATAATGATACAACTAATTTTGTGGTGTTTCAAGCATCTCCCTTTCTATTTCAAAGTAAATGTAATAGGCATTAACAGGGTTTACATCAAAAAAGGCACCAACCTGTGCATATTCGGGGTTTATTCTGAGCATCTCTTCGTTAGCTTTATCTCTGACTTCTTGTATGTTAAGTCCCTGCTCATATAGTTTTTTCACTACACTTCTTATGTCTTGTATGTACTGCCTGGTCCACAAGACCTGTTTTTGTATAGCTTCCTCACCCTTTAAGTATGGTCCGTGTCCAGGAAGAAGCAGTAGAGGTTTTATCTGCATTATTCTGTCAAGACAGTCTATCCATGTTTTTGAGTTTCCAGAACCCAAAAAGGGTACTCTTCCACCAAAAACCAGGTCCCCAGCAAAAAGTATTCTTCTTGAAGGTATGTACATAACTATGTCTCCGTTAGTGTGGGCTCTGCACCAGTGATGTATCTCAAAACTCTCGCCTCCTGTATGTATGGTCAGGGATTCAGAGGTGGTGATATCTGGTCTTATAAGCTCAGTCCCTTCCATGTGTTTACTAAGTAATTGCCTTCTTGCTTTTAGCATGTTTTGACTCTCCTCGCTGGACAGATACTGATAAGACCAGGGGTGAGCTATAACTATGGCTCCTGCATCTTTAAAAGCTTTGAGTCCATAAAAATGATCCGTGTGGTAATGGGATATTACTACATACTTTATAGGCTTTTTTGTGATACTTCTTATGCTTTCTAAAAGCTCCTTGCCGAGCTTATAACTGCTTAGAGCATCAAAGACAACTACATCATCTTTTGTTATCACAAAATAAGCGTTGGATATAAAACCTCTGTTCTTACTACTTACCTGTTCGTAAGTGCCAAAAACTCCATAAATACCTCTATCTATGTTTTTTAAAGTTTCTTTTACATGTCTTGGATAATGGGAAAAGGCTAAAGAAAATATCAGAAGAAAAAGGGAAATAAGAAGCATATCACTCCCCTTTGACTTCCTTTATGGCGGACTTTATGTCCTTGTCAGCTTTTTCAAATACTTCCACTGCATCCTTGTGAAGATGCTTTTTATACAGTTTTATCAAAGTTTGTATGTTTATATAACCTATACCAACACTTCCGTCAGGCTTTTCGTAAAGATAGATCCTACAGGGTGCTAAAGTTCCAAAGTGGGGAAACTCTCTTAGTATCTTCTCACCGTAAGTCAGGTTGCACGCAAGCATAAAAGAGTACTTTGGACTCTCTTTTCTTACATCTTCTACAGCAAGTATGTTCATATTAACTCCGTCCAAAGAACTCTTCAGAAGGGTTTTTACATCCTCAAAGCTCATACCTTTTACGCTGTCTGATGTTTCAAAGGAAACACTTTTGAGCTCTTTCATCATATTTCTCATATAACTCTTGTTAAACTTTGTTTTTTCAGGCTTGGCTATGTTTGAAATAACATTTCTTAATTCCGAGTAGGTCCTGCTTATAAACTTTTTGTCCTCCTTTGTAATCTCCTTAGAGAAAGCTAAAAGATAGGGCTTTTCGTTTATTGTAGTTATGGATACGCTACCATCTTTGTTCTCGTAGATGGCAACGGAGCAAGGTATAAGGTTGCTCATAAAGGGTGATTTCAAAAGCAGGTTCTCTTTTTCCTTCTTATCACAGGCAAGGAGGACTGTGTAGTTGGGGAAATCTTTTACACCTCTTGCTTTTATAGCTTCTGATATGGTAAGGGTACGCAGAACTTTTAGGTCTTTGCTGTTTAGCTTCTGCTTTAGTTCTTCCAAAACATCGTCAAAACTCTTATCTTTTACTGTGTAGGTGTGAAACATAAAGCTAGTTATATCTGTGCCTAAGGAGAAAAAGGGAAGGAGGAAAAGAAGGAAAAAAAGCATTCTCATGCCTTTACCCTCCTGATCATAGTTTTTCCAAAGCCTTCCAACGGAGTTGTGTATTTAGCATCGAGCACTTTCACATTGGGTGTTGGGTCTACATATATGTGCCTTTTCTTTCTTACATAATCTATGATGATGTCATAAACGGGCACAGGTTTGGCATCTGGTAATAGGGTTTCTGGTGGTGGTGTGGGTCCTCCATAAACTGCCACGAGATACTCTCTTTTTGGATCAAGCTCCTTACCTTTTACCCAAGCTCTTTTGATTCTCTGCCCTTGCCTTGCACCTATTTCTATTTGGTATTCCACATTGTAAAGCCTTGACATATCACCCCCTTGCTGATAGAAGGGGTCTGGATTAAACACATTGTCTGCCACATCTTCCCAAACAGCTTTTAGCTGTTCACCAGTTCTTTTCATGACATAAACATTGGGATATGTTATGGCAGTAAAGTCATAGATATGGTCTACTGTTATCTTCTGACCTGGCAGTATGGTGGTACCCCATCTATAGCCGGGTGATGTCACTATGTCCACACCATGATAGTAGTCCGCTATGGCCATCCCAGCAAGTCTGTCAAAGGTACTAAAGAAGGTATCCCTTTTGTATATTAAAACCTCAGCGACGCCTATCTCCTCTCTGAGCTTCTCTTCATAAGGTTTGTACCATCTGTCTATAAGTTCTTTTGCCCCTCTGTCTGCGGGTATTAGATTGCTTGCTACGGGTATAAGTTTAAACCTGTAGTCCCTTATCTTTCCATTCTTTATGTCAAGGTCCAGTCTTCCCACATACTTACCGTGAGAACCTGCGATCACTATCATGGTGTTTCCTACAAAATAAGGCTTGGGAGTCACATCGTGAGTATGTCCTGAGATGATGATGTCTATGCCTTTTACCTTTTTGGCTAAGGCTATATCAAGGGGTAATCCATCGTGAGAGAGTAAAATGACAGCATCTACTTTATGTTTGTTTCTCAGCTCATCCACGAACTTCTGCATCTGCTCGTCTCTTATACCAAAGCTCCACCCTTCAACAAACTCTCTTGGGTTGGCTATGGGCGTAAAGGGGAAGGAGTTTCCTATGATCCCAAGCTTTACACCCCCTACTTCTCTTATGGAGTAGGGCTTAAATATGAGGTCCCCAAAATCCGCATCTACCACATTTTGGGATATAAATTCCGCTTTTAGTTCTTTAACCCTCTGGAGGAACTTCTCCTTTCCAAGGGTGAAGTCCCAGTGGGCTACCATAAGGTCGTATCCTGTATAGTTCATCCAATCTACTAGGGCTTTGCCTTCTGTGAAAAGTCCTATGGCTGTAGTGACCCATGTGTCTCCGCCATCAAGAACTAACACCTTGTCTTTTCCCCTTTCGTTAACTATGGATTTTATGATCCAAGTTATGTGCTCGCCCCCTCCCATCTTGCCAAACTTCTTAGCAAGCTCTGGGAAATCTACACAGCTTGCAAAGTAAGCTTCAAGGGTGTCGGGTTTTATTCTGTACATCTTCAGAAAATCTTTGCCTGCCACATATCCGGGTAGCCCTTCCAGACCTTTTGGTGCAACGAGGTTCACGGGTTCAGAAAAATAAAGAGGTTTAAGATGAGCGTGAAGGTCTGTGGTAAAGACCAAGGTCACATTGCCAAGACTTTTAAAGGACATGATATCTTGGGTTTTCATCTTGGCAAGCGCAGACACGGGGTCCGCGCTCATGTATGCTCCTGTTATTATGGCAAGCTCCAAAAAGTCCCTTCTTGTAAGTTGCATCAGTCTCCTCCTACTTGTTTACTGGAGATTCAGGACTGTGCAGATAAGCGGTTATGTCAGCTATCTCTTCTGGTGTGAGTATGCCGTGCACACCTGCTCTGTACATTATACTACACGGTACATAAGCCCACGAGTTGTATATCTTCTCGTAAGTGTATTTTACATCGCTTTGGCGCTTACCGTAGTGTCTGAGGATAGGTCCTATGTTTCCACAGGCAAGTTCTTTGGGGTCCGCACAGTGGCAAGCATAGCAGTTACCCTTTCTTGGGTTTGCAAAGAGTTGTTCTCCCTTTTTCCAGTCCCCCACCAACTTGCCGTTGGGAGGATACTTGATAAGCTTTTTCTGTTCTTCAAGAAACTTAGCAACCATGTCGGCGGATACAGTTCCCTGTGGGTTAGAACACATTTTCTGAGCAGGGTCCTGTTTTATGTCTTCTTCAAAGGTAGTCTTTTTTTCTTCTTGCTTTGCTTGAGGTGTAGGTTTTGGCAGTTCGGCAGGTTTTGGCTTTTCTTGTTGTGTTGGTGCGCATGCAAAGACAACCATACTTCCCAAAAGAACCAAGTAATTTTTCATCTTTCCCCTCCTTACCTCACAAATCCTGGCGTTTCTATGATGCCACCGTTGGACTCGTAAGCCATATAAAGGCTAAGGGCTATGTTAGCCCAATGAAAATGTGGTGGTGGGGTTACCCTGATCTGATTGTAGCATCCTCTTATTCTGTCCTCCATAGTCCAAAGCTGGTCGTTGGAAAATCTGTAAGCAGGCCAGTGGGTTGCTACCTTGTCCTGCTTGACCCGTGCAAGAGTCTGAAGCCTTATTCTTTGACCTCCAAAGGTGTCATGGCATATGGCGCAGGAAAAATCCATTTTGCCAACCCTTGCATACCAAAGCTGTTTGCCTTTTTCGTACATCTCCTTTTCCTTGGGATTTTCTATCTTGACATCCATGGGCATGCCATTGGATAGGGTAGCCACAAAAGTTGCTATGCTTTTGAAGTTAGTGTCGTGCTTTACTTCTTTGACTCCCATATACTTTTCCATACAGTACTTTATCCTTGTGTCAAGGTCTGCAACAGCATCCATGTCTTTGTAGTATCTTGGCATATGCGCATAGGAGCCCTTTAGGTATCTACCATCCTGACCATGACAGCTTGAACAGGATTTACCTGCTGTTCCCATCACTTTGTTGAATAAGTCTCTTCCCTGTTCTGCATAAACATCTCCCGGAAGTATACCCATCTCCTTAAGAAGCATTTCCTTTTGCTTTTTTACCTCCTCTGCTGGGTTCTCTTGCTGTGCAAGAGCATAAAAAACAACCCCTCCCGCTGCCCCCATCAATAGGGGTAATAACCATAACCTTCTCATACCTTTACCCTCCTTCTTAAACCACTCTTATCTCTGCTGTTTTTTCCCATTTTCCTCCTTTGTTGTCCTCGTAAGAGATCTTGACTATACCGCTCTCCTCAACTTTTAAAGTTAGCCCTATGAAAGGGTTGGCACTCACACCACCACCCATATCAATAACTGATACCGTCTTGTCGTTGAAGAACACTTCAAGCTTTGTCAGGTGATACGCGGGTATAAGCTGTCCCGTCTGAGGGTCCTTTCTGGTGCCAGGCTCCATTGGATGGGTGATAACCATCTGCACCTTTACTATCTCTCCCTTTTTGGCTTCTTTTGGAACTCTTAGTATTCCAGTTCCTACAGCCATGTTCAACCTCCTTTAAATTTTTTATCCGCAACCACCTACGGTTACCTTTACCTCTTTTGTAGCCATAAGGTAGGAGCCATCCTTTAGTTTTAGTATGGCTCTCACATTGGAAGTCTGACCCATCTTTATCCTTGTAGCAAAGTAAACCTTACCGTTCATAGGTGTGAGCTTTACATCCGTTATCCATGGACTTGGGTTGTTATCGACAAAGATCCATATGCTATCCACCTTTTCCACAGGAATGTCTGATTCTACCGAAACTGGCACATTAGCGCCAGACTCCGCAATGGTGGGTGCCTGAAGTTTTACATCCGCTGACTCTTTGATCTGAGAAAGGGATACGCCAAGCCTCTTTTGTATGTCTTCTTCCAGCTTGGATGCAGCCAAAGAAGTCCTCATAAGACCCGGCACAAAGGTTAAGCTAGCAACCCCTAAAACCGACAACACCAAAAACCGCCTTCTGTCCATGTTTATACCTCCTTAAAAAGTTTTTTTGCTGACAAGCCCTTACTTTGTCTCCCTGAATTTATCAGCACTTTTTTATGTGGGACCTTTCGCAAGCCATAAAAAGCAATTTTATAAAATCCTCCTTGCTCCTACTTCCAAAGGCTATGCTCATAACAGTGTCTTTTTTAGGATCGTAGAAAACAAAAGTGGGTGTGCCAAACACATTAAAACGCTTTGACCAGAGTCTTCCCACCTGTGTGTCCACATTCAATGATATAATCACAAATTTATCCATATACTTGGACACCTTTTCATCAGTGAACACAAAGGTCTCCATCTGAAGGCAGTAAGGACAGTGCTCCGAGTGGAAGTAAAACATTACGGGTTTTTGCTCCTTTTTGGCGTATTCTATACCACTGATGGGATCACTGAACCATTCGCTTGCTCCTGCAAAGCCAAGCAAAAAACTAATACAAATATTAGTTTCTTCATTAGATATATTATACTAATGCTGTGTTATGAGTAATGCTATAAATTTTACTTATGTGAGCATAAGAGATAAAAATAACTTGTTTGTAAAGGAGGTATAAGATATGTCTTACATAAAGGCAAGGTTTCAAGATACGGGTAAAATTCTTCAAGTTGAAGGTGTGTGGGATGATGGTATAAATAGAGATGACCTTATAGTTGTCAATTCTGAAAAAGGTGAAGAGATAGTCAAAGTCCTCGGTGCATCCAAAGAGCCCTCTGAGATAAAGGCCACTTTTTTAAGAAAGGCAAAGGATGAAGACATAAAGAGAATGGAGGAGAATTCAGCAAAAGCTAAGAGTTTCTATACCCTTTGTAAGGAGAAAATATCACAGCATGGGCTTGATATGAAACTCATAAAGGTCTATGTTCCCTTGGATGAACGGAAAGTGTTTTTTTACTACACTGCTGACCAGAGGGTGGATTTTAGAAACTTGGTAAAGGATCTGGCAAAGGTTATAAAAAAGAGAATAGAGATGAGACAAGTAGGCGTAAGAGACGCAGTGCAGATGATGGGTTGGATAGGTGCATGCGGTGAAATACCATGCTGTGTAAAATTTGCTGAAAGTTTTGAATCTATATCCCTAAGAGATATAGAAGAGCAAAACCTTCCCCTCTCCCCTGCCAAGTTTACCGGTCCATGCGGAAGACTAATATGCTGTCTTGCTTACGAAAGAGACAACTACATAGTCAGGAACCTCCTTCCAGAAACAGGCACAGAATTGTGTTTTAACGGCAAGGTCCTCCAAATACTCTACATAGACCCACCTAAGGGTAAGGTGCTCGTACAAGTGGAAGGAAAAAAAGAGGAGATAGACCTTCACATGCTTTTACCCTACGATTACGAAAAGGCTCTCATACATTACAAAAGTTGTGGGCTTTGCTGTAGAAGGATCTACAAAGATGAGGCTTATATCAACACTCAAGAGTGAGCTGAACAAACTCTTTGTTTTTGAGCTTAAAGATGGCAACAGAGTTGAAGCGGTGTTTTACCGTGGAGATACCTTATGCGTTTCTACTCAGGTGGGTTGCGCTGTAAAGTGTCCCTTCTGTCTTTCCGGTAAAGAAGGGCTCGTGAGAAATCTTACTTCTGAAGAGATATACGTGCAGTATGACCTTCTTAAAGATCGCGTTCCTGTAAAAAGGATAGCGGTGGCAGGCATAGGAGAGCCTTTGATGAACTATTCCCATGTGGTTGCAAGCTTCTGGAAGTTTAAAAAAGAAGGATTAAAAGTTTCTTTTTACACTACAGGCTTTCCCCATAGGTATCTGAAGGAACTCATAAGACTTCCTCACAACGGTCTTACTGTGTCCATACACTCTACTAGAAAAGACAAAAGAAAACTATTGGTACCGCACGGTAGCCCTTTAGATGCACTTATAAAAACACTTCGTGAGGAGATAGCCTCTTTGTCAAAAACCAAGAAAAAGAAGATAAGTCTTGCTTACCTTTTGATAAAGGGTATAAATGACAGTTATGAGGACCTTGATGATTTTGCCAAGCTTGTTTCAGAATTAGGAGTAGGAGCGACTTTACTTTACTATAACGCTACGGGCTCTTTTGAACCGCTGAGCAAAAAAGAATACGAAGAGAAGTTTCTTTTTCTCAGGAGGTACGGCATAAGAGTGACTTTATCAACTCGCTTTAGGAGGGATCCCTTGGGTGGATGCGGTACGCTGATAACTAACAGAAATTAGAAGGTTTTTATTAAGTCCTTTAAATACTCATCATCTGCGCTTTTTTCTTGGTCTGCAACACAGTAAAGAGGTATGGCGCTTACCCTTACCTTACCTTTACTGAGCATTCCAAGTTTTTCTGCAGAAGCTTTTGAAAGGTCAAGCATCCTGTTTTTAACAAAGGGTCCTCTGTCAGTGATCCTGACCACCACTTCTTTACCGTTTTCAAGGTTTTTCACGAGCACATAGGTATTTAAAGGAAATATTTTGGATGCGGCGGTGTACTTGTACTCATCAAAAGCCTCACCGCTTGCAGTCCTTTTTCCGTGAAACTTTTTTCCATACCAAGATGCATAACCTTCTACCTGCTTACACTCATCCTTAGCCAGAACAAAACCACAACACATGAGAAGTAAAACCATTATTCGCATCTTAGACCCCCTTAGGGAAGATGTGTTATGAAGGATAACATACAAAAAAGCGTGTTGTCAAGTGAGTATGACAGGTTAACTTTATAACCATGAGTGAAAAGCTTTCTCCTCTTTTCTACGAAAGGGTAAAAGATGTTATACAAAAAAGGAAAGAGGTTCTTTTGAAGCTTGCAGAGAAGGAGTTTATAGAGCTTACCGCAGAAGAAGTTATAGAAATAAACCGCATCATAATGCTGGAACACAAAGGTATCTTTGGTGTCAGAGATAGGAACTTGGTTGAGTCATCTGTGTCCGCGATCCTTAACAAACATCTCTACGAAGGGGAAAAAAACCTGTTTGCTCTTGGAAGCGTTCTATTTTTCCGCATAATTAAAAACCACCCATTTATAGACGGCAACAAGAGAACCGCACTCATATCCCTTGAGGTTTTTCTTGAGCAGAACGGGATAGTTCTTGATCTGGAAAACGACCATCTTTATAAGCTTGCCATGTGGGTAGCAAAAGGAGAACTAAGCGAAGAAAAAGTTGTGGAGTTGCTTAAAGGTGGTAAGCCTGCAATTCTTTCTCATATCTCACTTTTTCTTCACAACCATCCTTTTGAGTAATAGTGCAGTGTCCTTATCATGTGATACTTGTCATGAAGTTATGGAATTTTGGCTTATAATTAAAGTTCTACTGAAGGAGGTTTATTATGGCTGCGATAAACTCTAACGGTTTTGTGATAACAACTGTAGAGGAGCTTTTAAGTTGGGGTCGCAGGAACGCCCTTTGGCCTGTAACTATAGGGCTTGCCTGCTGCGCCATAGAAATGATGCATACAGCAGCCTCAAGGTTTGACTTGGATAGACTTGGTGTTATTTTCAGAGCTTCTCCAAGACAGGCTGATGTGCTTATCGTTGCAGGTACTGTGGTCAACAAAGTCGCACCCATGCTAAAGCTCATATGGGAGCAGATGCCAGACCCCAAGTGGTGTATAACTATGGGCGGATGTGCTTCTGCAGGAGGACCCTTCCCAACTTACGCAACTCTTCAAGGTATGGATAGGATAATACCCGTTGATGTGTATATACCCGGATGCCCACCTCATCCGCAGGGACTCATATACGGTATACTCCAGCTTCAGAAAAAGATAAAAGAGAAAGGGGTAAGAAAATATGACAAGGCTTTTGCGCAGTTCAAAGAGGATATACAGAAACAAGGTCTGTTAGTTCCACAGGAGGTTGAGGTCTGAAGGATGCCTTGGATGAACTTGGTGGTAAGAGAAAGGGTTAAGTCTATTTTTAAAGATGCAAATGTGCAATCAGACAGCAAAAGCGTGCGCATAGAAGTTCCCAAAGCTAAACTTCTTGAGTTTCTGAGTTATCTTAGACAAAAAGAAGGATACAGGCATTTTATAGACTTTACCTGCATAGACTTTCCCGAACACCCTCACAGATTTCAGGGCGTTTACATACTTTACAATCCAGAAGAGAACGAGAGGGTTATAGTCAAAACATGGGCAGAAGGTGGGACTCTTCCCTCTCTTGAAAAGCTTTGGTCCTGTGCCAGGTGGGCAGAGAGAGAAGCATACGATATGTTTGGTGTTGTTTTTGAGGGACACGAAAACCTTAGGCGCATGTTCATGTGGGAAGGGTATCCCTACTTTCCTCTCCGAAAGGACTTTCCACTTGAGGGTATTCCAGAGATGGAGCTACCTTCCCTTACGGAAGTGTTAGAGGGTAGGACAGAACCACCAAGCCACGATTATGAAATAATGCACACAAAAGTTGCTACCCTTGAAGACCTTGAGAGAACAGAAAAAGCAAGACTAAAAAAGAAGGCTCAATTAGTGCTAAACTGGGGACCTTTGCATCCGGGCACTCACGGCACCATATGGTTTCTCTTTGACCTTGACGGTGAAAAAGTGGTTCAGTCCGACATCATATTGGGACAGCTACATAGGGGAATGGAAAAGATAGCGGAAAACCTTTACTACTTTCAGTTTCTGCCTTATACAGACAGGATGGACTACATATCAGCCATATGCAACGAGCTTTCATATGTAACAGCAGTGGAAAAGCTTTTGGGTGTAGAAGTTCCAGAGAAGGCAAGGTACATAAGGACCATGTTTGCAGAACTTCAAAGAATAAACTCTCACCTCCTTTGGCTGGGTACTGGTGCTTTGGACCTTGGAGCTCTCACGGTTTTCCTTTATGCCTTTAGAGAGAGGGAGAAGATAATGGACATTATAGAAGGAAACGCAGGTTTTAGACTTACTACTGCTTTTCTCAGGATAGGTGGCGTACACTACGACCTTGCAGAGGGCACCCTTGATGTGGTAAAGGCATTTATTAAAGACTTTCCCAACAGGCTAAAAGAGTACCATCAATTGCTAACAAGAAACCGCATATGGCTAAGAAGGACAAAGGATGTAGGTGTGATAAGTAAGGAGGATGTATTCAACTACGGGCTTACAGGACCTGTAGCCAGAGGTTCTGGAGTACCTTATGACATAAGAAAGGCGGAACCTTACGCGGCTTACGATGAGGTAGAGTTTGATGTGCCTGTAGGGGAAGTAGGTGATGTTTATGATAGGTACTTGGTACGCATGGAGGAGATGGTCCAAAGCTTGAGGATAATAGAACAGTGTGTAGCCAAGTTAGAAAAACTACCCAGGTCCGCACCTTATATAAACAAAGACCATCCTGCTGTCATGCCTCCAAAAGAGGATGTGTTTATGGCTTTAGAGGACATGGTCAAATCCTTTCGTATAGTAGTACACGGTGAGAGTGCACCCCCGGGAGAGGTCTACTCAAGCGGTGAAAACCCAAGAGGTGAACTTGGCTTTTATATATACTCCAAAGGTGGCTCAAGACCCTACAGGCTCAGAATAAGGTCGGGAGCCCTTTACAACCTCTCCATATTTCCCAAGCTTATAGAAGGTGGAACCATAGCAGATGCCATAGCTCTTCTGGGAAGCATAGACCCAGTAGTAGGAGAAACAGACAGGTAAAGTGGACAAAAGGGACCTCTATAAAAAAAGAGCCAAACATTTTTACTACGCTTTTTTGTCCTTTATCACTCTATTATTCCTTGGTTCCACCGCTACTTATCCCTTTTTTAAGCTTCCTTTACCCCCAAAAATTATCATACAATCAAGCCTTATAGTGGTAGTGAGTGCTATTTTAACCTTTCCCTTGGCTTTTTTGATAAGAAAAAGGTTCTTCCCTGTAAGAGTTGCGCAGGAGCCCTACTGGAGTTATGTGGCTACTAAGGGATACTTTTGGAGTTTTGTAGTGTCAAGCGCGCCTTTCATGATAGCCTTTTTTATATACCTAATAATTGCAAGCATGGTGGTGCTTTTTCTGGGATACTTTTTGAGTTTTTGTGTTTTAATATTATTAAGACCAAAGGAGGAGGACATAGAATGACCAGAGAGGAAGCTATAAAAAAACTTCTTGAAGAAAACAAAGAGTTCAAACACTATTACGAAAAACATGACGAACTAAACAAGCTTGTTGACAAGTTAGAAAAGCACAAACCCATGACCCACGAGCTAGAGTTAGAAATAGAAAAACTAAAAAAGGAAAGGCTTTACTACAAGGACATGGTAGAAAAAATTCTGCAAGATTACATGAGGAAGAATGCTTGACATACAGCTCATAAGAGATAAACCTGATTTTGTAAAAGAGAGGTTAAGCACAAGGGGTGGAGATCACTACCTGCTTGTTGACCGCATCTTGCTCCTTGACCAAGAGCGGAGGAGCATACTTAGAGAACTTGAAAGCCTCAGGTCAGAAAGGAACCGCGTGAGCAAAGAGATAGGCACTATGAAAAAAAGATCTTTGGACACATCAGATCTTGAAGCACAAGTCAAAAAAATAAGAGAGAGTGTAGAAAAACTTGAGGCAAAGCTCTCCCTTGTAGAAAAACAGATGAAGGAGGTCATGCTACGCCTGCCCAACATACCCCACGAAAGCGTTCCCATAGGAGAAGATGAGAAGGACAACTTAGAAGTAAGAAGATACGGCACACCCAGAGACTTTAACTTTGAGCCCAAGCCCCATTGGGAGATAGGGGAAAAGTTAGACATACTTGATTTTGAAAGGGGTGCCAAGCTTTCAGGAAGTCGTTTTACAGTGCTTAAAAATGTGGGAGCAAAGCTCGAAAGAGCTCTTATAAACTTTATGTTAGACATGCATGCCAAGAAGGGTTATGTAGAGGTGATTCCTCCACATTTGGTAAAACCAGAAGTGTTAGAAGGTACAGGACAACTACCCAAATTTGAAGAAGAACTCTACAAATGCGAGAGGGATAACTTGTATCTTATCCCTACCGCAGAGGTGCCCCTTACTAATCTGTTTAGAGACGAGATATTAAGAGAAGACCAGCTTCCCATATATCTAATGTCTTACACCCCATGCTACAGAAGAGAGGCAGGCGCTTACGGAAAAGACATAAGAGGTATAATACGCCAGCATCAGTTTAACAAGGTGGAACTTGTCAAGATAGTAAAGCCAGAGGATTCTTACCAGGAGTTAGAAAAGTTAACACAAGATGCGGAAGATGTGCTAAGAGCTTTGGAACTACCTTATAGAGTGGTGCTTTTGTGCAGCGGAGATCTGGGCTTTTCTTCTGCAAAGACCTACGACATAGAGGTGTGGTTTCCATCGCAAGGCAGGTATAGGGAAGTATCCTCTTGCTCTAACTGTGAGGACTTTCAGGCAAGAAGGATAAACACGCGTTTTAAAGATGCTCAAGGTAGGAACAGGTATGTGCATACCCTTAACGGTTCAGGTCTTGCTGTAGGCAGAACCATGGCAGCGATACTTGAGAACTATCAAAGAGAAGATGGCTCAGTAGTGGTACCACATGCCCTTAGAGATTACCTAAAATTGGACATTATAAGATAAAATGTATTAAGGAGGCTTGTTATGTCCAAAGAGTTTGAGATTGGTATAAACCTCATAAAGAAGGTTTTGCCAGAGCTGGAAAAACTTCTTGAAGCACAGGACAAACTAACAGTTAGAAGGATATTAAACACTGTATTCAACCCTATAACAGCCAGCGCTTACCAAATAAGAGTAGGGCATGGACCAAAAAGGGAAGAGCTTTTGAGTATACTCGTACCTCTTGTGGGACAAATGAGGGAACTTTCCGACCTTGATGTGCTCAAAGAGTCCATCAGAAGATTGATAAAAACTGTTAAAGAAGTAGAAGAGGAAGTCTCAACAGTGCAAGAGCAAAAAAATGCATGAGAGCACTACCATAAGAACGCTGTTTAAGAAAAAGCGGGAGGGACAAAAGATCACTATGATTTCTACATACGATTACATTTCTGCAAAGTTGTGCGACCAAGTGGGTATAGACTGCGTACTGGTAGGTGATTCTCTTGGTATGGTTTTTCAAGGGCTTGAATCCACTCTTCATGTATCCCTTGATGAGATGATATACCACGCGAAGGCAGTAAAGAGGGGTATTAAAAGAGCCTTTCTTATAGTGGACATGCCTTTTATGAGCTATCAGGTAAGCGAAGAAGACGCAATAAGAAACTGCGGACGAGTTATGAAAGAGACGGGAGCTAACGCAGTAAAGTTAGAGGGTGGAGAAGATATAGCTGAGCTTATATATAGGCTTGTAAGTATAGGTATTCCCGTAGTTGGACATTTAGGGTTCACACCCCAAAGCGTTCATGCTCTTGGAGGCTACAGAGTTGTAGGAAAAAAAGAAGATGAAAGTGAAAAGCTAAAAAGAGAGTTTAAAGCTCTCCAAGAGGCAGGAGCCTTCATGATAGTTTTAGAAAGTGTGCCATCTTCCCTTGCGCTTGAGCTAACCAAAGACTCCAAAAGCATCACCATAGGCATAGGTGCTGGTCCGCACTGTGACGGTCAGGTGCTGGTTTTCCACGACCTTGTAGGTTTGGTGGAAGATGTAAAACCCAAGTTCGTAAAAAGATACGCTCAAGGCGCTGAAATATTCAGACAGGCATTGCAAAAGTATAAAGAAGAAGTAGAGAAGGGTATATTTCCTTCTGAGGTAGAGAGTTATGGATGAAGCTAAACTATTGGAGTTTTTAGTAAGACTTGGCTACATTACCAAAGAGCAAGCCAAACAGGCTTATGTGGAAAAACAGAAGGACGAGGACATAATAAGCACCTTACTCAGGTTAGGCATACTTGACGACACAAAGTTGGTAGAGTTTTATTCTAAGCACTTATCCAACAAGCTGTGGAAAGGTAATGTGGAAGATGTAAACATACCACAAGAGGTGTTGAAAGAACTTCCAGAAAATCTGCTTAGAAAGTACTTAATAGCTCCAGTAAAGTACGAAAACGGAAACTTAACTGTCATTACGGTTAACCCTTTCAATCAGTCAGCCATAAACGAGCTAAGGTTCAAAAGTAAGGTAAATTCTATCAATGTTTACGCCGCTAGCAGGAAAGCGGTAGAGAACCTTATAAACAAGCTTTATCCTACGGTGACCAAGCTTATTGAGGAGCTTGAACCCCAAGAAGAGATTGAACTAGAAAATCTCCCCATAGACCTATCTCCAGAAGCTTTAGCTACGGAAGCTGGAGAAGCACCCATAGTGAAGCTTGCCAATTATCTAATCTACGAGGCTGTTAGACTTTCTGCTTCTGACATACACATAGAACCTTATGAAAAAAAAGTAGTTGTACGCTACAGAATTGATGGAATACTGCGCGTGTTTCATGAGTTCCCCGCAAAGCTCAAAGACACGCTAACAGCAAGATACAAAATCATGTCCAACATGGACATAGCAGAAAGAAGGAAACCCCAGGATGGAAGGATAAGGATAAGGATAGGTGGGAAAAGGATAGACCTCAGGGTTTCTACCGTACCTACAGTTTATGGGGAGAAAACAGTCATGAGAATTCAGGAGGCAGAGAAGTACCTTAGCGTAAAGCTTGAAGATTTAGGCTTTGAGCCTGACGACCTTGAAAAATTCAGAAAAGCCATATGGACACCGTGGGGAATGATATTAGTAACAGGACCTACTGGTTCAGGTAAGACAACCACACTGTATGCATCACTCATGGAAAGAAACACACCCGATGTGAACATCCTGACCGCAGAAGATCCAGTGGAAGTTTCCATCCCCGGACTTAATCAAGTTCAGGTTAACGAAAATATAGGACTTACTTTTGCAAGCGTCTTGAGAGCTTTTCTCAGACAAGACCCAGACATAATCCTAATAGGTGAGATAAGAGACACAGAAACTGCGGAAATAGGCATAAGGGCCGCACTAACAGGTCACTTGGTATTTTCCACTCTACACACCAACGACGCACCATCTTCTATCACTAGGCTTGTGGATATGGGCATAGAACCTTTTCTTGTAGGCTCATCAGTCATACTCATAGTGGCGCAGAGACTCATTAGAAAGCTTTGTCCTGCGTGTAAAGTAGAGGACAACACACCAAAAGAAGCTCTTGTAAGGATGGGAATACTAAAAAATCCTGACGAGGACATAACCATATACACACACAAAGAAGGAGGGTGTGAAGTTTGCAACGGTACAGGTTACAAGGGAAGAACGGCTGTCCATGAGATACTTGAAATAGATGAGGAGATAAGAAAGCTCATTATAAAGGGTGGCACTTCCGAAGACATAAAAGATTTAGCTAAAAGCAAGGGTATGAGAAGCCTTTATGAAGCTGGTATCTTAAAAGTAAGAAAGGGCATCACATCTTTACAGGAAGTGGCAAGAGTCCTTGCCAAATAAACACTTCTTTGTGTGACTTAATCACTGAAAGGATCATCCAAAGGAAGTAGCATTAAAAACAAGAAAACCTTTATAAAGGAGGTAGTATCATGAGAAGGTATGTATTAGGTACATTTGCTCTATTAGCTTCTACGGGTTTTATACTTTCTTCCTGCGGGGGGAGCAGTAGTGCTCAAACACCTTTTGAGAGGCTTGGTGGTGAGCAGGGTATTAGGAAAGTAGTAAGTGATGCAGTACCCTGCCTCGCAACAGACCCAAACATAGGTGTATTCTTCAGAGGGCTGTCTGCTGACAGTCTTGAACGTATACAGTTATGCCTAACAAAACAGTTGTGTGCTGCCGCTGGTGGTCCTTGTACATATCCAACTACTATAACTTACACAAGTCCTGTTGACGGAGTACAAAGAACCTATACATGTAGACCTATGAGAGCGTCACATCAAGGTATGTTGGGACCCGGTGGTAAAGGTATAGCCAACGGTGATTTAGACAGTTTTAAGGCGTGTGTTCAAAAATCTATGCAACAAAACGGTGTTCCCTCTGACTTACAACAAGCAGTTCTTAACATATTGGAGAGCCAGAGGAATGATGTAGTTGATGATAGGAATAAGTAAAAGGAGGTAGTATCATGAGAAAAACTGCTCTTAGCCTCATGTTAGTTTTTGGACTTTCTAGCCTTACTTTTGCGGAGATGATGCACAAAGAAAAGACCCTTTATCAGAGGCTTGGTGGATACGATGCCATCTCAGCAGTTGTAAAGGACCTTGCGGTGCGTCTAGTAACAGACAAACAGTTGGGAATCTACTTTAAAGGTCTCAGCAACGACAGTAAGAACAAACTTATAGCTCACCTTACTGACTTTGTCTGCTCCGCCACGGGAGGACCCTGTATATACACAGGAAGGGACATGAAGACCGCTCACGAAGGGCTTGGCATCTCAGACTCAGACTGGAACAGGTTTGTGGAACTTACCAAAGAAACTCTTAACAAGTTTAGGGTGCCTCCAAAGGAACAGCAAGAATTCTTACAGGCGGTAGCACCCTTAAAGAGTGTAATAGTGGAGAAAAAGTAAGCCTTCTGGGGGGATCTCCCCCTTTATAATATTTCTGCGTGGTTGGTATAGACATAGTCAGGAACGAGAGGATAAAGAAAGCGGTTGAACGCTTTGGTGATAAATTTCTGAACCGTATATACACAAAAGAAGAACTTGAGTATTGCACCCAGCAGAAGTCTTTCTGCGAGTGCCTTTCCGCAAGATGGGCTTGTAAGGAAGCTGTTTTAAAAGCTTTTTACCAGAAATTCGGTATAGTGTTAAAATTTTCCCAGATAGAAGTGCTCGGAGACAGAGGAAAACCCGCAAAGGTTAACATCCTCAGGGAGGACATAAAGCACCTACTTGAAGGTATAAACCTGTATGTATCTATATCTCACGAAAGGGATTATTCTGTGGCAGTAGCTTTTATAATGTGATAAAATAAAAACCTTTTCTATGTTTATGGATTATTCAGCTTTTGAAAACCTTCCTGTAGTTCTTTTGGTAATAGATGAAAATTACAAAGTAGTGTACGCAAATAAAAAGGCTAAGGAACTCTACGGTGTGGAGTTTCAGCCGTATACAGTAAAGATTATGAAAGAGCAAGGTTTGGAAAGCTACCAGACAGTATATGTGCATACTACGAAAGAAGGTAGAGAAAATTACATTTATGTGATTGCAAGCTACAACAGGGAAAAAAATACTTATATAGAGATACACATAGAACTTTCCCAAATGCTTAAGGCTTTTGAGTATGTTAAACTGAGCCCAGAACTTTTACTTACAAGGGGTCCTATGGTGTTTTTCTTTTTAGAGCATCTTACCGGATGGCCCGTTAAACTTGTCTCTCCCAATGTGAAAAATTTAACCGGCTACACCGCTGAAGAGCTTGTGGAAAGAAAGTTAAAGTACGCAGACCTGATACACAAAGAAGACCTCGATAGTGTAGCCAAAGAGGTGAAAAAATGCATAGAAAGTTCCCTATGGGAGCAAACTCATAAAGATTACAGGATCATAACTAAGGACGGTAAAGTAAAGTGGGTACT